>JBKPSC010000352.1:0-11979 GCA_046734915.1 Acidobacteriota bacterium | reverse complement strand
TCAGAACGCCGTGCTGAATCGGCTGGTCGTGTAACGCACCCTCTCCGCACGCCAGCGATACCGGGGCGGTGCTGCGAGCTAGCTCGAAGTCATCGATAGTGAAACACGATTCTTTGCGGCCCCTCAATCTCGCGCAGGCGCAGCTCCGCGAACTCCAGTCGCTCGTCCAGATTTACGATCGCTCGGCGGCGGGTGGCAGCAGTAAGAGCGACAGTTCTCGCGCCGATCGAGCGAATCACGCGTTCTCGAATCCGAACTTCCGGAGCCGGCCGTACAACTGCATACGCGAGATGCCGAGTTGTTTGGCCGCCTTCACCTTGTTGCCATCGGTCTCCCGCATGGCTCGTTCAACCGCTCTCTTCTCAAGCGTCTCCAGATCGTTGATGCTGGAGAGTGGAATCCCGGTGCTCGCTCGCAGGCAGAGGTGCTCGACATCGATGACCGATCCGTCGCATATGATCAGGGCTCGCTCGAGCGCGTTTCGCAGCTCACGAACATTGCCGGGCCATTCGTGACGGCGCAGTGCTTCTATCGCCTCTGGCGTCAATGCCACTCCGGCGCCGGTGAACTCGCTGAGAAAGCCGATCGCGAGCGGCAGAATGTCGTCGCGCCGCTCGCGTAGGGGAGGAATGCGAATATCGAAGACGTTGAGACGGTAATAGAGATCCGCACGGAATTCGGCTCGCGCAACCGCGTCGTCCAGATTTCGATTGGTGGCCGCGATAACGCGGACGTTGACGCAAACCGGCCGCGTGCCGCCCAGGCGGAGGAACTCACGCTCCTGCAACACACGCAGAAATTTCGCCTGCGCCGCGGCGGTCATCTCGGTGACTTCGTCAAGAAACAGGACGCCACCAGCCGCCAATTCAATCTGGCCTGGCTTCGATTGCTGCGCGCCGGTGAAGGCTCCACGCTCGAATCCGAACAGCTCGGCCTCAAGGAGTTGCTCCGGCAACGCCGCGCAATTGATCGCAATGAACGGGGCCCGGCTTCGTTGCGAACGCTGATGGATGAACCGCGCGATCACTTCCTTGCCGGTACCAGACTCGCCTTGAATACACGTCGTCGCTTCCGTCGCGGCCACACGCGTCGCACGGTTGATTACCTCTCGCCACGCGCGCGATGTGCCGATCGGGACGTCCATATGCCGGCCGTCGTCCGGCGACGAGAGGCGGCGATTTGCCGGTTGTCCCGCGATTACCCCCGGCGTCCAAGTCGTCTGACCTTCACGGTCAACGAAATCGATGGCTGCATGTCTGGCATTCATTGGCCAACCCCAATCGTCAATCCGATTCACCCATCGCACCGAAGTTCATGCCCTGCTCTTCTTCGCGCGCAATCCATTCCCGGATGTACGGCGGACAGTTACGAAGCGTGATGCCGTCGCCTTCGCGCTCTCGGAGGAACCGAACAGTCTCTCGATCGACGAGGACAACATCCTTGAGATCCAGCACTAGCGCTCGGCCCGCGGGTTCTGCGGCAAGCAGCGCGGACAATTCGCTGACGTTGTCCGCTCCCAGCCGACCGCTCAAGGTGAGGACAACGTCGCCATTGGCTATGCGCTGGATCTTCAACATGTGGTCCTCGCTCCAGAGGTCAGCAATCGCGAGGCCAAGGCAAGACGTTGAATCTAAACGGGTTGGTTGCATCGATAATTGGCGAACTTCGCCAATTGGCGAAATCCTGGACAACAACGACCTGGTTAGCCGGTCAAAGGCGGAATCGATGTTTGTTGATTCGGAATGCGCGAATTTTCGATTCGAGAGTGGAGCGCGGAATGCCGAGCCGCGCCGCGGCCCCGGCTGGTCCGTAGACCCGCCCGCCGCACGCCCGCAAGGCCTCCTCGATGACTGCCTTTTCGTGAGCTTCGACTGTGCCGGACAATCCGACGCGACCTGCGACTGCAGGCCTCGCCGACAGCCAGCTCTCATCGACGGTGAACTCATCCGTGTCACACACAATGACCGATCGCTCGATCACGTTCTGCAGCTCCCGCACGTTGCCCGGCCACGGATATGAGCGCAGGTGGTCGAGCGTCCGCTTGTTGATGCGGCGGAGTGTCTTGCCCGCCTTCCGCCCGTAGCGATCGATGAAGTATTCGACGAGCAGCGGGATGTCGTCGGCACGCTCGCGCAGCGCCGGCACCGCGATCGGAAACACGTTCAGGCGATAGAAGAGATCGCTGCGGAACATGCCGGCCTCGATCGCCGCCTGCAAGTCGCGGTTCGTGGCGGCGACGACGCGCACGTCAACCTGGACCGATGAGGACCCCCCGACGCGCTCGAACTCGCGCTCCTGGAGCACCCGAAGCAGCGCGACCTGCGTTTCCATCGGCAGCTCGCCGATCTCGTCGAGGAAGATGGTTCCACCGTGCGCCAGCTCGAAGCGACCGAGACGCCGTTGCGTCGCCCCGGTGAACGCGCCTTTCTCGTGCCCAAACAGTTCCGACGCGATCAAGTCACGCGGCACCGCCGCGCAGTTGACGCTGACGAACGCGTGCGAGGCACGCGCCGACCGCCGATGGATCGCGCGGGCGACGAGTTCCTTGCCGGTGCCGGTCTCCCCGGTAATCAGCACGGTGGAGTCGGTCCGGGCGACCTTGCCCATGCGCGTGAGGACCGGTTGCAGCGCGGGGGAGGTCCCGACAATCTCCTCGAACATCGAGGTCCGGTCCACTTCGTCGCGCAGCACCAGATTCTCTTTGTAGAGTTGATCCTTCAACGCGCTGATTTCCTGGTAGAGACGCGCGTTCTCCAGCGAGATGGCCGCGTCCGACGCGAGAACCTCGAGGAGCGCCATCCGGGCGGGGGTGAACGCGCCGGACGTCAGGTTGTTCTCGAGATAGATGACCCCCACCAGCCGGGTTTGCTTGAGCAGCGGGACGCACAGCACGGACCGCGCGTGATGGCGCCGCAAGTACTCGTCGTCGGCGAATTCGCTCGCCGCCGCCTCCTGCAGGAGGAGGCGCTCTCGGGTGCGGAGCACGTACTGGAGAATCGACTGTGGTAGATCGCCGGCCTCGATGCTGGTTTGCCGTAAGTCGACCATCACCCTCTCATCAGTGCTCCTGGCTTCGGCCTCGATTCGATAGCCGTCTCCGTGCGAAAGGATCAACAGGCCTCGCTCGGCGCCCGCGTGCTCCAGACCCAGCCGCATGATGGCCGCGGTCAACGTCTCCAGGTCTGTCTCACCCTGCACCGCCTGCGACACTTTGAGCACGGTTGCGAGGTCGAAGTGTTCAACTGGCGCCAACACTGTCCGCGTCGGATCGGACGACGGATGTTGGTCTGTGAGAAACGGATACTGTGCTTCGAGGTGCCGCACTTTTCCATCGGCACCCCACTGCCGATAACAATCGCGAGCATCTTGCGCGTAGGCCTTGGCGATCCGGTCGAGCCCACGACCCGCGTAGAGGCGCGCGGCGATTTCGAGAGCGAGCGCCTCGTTGTTGACGAAACCGTTGTCGCGTGCCGAACGAATGGCATGCTCGTAGAGTCCCGTCGCGTCGGGATGGCGTCCCTCGAGGCGCGCGATCTCCGCGGCGACAAGGAGTGCCCGGTTTTCGAAGTTCTCGGGGCAGTGGCGGGCCCACACCTCCAGCTGCTGATGATGTGCAACGATCGCCTCGAGGTGCTGCGGGCCTTCGCCGCTCGATGGAGAGTCGCACATGGCGGCATGGGTGAGTGCACTGTAGAGCTCGTGCTCAGCTCGCTCGAGCATACCGGGCGACTTCGTCAGGAGACCCTGCGCGCGGCGCGACGCCTCGAGGGCCGCGGCGTAGTTCCCCGCGAAGAAACGAGCCTGCAGCTTGCGGACCCAGTACCAATACTCGATGCCTTCGATGTGAGGCTGCGTCGCAAAATGGTTCTCCATCCGGCGCTCGTCGAACTCCTCGTCGTCGAGCGAGCCGAACCGGGGCGTCAGACCTCGCAGGTTCCGAATGAACGCGGCCTGAGTCGCGACGGCATCGGTGTAATCGGTAAAGGCAGCCGTTTTACAGAACGCCAGGCAGCCTTCGGCCTCACGTGCGACGTCAACGAGCGCATCGCCTGCCAGCAGCAGGTTGGAGAGCAGGATGTTGCGGCTCGCAACGGCCCAGATGCGATCGCCAGTGTTGTGCGAGACCTCGAAGGTCCTCTCGATCACGGGGCGGCAACTCAGGACATGTTTCGCCCACGGCATCACTTCGGTCGAGAAAATGAGGCAGATATAGCCCTCGAACCGGCGTAGCCCTTTTCGCTCGATCAATTCATAGCCAAGCTGTCCGAAGCGAAAACACGCGTCGAGGCTGCCGTAGAGCCACCCAGCGACGTACCCGAGCCACACGAACGCGAAGCACGAACCGTCGTGGATGCCACGTTGAAGGGTGAGATCGATTGCGGCCGACGCGATCAGGATCTGGAAGTCATCGCCCACGACCGTCGCAGTCGACGAGATCTTAGCCAACACATCGAGGATCGCCCGAGACGTCGGGTCGGTCATCAACGGCAGTGCTGCGATCTCCTCGAGCCCCACGCCATCGAGTTTCGACAAAGTTCGAACGTAGGCAGCGCGCGCCTGCGCCTCCGTCGGGCGTAACGGAATGTCGAGCCCCGCCTGATGCAGGCAATCGGCAGCCTCCTCCAGGCCCCGTTCATGCCGTTGGAGGGCGAAGTAGAGATCCGTCTGCAGGCAAACCACCGCTGCACGCTCGACCACACTTGCGGCACGCGACGAGAGCGTCTTGAGTCGTTGTTCCGCCGACCGTACGTCCCCGGTCAGGAACTCACACTCGGCGAGATACAGCTCGAGCTCGAAGACGAGGTCGCGCCGCTGGGTGCCGTCCTTGTCCAGCAATTCCCAAGCGGAGGTCAGATAGGTCAGCGCCGAGGCGAAGGCCGCGGCGTTTTTTGCACGCTTGCCCGCCTGGAGATTCAGCGCGACAACCTGCTCGCGTTCATTCGGCGATGTGATGAGGGCGGATGCGCGATTGAAGTGGCCGACGATTTCGAACACGGCCTCCTCTTGCTTGTCAGGCGCGATCTGCGTGATCAAGAGCCTGGCAATCCGGAGATGCTGCGCGGCACGCTGCTCTTCGCCGATGAGAGAATACGCCGCCTCCTGCACCCGGTCGTGCACGAACCGGTATGAGTCGTACGATCGAACGATCAGCTGCAGCCTGAGCGCCTCCCACAAATCGGCGTGGACCTGCTCCTCCGACGCTCCGTGAACCATCGCGAGCGTGTACGCGTCGGCCCTGCTCCCGAGGTACGCCAGTGTCTTCAAAGCTTCCTGAGTTTTGAGCGGGAGACGGGTCAACTTGCCGACCATGAGCTCGACGACGTTGTCTGTGTAGCCCTTGACTCGGATCGGCCGCAGGTCCCAGCGCCATCTGGCATCGCCAGGATCGAATGTAATCAGCCCATCGTCGACGAGCTCCTGCAGGAATTGATTGGCGAAGAAGGGATTGCCGGCAGTTTTCTCGTGCACCAGCTGCGCCAGCGGCCGCGCGCGCTCGGGCGGACACCGAAGCGCCTCCGCGAACCACCAGGTCAGGTCTTGATTCTCGAGCGGCCCGAGCACGATTTCGCGCACGACCACACCGCTGTCGCGGATCACCGACAACATCCGCTTTAGCGGATGCGCCGCACCAACCTCGTTGTCGCGGTAGGCTCCAATCAGGAGCAAATGCTGCGGTTCAGGCTGGACCAGGATGGTCTCCAGAAGATCAAGCGTTGCCCCATCGAGCCACTGGAGATCGTCGAGGAACAGCGCCAGCGGATGCTCGTCACGGGCGAACGCACCGATCAGCCTGCGAAGAGTCATCTGGAATCGAGCCTTCGCGGTCGGTGGCGGCACCTCGGGAACCTGCGGCTGCTCGCCGATCACGAACTTCAGTTCAGGAATGAGGTCGACGAGCAGCGCGCCGTTTGGATTCAGTGCCTGGCGCAGCTGATCGCGCCACTTGGTGAGTTCCGCCTCGGGCTTGCTGAGAAGCTGACGGATCAGGCTCTGGAAGGCTTGAGCCAAAGTGGCATACGGAACGTCACGCGTCAGCTGATCGAACTTGCCCGAGGCGAACAAGCCTCGAGTCGGGACTAGCACTTTGTGCAGCTCGCTGACGACAGAGGACTTTCCGATGCCGGCGTATCCGCTGACGAGCATCAGTTGCGGCGTGGCGCTCGTGGACGCGGCATCGAAAGCGGCAAGAAGCGTCTCGACCTCGCGCTCTCGCCCGTATAGCTTCTCGGGGATCAGCAGGCGAGCGGAGTGGTCGCGCGCGCCGAGCGAAAACTCCGCGATCGCACCCCGGCTGTTCCAGTCGTCGTGGCAACGCCGAAGATCAGCCTCGACCCCGGTCGCGGTCTGGTAGCGTTCCTCTGGCGTTTTGGCGAGCAGCTTCATGACGATGGCGGCGAGCTGCCGCGGAATTTCTTCGAAACCAGCTTTCGGCGGCGCTGGCTTTCTCGCGATGTGGCAATGCAGCCACTCCATCGGGTCGTTGGCGTTAAAGGGGAGCCTTCCGGTGAGCGCTTGATAGAGCGTGATTCCCAGTGAGTAGAGGTCGCTGCGGGAATCGACGGAGCGATTCATCCTCCCGGTCTGCTCAGGCGCCATATGGGACAGCGTTCCCGCCATGACCTCGGGCGGCTCCAGCGTTTGACGCTCACGGGGAAGACGAGAAGCAATCCCGAAACCGGTGAGGCGGGCCTGACCGCTCTCCGGATCGATGAGGATGTTGCCCGGCTTGATGTCTTTGTGAACGAGACCGCTCTGATGGAGACGTGCCACGGCGGTGGTCACCGCGATGGCAAGTCGCAGGAACGTTCCGACCGGCAGCCCCGGCCCGATCATCTCGTCGAGCGGCCTTGCTTTCGTGGGCTCGAGTACCAACATCGTCTGGCCGTGTTCACGCATCAACTCCAGCGGCTGGAGTGCCCACGGGGAAGCGAGGTAATCCTTCAGGCCATACTCGTGCGTCAGACGATTGACCGTGGCGGGTGTCGGGTGCTCGGCGCGGGCCTGCGCCACGAGGAACTCGCGACGCCCGCCGTTGTCCACGCCGCGCCAGATTCTGCGGTAGAGACGCTCGCCGTTCTCCCAAAGGACGTCGAATGGGCGGTCATCTCTCTCCATCACACGTTCAGAATTCCAGCTTCAACGCGAATTGCATGATGCGAGGGTTCACGCTCATCGTGCTGATCTTTCCAAACGTGCCCGGACTCGAGACATCGCTCGCGGGATTCGCGAAGTTGGACCAATTGAAGACGTTGAAGACCTCCCAGCGAAACACCATGCGGGCCTTCTCGCCCAGCCTCGTGTGCTTGATGAGCGCCACGTCGACATTGTGCTGACCAGGTCCTCTCAGCACGTTCCTTCCTAAGTTTCCGAAGATTGTCCCGCCACCAGTCACTGGGAACTTTCCATCGATCAACCCGCCATCAGGAATGAATGGCGCAGGGACAAACACGCTCGTGTTGAAGAACTGATTGACGCGGCTACTCACGTTGCCGTGCAGAACCGCATCCTCGAGAGTCTTCCCCGGTGCCAGACTCCCAGTCGTGAAGTACGTGGCCGGTCCAAAGAGCGTGCCCGCAGTACTGTCAAGAATGCTGAAAGGGAGCCCCGACTGGAGCGTCCAGACTCCGGAGATTGCCCAGCCTGCGGCCAATCCATGAAGCCTTCCCGGCTGCGGCAGTTCCCAGGTTTCGCTGAGCACGAACCTGTGTCTGCGGTCGAAATCCGACGGTCCTCGCTGCGCCGGCACGTCATTCTGATCGTTGAAGACTTGCTCACCGAACACCGTCGCGCCGTAAACGCCAAAAGCAGCAGACCCGAGACTGTCCTGGGCTGAGTCAACGGATCGCGACAAGGTGTAAGCCGCCAGGAACTGAAAGCCGCGGCTCATACGTTTGTTGACTGTCGCCTGCAGCGAGTCGTATCGCGATGTGCCGATGCTTTCGACCCCAAACACCAGCGGGGCTATGCCTGGAAAAGGAACTCGCTCGGCGGCATTGGTAACGGAGTTGGTGGTCAACCCATTGACCGGACCGGCGGGACTTGCCAGCGCAGGTTGGTTGTTGCTCCGTGACACGGCAAGGTGAATGCCTCTCGCACCTGCGTAGGCGAGCGAGAATAGAAAGCTGTGGTGTTGATACTGAGTCTCCAGGCCATAGTGCTGAAATGTCGCGTCCTTGAAATCCGGATCGGTCGCGATGCCGAGCAAAGGGATCCGATCCCCCGTGTATGGCGGACCTGGGAGCGCGGCGAAGTTAGGAAAAGACGAGGGCAGCGGCAGCACAGGAAACGGATGTTGCAGGCTCGATGCTGCATTGGCGGCACCGACCAGGTTCCGCGAGTACTGGAAAGGTGGATTGAACGCGAGGTCAACGGCGGATCCAAAGAAACTGACGCGGTTCGCGTACAGTCCATAGCCAGTTCTGACGACGATATCGCGTGATGAAGAAGGCCGCCATGCCAAGCCGATGCGTGGTTGTGCATGCAGTTGAAGCGGGTCATCGACGAGCGTTGAATTCGAGCGCGGAAATCCTTCCGGAGCAGGTCCCTCGTAGTTGTCTGGCAGGACGAATCCGGATGTACTGAGGTTCGTAAACCCGCCGGGTGGAGGTGGAACGTAGAATTCAGGGTTGAAGTTCGCTATCTGCCCGTGCGCTTCGCTCTGCTGGCCGTTCACCTCGAGACGGAGCCCTGCATTGATGCTGAGCGTGGCCGAGATTCTCCAGTCGTCCACCGCGAAGAAATGAGCGGCTGTCGAGCGCAAGTCGCTGTGCGGGACAATCGCACTGGCCTGCGCCAGGTACACATTGGATAAAGGTGTGCCATTGCCGCCCTCACTGGCGGGCCCGGCCGGCAAACCGATCAGAAAATCGGGAAAGGAAAGAAAGAGGAACGATCCGTCCGTGTTATCCGGCCCATTCACGAATTGGTTGCGGAATATCTCGGCACCAAAACGAAGATTGTGCGGGCCTCGCGACCACGAGACCGTGTCGGACACATAGAAATTATTGTTCGCCGTCTCATTCTTGTCGTTCGTGGCATTGCCAAGCTGGAGAGCGCCCAGTATCTGGATGTGCGGCAGGCTCCGCTCCTGGGGGTCGTTCACACGGGTAATCCCCACGGATTGAGCCGTCAGTGGACTCGAGACCGCGCTTCGACTGGCGATGCGAGAGAAGCCGGCGCGGAATTGATTGACGACCTGTGGGGAGAAGACGTGTGTCTGCGCAATCGCCAAATTGCGGTTGTCGAAGTCACGAAGCGCCGGGAACCCTGGTACGGTGGCGCCGGAGAAGGGCACCCGCTGATCCGAATTCGAAAAGAAGAACTTCGCGGACAATCTATCGCTCTTACCGAGGTTCACGTCGATGTTCGTATTGAACTGGTCTTCGTCGTAGCGTCCTGGCAAGACAGCTGTGTAGTTGACACCGCTGCCAGTAATCTGGGGACTGGGAATGACGAACGATCCGTCCGGGTTCCTCGCATTCAGCAAGTTCATAGCGACTGGATTGATGTTTGAACCATCGCGCGCGATCTGCACGCCTCCGAAGAGTCCCGTTTGCCCACCGTAGATCGCTCCGAGAGATGCGGGCGTGCGTATCGCCGGAATCGGCGGCAGACTGAGGGATCGCACACTGCTGGCGAGCGATGCTGCATTCACATCCCGCGTGGCTTGATACGAAACGAAGAAAAATGCCCGCTTCCCGAACCAGGGTATGAGCCCGCCCAGAGTCACGCCCGGCTGGTGACGGCGAAAGTCGCCCTTCTGGACTCCGGTAGCATTTGCAAAGAAGTTGTTCGCGTTCAGGGCGTCATCGCGGCCGAAATAGTACGCGCTCCCGTGAAGCTGGGACGTGCCTGATCTGGTCTCGACGAGTACGTTGGCGCCGCCGCCGCGGCCATACTGAGCGTCGTAGAGCGAATTCTGAACCTTGAACTCCTCGATCGTATCTGGCGCCGGTATCGCCAGCCCGCCGCCGCTGTTGTTGGTGGGCTCGGTCATGTTGCCGCCGTAGCTGTTCGCATCGACGCCGTTCAACATGAAATTGTTGTCGCTACTGCGTGCGCCGTTGGCGCGAATCTCCTGGCTCCCGGCACCAAGCAGTGTCGCATCCACGACATCGGTATTGGTCCCGGCCGTCAGGCCGAGAATCTGCGTGTAATTGCGGTTCACCAGTGGCAGGGTCTCAATCGTTTCCCGGGCAATCACTCTTCCGAGCGCGACGTTGTCGGTTTGTATGAGCGGAGCTTCGACCACGACTTCCTGTCGTACTCCCTTAACCGCTAAGGGTGTGTCAAGTCTCCGCACCTCGGTAATCCGGATCTGTAGCTCTTGGAGCACGACCGGTGCAAAGCCCACTGCCTCCACCGTCAGTTCATACTCGCCCGGCGACAACAGAAAGAAGCGGTATAACCCGTCCTGATCGGTGATCGCGGCGCGGATCTCGTGGGTTCCTTTGTTGTGCAAGGTGAGCTGAGCATTCTGCAGAACCGCACCAGTCGGATCGGTAACCGTGCCGACCAGTGCGCCGGTTGAGGCGGATTGCGCGCACAGGTCCAACGCGTTCAAGACAGCAAGAAGGCAGATGACCAGCCGCTGGACTCGTCCTGGCTGGCGGGAGGAAGCTCTCGCGTGACGCTGAAGGCTGAGCATCGCCGCCGATGTTAAAGGCAATCGATAAGCCAACGCAAAGCCTTGAATCTGAAAGGGTTGGACCTTGTTGTGATTGTCCAGAATTTCGCCAATTGGTGAAATCCGGGACAGAGGCGCGGACCCGTTAGTGGCTGGTGCGTCGCGAGCGAAAGCGGTTCTTGTCGATCCCGAGGTTACGGATCTTCGACTCGAGCGTTGAGCGCGGAATGCCGAGTCGTGCTGCCGCCCCTGATGGGCCGAACACCCGTCCACCACTGGCGCGCAACGCGTCTTCAATGATCGCCTTCTCGTGGCCGGCGAGCGTTGTGGACAACACACGGTTGTCCGTTGGCGGCGCCGCTGAGAGCCAGCTTTCATCGATGGTGAATTCATCGGTCTCGCACACGATCACCGAGCGCTCGATCACGTTTTGCAACTCGCGCACATTACCTGGCCACCGATACGCACACAGGTGATGGAGCGTCCGCTTGTTGACGCGCCGGATCGTCTTGCCCGTCTTTCGCGCGTAGCGATCGATGAAGTACTCGACCAGCAGCGGGATGTCGTCCGCGCGCTCGCGAAGTGCCGGCACCGCGATCGGAAACACATTTAACCGATACAAGAGATCGCTGCGGAACGTGCCAGCCTCGATCGCTGCCTGCAGGTCACGGTTGGTGGCGGCGACGACGCGCACGTCGACACGTACCGATGAGGTCCCTCCCACACGCGCGAACTCCCGCTCCTGCAGGACACGGAGCAGCGCGACCTGCGTCTCCATCGGCAGGTCGCCAACTTCGTCGAGGAAGATGGTTCCACCGTGCGCCAGCTCGAAGCGACCGAGACGCCGTTGCGTCGCCCCGGTGAACGCCCCTTTCTCGTGGCCAAACAGCTCCGATGCGATGAGGTCGCGCGGAACGGCGGCACAGTTCACGCTGACGAACGCGTGCGAGCCACGCGGCGACCGCCGGTGGATGGCGCGGGCGACCAGTTCCTTGCCCGTGCCGGTCTCGCCAGTGATCAGCACGGTGGAGTCGGTTCGGGCAACCTTGGCCACGCGGGCGAGCACCGGCTGCAACGTCGATGACGTCCCCACGATCTCCTCGAACATCGATGTCCGGTCCACTTCGTCTCGCAGGACGAGGTTCTCTTTGTAGAGTTGGTCCTTCAGCGCCCCGAGCTCCGTCTCGGCCCGCTTCCGCTCGTCGATGTCTGTCAACAGCACGCACCAGAGAAGGATCTCGCGGCTTGAATCGCGCACGGGAAAGCCGTTGTGCTGAAACCAGCGATAGGCGCCGTCCGACCGCCGAAGGCGCTGCACGATTTCGTACGGGCTGCCAGACGCGATCGATCGT
>JBKPSC010000351.1:0-16707 GCA_046734915.1 Acidobacteriota bacterium | reverse complement strand
ACCAGATCCGCGAACGGCTCGACGATCGATTTCGGCTACTGGCGGCCGGCGGGCGGACCGCGGTGGCGCGACAGCGCACGCTCAAAGCCACGGTTGATTGGAGTTACGAGTTGCTGTCGGAGAGTGAACGTCGAATGCTGGCGAGGTTGTCAGTATTCTCGGGCGGATGGACCCTCGAGGCGGCCGAGGCGGTCTGCGCCGGTGGTGGCATCGACGCGGGTGACGTCCTCGATCTGCTCTCACGGCTCGTCGACAAGTCTCTGGTGATCGTCGATGACAAAGAGCGGAGCGATTGCCGGTTCCGAATGCTCGAAACGATTCGGCAATATGCGCGCGAACGGCTCCTTCGTGCAGGCGATGACAGAGAGATCGCCGACGCGCATGTGAACTACTACCTGGCACTCGCGCGGGAGGCCGAACAGAAGATCGTCCAGCACGATCAAGTCGGCTGGTTGAATCGACTCGATCGCGAGCACGACAACTTTCGGGCGGCGTTCAATTGGGCCGACGGCGATGGGATTCTCCGCCTTGATGCCCTCGGCCTGAGCACCACGCTCTGGTGGTTTTGGCTCAAACGCGGCTATTTGGGAGAAGGCCGTCAACGCCTCGAACGGGCACTCTCCTCGCCGCACGATGTGCCCGCTGAGACGGAAGCTCGCGCACTCATCGGTCTCGTGCACCTCGCCAGCTTCCAGGGTGACGCCGAGGGGACCCGCTCGCTGACGGCACGGGCGCTCGCATCCGCGCGACAGGCCGGCGACGAATGGGCCGAAGCGTACGCGCTCGCGTACAGCGCGGTCAACGAACTGGAACGGGGCGAGTTCATGAGGGCCCGGGCACTCGCGACCGACGCGCGGGATGCTGCCCGGCGTGGCGTCGGGCCGCTTGCATTCCAACCGATGGGACTCACATGGAGGGTGCTTGGATACTGCGCTCTGCAGGCCGGCGATCTGCACGCGGCAGGTTCGACGTTCGAAGAGGCCGTGGGCTTCCTTCGCAACGCCGGCGAGATCTGGGGGCTGGCGATCCTGCTGTCAGACCTTGCCGCACTGCGGGTCCTCGAGCAACGGTATGACGAGGCGAACGCCAAGGCGACAGAGGCGCTGGCGTTGTGTCGCAGTCTTCGCGACCGCCGCGGTGCGGGATGGTGCCTGCAGACGCTCGCGATGATCGACACGACCGCCGGCCGTGCAAGGCAGGCGGCATGGCTCTACGGGGCTGCGGACGCCCTGCTCCGAAGCGTGGGAGCGACCGGGCAGGTCACGTTCTCACGCGTGCAGGATCGCTACCTGACCGTCTCGCGTGATGCTCTCGGCGCCCCGGCCTTCTCTGACGCCTTCGAGGCCGGCCAAAGGACGTCGTTGCAGGCCATCATGGAAGACGACTGCCCGATGGGTCCTCCAACTCTGGCGCAGGGTGGCGCAAGCGCAGGGCCCTGAGGTCGCCGTCCAGCGGGACGGACCCGGCCAAGGGCCGACACCTTCGGCCGATTTGCGCCGGCGGATTGACAGGCGGGGGTCACATGCATAGTCTATGCACTTAGTTCATAGATTATGAATGCAGCCGCCCCCGTCGGCACTCGTCAACGGACCCGACGCGCAATCCTCGAGGCCATGGTCGACGTGATCATGGAGACAGAGGACGGGATCGGCTTTTCGGTGCAGGCGGTGGCCGACCGGGCCGGCGTGACTCACCGCACCATCTACAACCACTTTCCGACGCGCCAGGCTCTCTGCGACGCGTTCTCGGACTACGTCGACGGGTTGTTGGCGGCGAGCAGCGGAGCGCCCGAGCCGCCCTGGTCCCTGGCGTCGCTCCCTCAGCTCGTGGAGGGCCTGTATCGGGTGCTGGCGCTGCGCGACCGCCACGCCCGCGCCTACGTGATGCTGATGATCGGGAACCGCCGGCCGATGAGCGCCTGGCGCAAGCGCTCGCTGATGGCCGAGAAGCTCATTGCCCGCGAGCAGTCGGGACAAGTACCGCTCACGCCGCGGCAGGTAACCGCGGTCATACGGATGTTCGTCTCGACGATGGGCTGGCATCTGCTGACCGAGCAGTGTGGACTGTCCACCGACGAGGCGGCCGCAGCCAGCGCCTGGGCCACCCGTACGCTGCTCGATGCCGCCATCGCCAAGCGCACCACCCAGCGCACCACCAAGCCGTCGTCTTCTCCTGCACCGGGAGGCGCCAATGCGACACCCCGTCGCCGACGCTAGGGTCCCGACGATGTCCAGTCTTCTCCCACTCGATGCCGCCACTGACGCCGGTACCTGCGGGCATAAGGCGGCGACACTCGCTGTCTTACGCAATCTCGGGTTCGATGTGCCCGACGGCTTCGTGATTCCAGCCGGCGTCCAGGCGTCCCGTGACGATATCGCTGCTGCGCTCGCTCGACTCGGCGATGGGGCCGTCGCCGTCCGATCATCCGGCTTGGCGGAAGATCTGCCCGACGCGTCGTTCGCCGGCCAGTACGACACGCTGCTCAACGTGCGGGGTGCCGAGGCCGTGCTGGACGCCGCAGCGGCCTGCGTGAAGTCGGCACACGACGGACGTATCGAAAGCTACGGCCATGTCGTTCGCCCGATGGCGGTTCTGGTGCAGCAGATGGTCGAGGCCGAGGTGGCCGGCGTCGCGTTCTCTGCCAATCCACTTACCGGCAACCGCGACGAGGTGCGCGTGAGTGCCACGCGGGGTCTCGCAGACAAGCTCGTGAGCGGCGCCATCGATGCTGACGAATGGCTCGTCACCCACGAGCACGCGACCGTCATCGCGCAGCCACAAAAGGCCATTGGGCCAGAGCTCGCGCGGCGCGTGGCGGCGCTCGCGCGGAAAGCCGAAGCGGCTCGACTCGCGCCACAGGACATCGAGTGGGCCGTCGCGGGCGACCGGCTGCGGCTACTACAGTCTCGGCCTATTACGGCCCTGCCGATCGCCCCTGACATCGAGGCTCCGAAAGGCTCGTGGCTGAAGGATGCCGCTCACTTTGCCGAGCCGCTATCCCCCTTTGCAGCCAGCGCCATGCTGCACAGTGCGGACCAGTTCCTTGATGATGCCATCGCGACGTGGGGTCTGCTGCCCGACAGCATGCAATTCAAGGTCATTGGGCACGAACCCTACCTCCACGTCGAACCTGATGACGGGGGAAAGAACCCACCACCCTGGTGGCTACTCGGTCTCGTAGCGCGCATCGTCCCATCGATGCGCCGCAAGCTGCGGGCGGCCGCCGTGGCGGTTGGTGCGGGATACCTCGAGACGGTGCCGGCCAAATGGGCATCCGACGACCGGCCTCGTCTGCGGCGCGAGATCGAACAGTACGCTGCAGTGGACCTCGTCGCCTTGGACGACGCGGCGCTGTTCCTGCACCTCGAGGACCTCAAAGCCTTCTATGCTCAATGTCTGAAGCTGCACTTCACGCTGTTCATACCTCACACCGTGGGCTTGTACGAGCTGGCGGTCGCGTGCGAAGAGCTGCTCGGCTGGGACCTGCAGAAGACAATCGGGCTGCTGCAGGGGCTGTCGAACACCTCGACGGCGTCGACTGACGAACTCGCTGCGCTCGCGCGTCGCGCAGGCCAGCGGATCGCAACACGAGAGCTACTGGAGGCAAGAACGCCGGACATCCTGAAGCGACTGGACGACATCGATCCTCCAGTTGCGAAGGAACTCCGTCAGTACCTCCAGTTCTGGGGGCTGCGTCCCATTGGTCCGGAGGCGGGCTGTCCGACCGTGGCGGATCAACCGCAACTGGTGGCGGATCTGATCGCTGATCTCCTGAGCGACAACGGGCAGCGCGACCTGTCAGCGGCCAGGGTGGCACTCGTGGAGGAGGCACGAACGCGGTTGACGGGATCCGCCCGGCAACGGTTCGATGCAGCGCTTGCGTACGCCGAACGCGTGTATCCGCTGCGAGAGGACAACGTACTCCTCACCGATCAGCTCCCGACGGGTCTCCTTCGGCGCGTCGCCCTCGAAGCGGGACGGAGGCTGGTCGACCTGGGATTCCTGGGGCGAGCTGAGGAGGCGGTGATGCTCACTGCAGACGAGTTACGCGAGGCACTGCGAACGCACCGCGACATTCGTCGCCTCGTCTCCCGCCGCAAGGCAGAGCACGCGTGGGTGCGAGCGAACCCCGGACCGATGACCTACGGCCCTGAGCCGGGAAAGGCGCCCGACCTGCGTGCGCTCCCCGCGCCGGCGCGTCGGATCAACCGCGCCCTGCTGTGGGGAATGGAGCATGAGCTCACTGCGCCGCCCAAGGCGAACGGGAACTCGATCGTGGGCATTGGCGTCTCGTCCGGCGTCTACCGGGGGCGGGTCAGAGTGATTCGAACAGCTGACCAGCTGCACACGCTGCGCGCGGGCGAGGTGCTGGTGTGTCCGACGACGTCCGCCGCCTGGACGATGGTGTTTCGACGGGCGGGTGCGATCGTCGCCGACACCGGGAGCGTGTTGTCGCATACGGCGATCGTCGCTCGCGAGTTCGCACTTCCGGCCGTCGTGGCGGCGGCGAATGCCACGTCCAACCTCGTAGACGGAGAAGAGGTGACGGTCGATGGGACCCGCGGCGAGGTCACCCGTGGGAACAGTCGTCGCTGATGGTTCAACCCGCCGCGCGAAGTCCGAGACGCTCGCGCTCGGCTCGCAGGAAGAAGCTACCCTCGGTCACAACTCGATCGCCGGGCATCACGCCTGAAAGGACCTGAACGTGGGCGCCGGACGACGATCCGAGCCGGACCTCGCGTTCCGTGAACTGGTTTGGCACGCCGGACGAAAGTATGTATACGAACGCCCGGTCGGCCACCTGCTGAATAGCTGCCTTGGGAACGAGTGTGGCCGCCGTTCGATCCGCGCCTTCGATGAGCGCCTCCGCCAACATGCCGAGTCGAAGTTCTCGCCGGGGGTTGGCGATTTCGATGCGCAGCTTGGCCGTTCGTGTCTCGGGGCTGACCTGCGGTTCGATGTAGCTGACGGCGCCCTGCAGTTTGAGATCCGGATAGGCAGACGACACGACCGTGGCCCGATCACCGACGCGCACGCGCGAGAAGTCACGTTCGTAGAGGTTCGCCACGATCCAGACGGTCGACAAGTCAACGACGGTGAACAGCTTTGCAGCCGGGTCGACATTCAATCCGATGTTGGCGCCGCGTTGTGTGACCACGCCGCCGATAGGTGCCGGGACATGGATACTCGGGTCGACCGAATTGTCATTCTTCAAGCGGTCGATCGCGTCTCGCGACAGCCCGAGCAGCTCCAGCCTCGACCGCGCACTCTCAACGCTCGTGCGCTGCGCTGTGTGCTCGGCATGCAGCCGTTCGAGCTCCTGGCGACTCGCCGAGCCGATTTCGACGAGCTTCTCGGTGCGTGTCAGTTCCCGCTCGTGCGCCTCGAGTTCCGCGCTTGCCGCGATGAATCGTGTCTGGGCTTCCGCGAGCTCCGGGCTGAACAGGGTGGCCAAGGTCTGACCCTGACGAACCTCGGCACCAAGTTCGACGAGCACCGTCGTGACCCGGCCCGATACGAGGGGGGTGACGCTGACCTGCTTATAGGCATTCGGCTCAACGACCGCTGGAAGACGCAGCGTCGTGGCCAGCGGCGCGGATTCCACGGTGGCCAACACGATGCCGGCCCTTTTGATCGCGTCCTCGCTCAGGGAAATGGTGACATCCGGCAGCGCCGTCCCGGCGGAACCCGCGACGTCGCCTGAAGAGACGGGCGCCTGAACCGGAGACGAGGCCTGTTGTGGTCGCGAATCGCTGCTAGTCGGAGTCGGGCCGGGTCGTATCAGCAGGTACGAGACGAACGGTCCGATGGCGACGAAGACAAGGGCCATCCCAATCGCCACGGGCACTCGAAGATGTACACGGCGTTCGGTATTCATCGGACCTCTCCCAGCGCCGCTCTCAGCGCCTGGCGCGCTTCGTATGCTTCGCGAAGCGTATTGGTATAGGCGCGTTCTGTCTCCAGGTATCGCCGACGCTCGTTCAACACGTCGAGGAGCGTCATCCGCCCGGCGTCGTAAGTCTGTGAGACCACGTCGAGATTGCGGCTGGCGAGATTTCGGATCTCGGTGGTATAGAGGGCCAACGCGCGTCGGGCATGGTCATCCCGCGCGCGTGCGGCTGCGATCTCCGCTTCTGCGGTCAGCCGCGCTGCCTCAAGTTGCGCCTGAGCGCCGACGCGCTGTGCCCCGGCAGCGGCGACCTCGCCTTGCTTGCGATCGCTCAGAGGGACTGACACCATCAGGCCGCCGCCAAAGTTGTGAAAGACGCCGCGAACACGCTCGAGGTCGTTCTCGGGGCCAACACCGCGCTGGGCAAAACCGGAGTCCATGCGCATGTACATGCCGAAGACACTGACATCGAAGCGGCCTTCGCGATGGGCCTGGTCGATCCGAGCATCCGCCACGCTGACGCGTGCCTTCGCCTCGGCCACGTCCGGCCGACCGGAGTTCTGCGTTCGCGGAATGTCGGCAGCCGTCTCTCTCATGACGAGTTCCTCGAGCTCCTCCCGCACGGTCAACGGTGCGTCGGCGTTCAGACCGAGCAGCCGCTTGAGTTCGATCAAGGCGTGTTCGGCGTGACCGGCCTGCAACATCTGATCGGAGGTAAGCCGCTGCAGTTCGACGCGGAGCATGTCGCGGTCCAAGGGGGGAATCGCCCCTTCGTCAGCTCGTGCTGCCAGAAGAGAATGTTGCCGAAGCGTAACTGTGACGAGCTCGTCCGTGACCGACAGCTCACGCACAGCGCTCAGTACTTCGCCGAACTTCATTCGGACGCTAGCGATCAGCAGCCGCTCACGATCCGCGGTGGCCTGCTGTGCCACCTCCACTTCGCGTTCGGCCGTATTCACACGTCCATCCCTTCGGAAGAGGTCGAGAGGCCAATTGAGGTCGACGCGTGTCTGCGCATCGGTGCCGGCCGGTTCCGTCAGTTGTGAGAACGTGACCGTGGGATTGGGCCGAAGTCCCGCCTGTGTCCGCACGCCTCGCGCGATGTCGATGCTGGACCTGGCAGCGCGGAGGCCAGGTTCCTGGCCGACGGCGCGCTCGATCGCCTGATCCAGCGTCAGACCATTGCTGCGGTCGAAAAAGCGGGGCGCCATTGCCACGTGCTCGTCCGGCTGCCGCGTCTGCGCGCTCGCTGGCGCTGGTGCCAAGATCGAGGCGACGATTCCGATGAGTAGTTGACACCTCATTGCACTGCTCCCTCGAAACTGACCGACCCGCGGCCGGCCGGCCCGTCCCACTCGAGCGCCATCTGCCAGGCTCCCGCCATCCCGAACTCCGCCGTCGCTTCGTAGCGACCAGGCACGAAGGTCCGATTCAGTTCGACTCCACCGGGCATGACCATCCCGGGCATCGGCATGTTGGCCGTGGCGCGGACGGTCCCGACATCGACAAGTGCTCCGTCCGCGGAACGAAACTCGATCGTGTAGGCGTTCCGTCCTTGTCTCAGCGGTCCAGTCGCGGACAGCAACACAATCCGCAGGTTCCCAGAGGTGACCCGCTGAATCGTCGTGAGACCGCGCGGAGGGCCGTTATCCTCACGACTCCAGTAGGCCCGCCATCCAAAGACGGACACGCCTACGAGCGCCACGAACACGGCGACCACTAGAACCGGTCGCCACGAGACCGTAGATGGGGCTGGTGTTGAAATCTCTTGTCCCTGCAGCCCTAATCGGCCCTCGCAGAGCCAGAAGAAAATCACCGGCGTGACCACGAGGACGTGAACGAGGGACGAGATCATGCCGCCCAGGACCGGCGTCGCGAGCGGCTTCATGACCTCGGCCCCGACGCTCGTGCTCCACATGATGGGGAGGAGACCAGCGACGACCGTGCTGACGGTCATGACCTTGGGGCGGAGCCGCAGCAGCGCACCCTCAATCACCGCATCGCGTAACGCGGCACGCGTGAGGCTGCCACCGAGCTCGGCCCGCTTTCGTTCGACAGCCTCTTCGAGGTAGATCACCATGACCACGCCGGTCTGTACCGCGGTGCCGAACAGCGCGATGAAGCCCACCCACACCGCGACGGAGAAGTTGTAGCCAAGCATCCAGAGCAGGTAGACGCCGCCCGTCAACGCGAACGGCACCGCCAACAGAACATGCGCGGCCTCGAGAGCCGAGCCGTAGGTGAAGTACAGGAGCACGAAGATCACCAGGATCACGATCGGAACAACCACGAGCAGCCGCTGACGGGCGCGCTCCTGGTTCTCCCATCGACCACTCCAGTCGATGTAGTAGCCAGGCGGCAGGGCGACCTCTCGCGCGACCGCCTGTCTGGCCTGTTCCACGAACCCACCGACATCGCGTCCCTGCACGTTCAGCAGCACGGTCGCCAGGAGCAAACCGTTCTCCGACGACACCATCGCCGGTCCCCGGGCGTGCTCGATTCGCGCGACTTGCTTCAGTGGAATCTGCGATCCGTCCCGTGACGCCACGAGCACATCGCCAAGTGCATGCGGATCAGACCGAAACTCAGGCGCGTAGCGGACGCGGACGGGAAACCGGGCGCGCCCCTCGATCGTGGTCGTGAGAACGGTCTCTCCGATGGCGGTTTCGATGACCTCTTGTACATCACCAACGCCGATGCCATACCGTGCCGCTGCCGCCCGATCGACCTGGATGTTCAGGTACTGGCCGCTGGTTACTTGCTCCGGATACACGTTGCTGGCCCCCGGCACGCGACGCACGACATCGGCGATCCGCCGTGCCGTCTCCTCGAGCACCGAGAGATCCGTGCCGAACACTTTCACGCCGACCTCCGACCGAATGCCGGTCGTCAGCATGTCGATGCGATTGATGATCGGCATCGTCCAGATGTTGGCAACGCCCGGGAGCTGCACGGCGCTTCCCATGTCGGCGCGGAGTCGGTCCAACGTCATGCCGGCGCGCCATTGCGCCCGTGGTTTGAGATGAACGACCGTCTCGGTCATGTTCAGAGGGGCTGGGTCGGTCGACGTGTCGGCGCGCGCGACCTTGGCGACCGCGTACTCGACTTCCGGGAATGACATCAACACTTCGTTCTGACGCCCGGCAATCTTGGTGTTTTCCTCCAGCGAGATGCTGGGATCAGCGATCGGCATGAACATCAAGTCGCCTTCATTCAGCGGCGGCATGAACTCACTGCCAATACCCCGAGCCAGCACCAACGCGCCGACAAAGAGGACGGCGGCAATCGTCACCGTGGCGGCGCGGTGCGCCAGAGCCGATTCGAGAACCGGTTTGTAGATGCGACGAAGGGCGCGCATCACCGGATTGACGTCCTCGCCGTGGAGCTTGCCGCCGAGGAGCAAGGTGCAGAGGACAGGAACGAGTGTCACCGCGATGACCGTCGCCGCGAGGACCGCGAAGGTCTTGGTGAATGCAAGTGGATGGAACAACTTGCCTTCCTGGCCGGAGAGTGCAAAGACCGGGATGAAGGCGAGCAAGATGATCGCCATCGAGAAGAACACCGGGCGACCGACCAATCGCGTGGATTCGAGCACCGTTTCCCACACCCGACGCCGATCGCGTGGATCGACGTGACGCTGCTCGACGAAGCGGAATGCGTTTTCCGTGACGACGATGCCCGCGTCGACCAGCACGCCAATCGCGATCGCGATACCGGCGAGGCTCATGATGTTCGAAGAGATGCCGGCGTAATGCATCCCGAGGAAGGCGATCAGCACGGCGAGTGGCAGCGGAAGGGTCACGATGAGAATCGAGCGGAAATGCATGAGGAAAATCACGTGCGCGAGCGTCACGAGCGCGATCTCCTCGATCAGTGCGGATCGCAGCGTCGCAATCGACTGATCGATGAGCGTTGAGCGGTCGTAGAACGGCACCACCTTCACGCCCGGTGGCAGACCAGGCTGAATTTGCGTCAGGCGCGCCTTGACCGCCTCGATCACCGCCTTGGTGTTGACCCCGCTTCGAGCGACCACGACGCCACCCACGGCTTCGTGAATGCCTTTCACGAGTGACGCGACGCGGAAGGCGTCACCGACCTGCACCTTGGCGATCTGCTCGACATAGACGGGGACGCCATTCGAGGCGCCGACGACGATTTGCTTCACGTCATCGACAGAGGCGATCAGGCCGACGCCGCGCACGATTAGCCAGGCACCACCCGATTCCAGAACGTTGCCGCCGACGTTGAGATTGCTGTCGCGCACTGCGGCGACAACCGCGCTGAGCGGCAGGTTGAAGAGACGCAAGCGATCGGGGTCGACGTCGATTTGATACTGCTGGACGAAGCCGCCCACGGACGCGACCTCCGCGACTCCCGGAACGGCGTTCAGTTGGTAGCGAATGAACCAATCCTGGATGGTGCGCAGTTCACGGAGGGAGTGCGTCGGACTCTCCACCGTGTACCAGAAAACGTGACCAACGCCGGTCGCATCTGGTCCAAGCGTGGGCGCCACGCCGGCGGGCAGCGACTTGGTCACGAGGCTCATGCGCTCGAGGACCCGACTCCGCGCGAAGTACAGGTCGATGTCGTCCTCGAAGATCACGTAGATCATCGAGAAGCCGAACGCCGACTGGGACCGCACGACACGAACGCCGGCAAGCCCTTGCAGATTGACGGTCAGCGGGTACGTGACCTGGTCCTCGACCTCCTGCGGACTGTGCCCGGGCCAGTCCGTGAAGACGATGACCTGGTTGTCGGAGAGGTCAGGGATCGCGTCGATAGGCGTCGCCCGCAACGCCCACCAGCCCCAGCCGGCGAGCGCTACGTAGACGAGAACGACGAGAACGCGATTCCGAAGCGAGAGCTCGAGAAGTCTGTTGATCATAGGCCACGACACTCGTCATGCCGCACGCGCCCGCGCGCGCACAGCCACCAACTCGGGACATGCGGCCCAAGCGGACACACGACGCTATCTGTGGCTAAACGAGGAAGACGGCGAGGAGAACGTGTCTCGGTACGGGCCCGACGGGGATGGGTGCAACGGCTCGCCAGCTATCGCTGAGGACCAGCGCCGGCGTGGGCCTTGGAACCACAACGCCAACGCCAAGAACGGCGCTCGAGATGACGGTGCCGAAGCTTGGAGTGGACTGACTTGACTGGTGCCGCTCAGACGACGCGCAACAAGCGTCTGCCTGCGCTTGCGAGATGACCCGTTCGGATCCGGCGTTCTGGGAACCGCTGCCCTTGTGCATCGGGCAGTTGTCCTCGTCCTCGCAGCAGGCCATCCGAGCCTCGGGCGTGGCTGCCCATCCGGCGCAGACGGCGACGTGGCCGGCCAGCAACACCAGACTCAGAGCGACGGATGAAAGGCGGTGGAGCACTCGCACAGCTGTCGGACCTCAGGATGATCGAAGCTACGTCGCCGTGTCAAATGCGCCTTGGATCAAGCGGTCAGGGTATGGAAGTTCGATAGCGCAATCGGCCACTCTGCAAGTCGAAGGTTTCGCGTCGCGGACCGGACCTCAACAGCCGGCGGCGCTGATCGCACACGCCCGCTCGGTGTTCTCGGTACACGCGGCCGACGAGTCCTTGACCCACGCCTGACAGTTCGCGAAATCGATCCGCGGTGTGCGCGACTCCGGCGGCCGTTGCAGATCGCTCAATGGCAGTTTGTTGACCTCGTCGATGATCCGCGCATAGGCGCGCGTCGCCGCTTCGAGCCCGGTTGGTGCGACGTTGGCCGGCGAATCGTCGGAGGTATGCATGGACATGAAGTCGTTGGACTGAATGACGACGCCTGGAAGGAAGCCGGCGAACGGCAAGATGTCGCCCGCTGGCGGCGTCGGACTGGGCTGATCCCACAGGGGTACCCCGAACTCGCGAAACGCGGCGGCAGCGATCGCCGTCAACTGCGGCCTCGAGGCACCGCCCGCATACCACTGCAACGGGATGATCGATTCGGTCCAACCCGCAGTGCCCCCGCGTGTCAGCACTTGCGATGGATGCTCGGCGTTGATCATCAACGCCGTCCTGGAGAAGAGCCTCTCCTGATTCGCCGCCAGCCACTCGCGGCCATACCCACTCGGGTTGTTGGCATGGTGCCCATCGGTTCCGATGAAGATCATGGTCCGGCGTCTCTGGTTCCGGGGCACCTTGGCGTAGTACTCGGCCAGTCCCAGCAGCGTGGCGACACCGCTCGCATTGTCACCCGCGGCATGAAACCAGCCATCACGGTGCGCGATCACGTAGATCGTGTCGTCACTGGCGCCGGGCAGCGTTCCCCACACCAGGAACGACTTCTGATCAGACGCCCACTTGGCGTCCAGCCGGATCTTCAGGTGGGGTGGGTTGCCGGACGGAGCCTTGCCGATGAGATCGCGCAGCGCCAGGGCGTCCTCGGTTCCGAGATTGAAGGCTGGAACGTTGCTGTTCGCCCGGTATGACTGAGCGCTGACGTTTCCTCCTCGGAAATCCGACATGAAGATTGCTGCGGCACCAGCGGACTCGACGCGCTTCAGCAACCCGGCAGGCCCAATGCTGTAACTGGTGCCTTCGCGAAAGAGAAGAACGGCCTTCCCGCGAACGTCTCGCCCGGCCAAATCGGCTTCGCTTCCGAGGCCGACGTAGACCGCTGGCACGTCGAGGGGCTTTCCGTTGGTTGACGTCGTGGCGTACGCGGGCTGCGCCGATGTCAGCGTCGTCGATCGTCCATCGCCCGTCGCGACCACCTCCCACGACTCGGGCGCCCACTGCGGATGAAACAAGGCTACGGTCTGGATGTGCGTGTCGGTCAAGCCGATCTGCTTGTATTTCCCGAGCAGCCACTGCGCCTCGTCGGCATCACCAGACGTGCCGGCGATGATCCCCCAGAATTGGGGATGACCCTGCTGGCGGTAACGCTCCGCGATATCGCCGTGTTCCTTCACATACTGCCAGAGGCGCGCACCATCAATCGTGCTGTAGGCCTTACCCGTCGCCGGCAGCGGCCATTGAAGGAACACGGGCACCGAAGGCGAAGTCGCTGGAGGTCGTGGGCCTTGAGCGGCGGCAGTCGTGCGAGTGAAACGTCCCCCCACCAGCGATACTGCCGCCAGGCTAGTGGCTACTGCCAGTGCTGAGACGGTTCGTGAGCTCATTCACACTCTCCAGCCACTGAGCACGCCCGGCGGTGAAGCGGGCAATTGTCCCACTCGAGCTGGTGACGTCGTGATGGCATCAGCGGCGCGCGACGATGCCCATCCACCACAGCGGCTTGCGCCCGACGGCGACATCGTGACGCTGCACGAAGGTGAGCGTGCCGTCGCTGCCGATGCGAAACACCGCGAGGTTGGCGGGAACCTCGGTCGTCGAGTTGTCGTCGCGGAGCGACACGGAACTCTGGTTGCCCACTACGAGCAGGCGGCCCGAGGGGTCGAGAGAAAAGGTTCGCGGCGTGAACCCGTGCGTGTCGGCGTTCTGAACGAGCGTGGGCTCGCCGGTCGCCTCGTTGATCCTGAACACCGCGATCTCGTTGCGCCGGCCGGCTGTGGGCGTGCCCCGGTTGCCGACATAGACGTATCGTCCGCTCGGGTGCACGTGGACGGTGCTGGTCGTCTGCCCTTGCGTGTTCTTGCCGCCGTCAGCCAGCGTGCTCACACTGAAGAGGGGCGTCGCCTCGAGCCCCTCGTCGCTGCGTCTGTAGACCTGAAGCTGGTTCTGCGACTCGAGCGACAGGAACACCCACGGACGCGTCGGATGGAAGTCGAGATGGCGAGCGCGGTAGCCGACGCCGTTGTGTGGCGCGATGGAGATCTCGTTCGACAGCGCACCGGCGTCGTACCGGAACACCTTCAGCGCACCAGGATCCTCGCGGGACGAAACCGTCGGCTCGTTGCCTCGCGTCACCACGACGACCGCCCGGTTCGACGGCAGCACCCGGACCTGATGCGCGTAGACGCCGGGATCGATCGATGCGCGCTGAGGCACCTCGCCACCCACGCTGCCGTCTGCGTTGATGGAATGGACCGACACTCCGCTTGGATCGTTGTACGCCACGAGCAAGTGGCGCTCGGCTCCATCCCCCGTGATGTGAATGGGACGTGAGCCCAGCGCCGCGGGCGCCCCCTGCTGGTGCAGGACGCCGTTGGTGTCGACGCGGAACGCCGTGATGCCGTGCCGGTCTCCGCGTGGTTCGACGCCTGAGCCGTTGTAGCTGGCGCCGCCGTTGCTCCAGGCGACGTAGAGGAAGGGCGTCCGCGAAGAGGCCCAGGCTTCCTGGACGAAGCCTGGCAACATCACGGACGTTTGCCGGGTCAGCGTCGCCCGCTCCACGTCCATGCCGAATGCGATCAACTCCTCGCCGACGCCGGCGTAGAGCGCAGCCCGCGTGGGCGCGTTCGCCGGTGGCTGGGCGAACGCCGTCGCGAGAGATGCCAGCGCCATCGCTGTCCGGATACCGAGCCGGGCGACCCTTGTTGGCGACATGGCGCCGATCCTAATCCACATGGAACTCATGCGCTACGACCTGGGCTATTTCGGCGATGAACGTGCAGGCTGGAACCGATCGAGAATCCGCTTGGATTGAGAGTCTAAGGATAATTAGAGAGAGCGCCTTTCAATGAGCAGTCCGTCACAACACGAGCGGCACATGCGTCGCTGCATCGAGCTCGCGCGGCAGGCCATTACGAGTGGCGACACTCCCGTCGGGTCACTGATTCTCGACGGTGACAGGCTCGTGTCCGAAGGCGTCGAAGCGGTGCGGGCTCGCCATGATGCGACGGCTCACGCGGAAATGGAGGCGCTGCGCACGGCGTTTGCCCGGAGACGTTCCCGCGATCTGACCGGCTGCACGCTGTACACCAGCGTCGAACCGTGCATCATGTGCGCGTACGCGATTAGACTGGCGCGCATTAGTGTCGTTGTTTGTGGCGCCCGTGGGGGCGACGGAGGACAAGCCGTCAGCGGCCACATCGTGCTGACCGATGAGCACGTGGCGCCGAACCGCCCCTCGCCGTTGGTGATCCGCGATGTCCTCGTGCAGGAATGCCAGAGCGTGAGGGACCAGGCCCGCAGCTGATCGGGCCTGCGGGGCTCCCGACCGTACGGACGGTCGGGCAAGATCAGGCGGGCGCGACTTCGACGAAGGCGTCGTAGAACCCGCTGCCGCCGCCCCAGTCCGTCGGCTCTTCGGCCGTGAGCGCGTTCACGGATCGACGCGAGCCGCCGGCGTCGAGGAATCCGCCGAAGGGCATCCACGCGACACCAGGGCGGACGCGATCGGATACCGCGCACACGGCGCGGACCTCGCCTCGAGCGTTCCAGACCCGCACCGCATCGCCACCCGTCACGCGCCGTTCTGCGGCATCGTCGGGATGAATCTCGATGAAGAGGTCGCCCGCGCGGCGCCGAAGGCGTTCGATGTTGCTGTAACCCGAATTCAGGAAATGGAGCGCCTTGCCGGTAATCAGCTGGAGACCGGCCTGTTCTCGAATCTCACCCGCCCACGGCAGGGGATCGTGCCCCAGCTGGCGCAGCAGCTCCGAGTACAGCTCGGCCTTTCCGGACCGCGTCCGAAAGCCGCCGTTCGCGAACGGACGCCAATCGGCCGGCGCATTCAATCGCGCGTAGCCGTCAGTCCACAAACGTTCGTAGGTGATCCCGTCGAGCCACGGATGGCCGCTCGCGAGCGCGCCGCGGATCATCGACTCGTCAGTCTCGAAGAGCCACGGCTCGCGTCGGCCGAGCGCGCCGGCCAGACGCCGGAACAGCTCGGTGTTCGAGACCGATTCGCCGCGCGTGTCGATCGCCGGTCGATTCAACGCCAGATAGAGGTGGCCCCATGCCGGCGAGAGGTCGAGGTGCTCGATCTGGCTCGTGGCGGGCAGCACGTAGTCGGCGTAGCGGGCCGTCTCTGTCACAAACAGATCGTGGACGACGGTAAAGAGATCGTCGCGCAGGAGCCCTTCGCGAATCCGCTCCTGGTTCGGCATCGACACCATCGGATTGGCGCCGTAGACCATCAGCGCGCGAATCGGCGGTTCAAGATCGACGTCGCAGAGATCCTTGCCGAGATCGCGCATGTTCAGCGTGCGCACGCCCGGCTTGTACACCTCGGGCATGAGCACGCGGTCCATGTCGAGGGCGTCGAAGTGCAGCGCGTGCGTCGATCGGGCGAGCCCGCCGCCCTGGTGTTTCCACGCGCCGGACAGCACCGCAAGACACGCCAGCGTGCGGAACTGCATCGCGCCGTTTCGGTGATGCTCGATGCCGATCAGCGGGCGCAGGAGCGACGGCTGGGTGGTTGCGTACTCGTGCGCGAACCGTTCGATTTCTTCCGGCGTCAACCCCACGGTACGCGAGACATCGCGCGGGGCGTACTGCCTGGCACGCTCGGCGAGGCGGTCGTACCCAATCGCGTGACGCGACACGTAGTCGTGGTCGACCAGGCCGTCGCGGATCATCACGTGCATCATCGCGAGCGCCAGCACGGCATCGCTCGCGGGCTTGATCTGCAGATGCCAATCCGCCGCCTCGGCGGTGCGAGTGCGGATCGGATCGACGACCACGACCTTCGAGCCGCGGCTCTGCGCCTCGCGTACGAGCGGCCAGTAGTGCAGGTTCGTGACGATCGTGTTGGTGCCCCACAGCACGATGTAGCGGCTGTGGACGGTGTCCTCCGGGTTGATCCCGGTCCCACAGCCAATCGTGGCTTTCAGCCCCGCCGACGCGACGGCGCCGCAGATGTTTCGATCGAGATCGCTGCAGCCCATCGATCCGAACAGGCGCATGTCAATCGAGGCCTGCTGGATCAGCCCCTGAACGCCGGCGGAGCTGTACGG
>JBKPSC010000350.1:0-9184 GCA_046734915.1 Acidobacteriota bacterium | reverse complement strand
GGGCGCCGCGACAGCCGGGCAGGGACTGCCGGCGGGCGTGTTGCCGGGCACGAAGCTGAGTGCCTTCACGACGATTCAGGGCAGCGCCTTGTCGGCGACGGGCGCCGCGCTGGCGTACCGCGACCTGCGGCTCCGCGACGCGCGGGTGGGCCGCCTGGTCCGGTCCCTGCGAACGGACGAATACGGTCTCTTCGCTTTTCGTATCGTCGATCCCGGGAGCTACATCGTCGAGCTGTTGGACCGGGAAGACAAGACGGTCCTGGCGGCCAGCCCCCTCATCCACCTGAATGCCGGCGAAGTCGGATCCGCGGTCGTGCGCGAGCCGATGCCGCTCGAGTCCATCGAACTTTTCGTCGGCTTCGCTGACGCTCGCGCCAGCGCGGTCACATCGGTGGCGGGGGCCAACGGCATCCTCTCGACACAGGTCACCGGCGACGACGTGAGCCCCCGGTGATCATCTGATGTCCGGTTCACAGACTCTGAACCTCACGCCGTCAGTGCCGACATCGGCGCCCGCCCGCCCGCCCACGGCTCGCTACGGTTCGGACCACGACCACCTGCTGGACCGGCTGGCCGTCGTAGCCCGCTACCGGCGTATCGCGTTCGCGGTGTTCGCGCTCACGGCCGGAGCGATTCTCATCCAGGCCTATTCGCAGCCGGCGATGTTCCAGGCACAGGCGCGCGTGCTCATCGAGGACGAGCGATCGACGGCGATGCCGGGCATCACGAACGTCGAAGCCATGTACTGGCAGGACCCGGAGCCGTACTACAACACGCAGTACCGCATCCTCCGCGGCCGCGACCTCACGCGCCGGGTCGTGCATCGTCTCAATCTGCAGAACGTGCCCGAGTTCAACGGCAATGCCGCGCCACCCGCCAATCCCTTCGTCGTGGTGCGTCAACTGGCCGCCGGCGCCGCGGCCTACGTGAAGCCGACGCCACAGGTGCAGACCGAGTCGCCGCTGCCCGACGAGACCGGAGACGAGGCGCCGCTGGTCGGCGCATTCATCGGCCGGGTGCAGGTCGTGCCGGTCACCGGCAGTCGCCTGGTCGATGTCTATTTCCAGTCGTCGGACGCCAAGTTCGCGGCTGACGCAGCCAACGCATTGGTCGACGAGTACGTGGCGCAGAATCTCGAGGTCAAGCTCCAGAGCACGCAGAACATGCTCGAGTGGCTGGAGAAGGAGCTTGCGTCGCAGAAGCTGAAGGTGGAGGACAGCGAGGGCGCGCTGGCCGAGTACCGCGATCGTGAGAATGCGATGTCGCTCGATGACCGGAACAACATCGTGCTCTCGCGCCTGACTGCGCTGAACGACGCAATGGTCAAGGCGCGAACCACGCGAATCGAAAAAGACGCGGTCTATAGTCAGGTCAAGTCGGTCAGCGACGCGACTGCCGCGGAGTCGATCCCCATCGTGTCGCAGAATCCGCAGATCCAGACGCTGAAGCTCAGGCTTGCGGACCTTCATCGGCAGAAGGCGCAGCTCACGCAGCGATACGGCGAACGCCATCCCGAAATGGTCAAGGTCAACGCGAGCCTCGTCGATGCGCAACGGCAGCTGGATCTCGAGACGAACCGTCTCCTCCAGTCGGTCAAGAACGAGTACGACCGCGCCGTCCTCGAAGAGCGCACGCTCGCGGCGAACCTCGAGCAGGCGAAAGGCGACGTCCAGGATCTGAGCCGGAAGAGCGTCGCCTACAACGTCATGGAGCGCGAGGCGCGGAGCAATCGGACGGTCTACGAAGCGCTGCTGCAGCGGGAGAAAGAGCTGCGCGTCTCGAGCAACAGCCGCTCGAACAACGTCCGCGTCATCGACCATGCCGAGATTCCATCGGCGCCGATGTCGCCCACCGGGCGGCGGGCCTGGCTGATGGCCGCGCTCATTGGCCTCGCGGCGGCGGCGGCGGTGGCCTACGGCCTCGACTACATGAACGACACGATCAAGACACCCGAGGACGTGACCCGTCAGCTGAAGATGGCGTTCCTCGGGCTGGTGCCCTCGGTCCGCGGCGACAAGCACCCCATCCTCGGATCGGCGCACTCGCCGCACGAATTCGGCGAGGCGTTCAGGAGCCTGCGCACGTCGTTGACGGCCCGCTACGGCGATGCGACGACCCGTACGATGCTGGTAACCAGCGCGCAGCCGCTCGAAGGCAAGACGACGACCGCGTGCAACCTGGCGATGGCCCTGGCCTACGGTGGCGCCCGCGTGTTGCTCGTCGACGCCGACATGCGCCGCCCCGGGCTGCACCGGCCGCTGCGCCTGACCAACGAGCGCGGGCTGTCACAAGTGCTGAGCGGGCAGGCGCGCGTGCGCGACGTCATTCAGCGGACGGTCGATCCGAACCTTCTGGCGATTACCGCCGGCACGCCGCCACCCAATCCCTCGGAGCTGCTCGCGTCGGAACGCATGAAGACGCTGCTGACCAACTTCCTCCACGGCCCGTTCGACTGGATCGTCATCGACACGCCGCCCGTGCTCGCGGTCACCGATGCCGTGGTGCTCGCGCCGCTGGTCTCCGGCGTCACCTTCGTCGTCGGGGCCGAGATGACTCGCCGCCGCCTGGCCGAGCGGGCGCTCGAAACCGTCATCGCCAGCCATCCCAAGCACGTCGGCGTCGTGCTCAACAAAGTCGATTTCGCGAAGAACAAGTACTACTACGCGCGATACCACGGTCACCAATACAAGAACTACTACGCGGAAGCCGTCTGAAGGATCGGGCATGCCGCTCGCGCTCGTCGCGGTCACCGGCTGGTCGCTCTTCGCGTTTGCCGGCGCGTATCGCTGGACCGTCGTGCCGCTCCTGGTCGGTGCCCTGGTCGCGGCGCTCGTCCATCAGCCGCGACTTCTGACTCCGGCCTACCGTCGTCTGGACCTGTGGCTGCTGGCCGCGATCGTCGGCGGGGTCTTGCAGCTCGTGCCGTTTCCTCGCTTCGTGCGCGATGTGCTGTCGCCGGCGGCGGCGACCGTCCGCAGCCAGCTCGCGCTCGACGCCACGCACGCGCCGGCACTTCGTTCGCTCTCCCTGGATCCGGTCGCCACGGCCTGGTCGCTGGCGACGGCGGTGGCGTGCGTCATCGTCTTCTGGACCGCCCGTCATCTCTTCGAGCGCAGCAGCCCGCGCCGCGTGGTGAGCGGGATTGCCTGGTGCGGCCTGACCCTCGCCACGATCGTCTTCGTGCAGCGCGTGATCAGCCCGCACCAGATCTACGGTTTCTGGACGCCGATCGTGCGGACTCCGCATCCAACGCCGCTCGGCCCGTTCGTCAACCGAAACGATCTGGCCGGGTGGCTGCTGATGGCGATTCCGCTGGTCTTGGGCTACGCCGCGGCCCGGGTTGTCTCGCGCGGCGATCGTCGTGGAGTGCCGGCGCAACTCGCGTCGATCGTCGACACTCGCATGGTCACGCTGGCGGGAGCTCTCGTGCTGATGTCAGCGGCACTCGTTTCATCACTTTCGCGCTCAGGCCTCATCGGACTCGGCTCCGGGCTCGTGACAATGGGTGTGGTGGCCAGGCGGCGGTTGGGAGTGGGTGGTGGTGGTGTTTTCGTGGCTGCAATCGTCCTGCTCCTCTTGCTCGCGCTGCCATACACGAACACGCCGGCACTGGCCGCCCGGCTGACCGACACGCTTCCAGCCGACGTGGGCGGGCGCTTAGCCATTTGGCGCGAAACCTGGGCGATGGCGCGGGATTTCCTTGCGGTCGGGATTGGCGTCGGAGCATTCGAGCGGGGAATGCTGGTCTACCAGCAGGGATCGCGGCTGATGTTCATCAACCACGCCCACAATGAGTATCTGCAGGTGCTGACGGAAGGCGGACTGCTGATCGCATTCGCCGTCCTGGCCGCCATCGTCGCCGGCGCTTCGCTCGTCGTCCAGCGCCTGCGGAGCGACTCAGTTCGGACATTTTGGATTCGCACCGGAGCTCTTGGTGGGTTGATCGGCGTCGGCGTGCAGAGCCTGTGGGACACGGCCCTGCGGATGCCCGCCAACGGAGTGCTCTTCGCGATGGTCGCAGCCATCGCGCTGCACGCTCCCTCCGTCAGGAGGTCAGATCGCGGCAAATCTCCCGACGAACGTCGTCCACACACGAACGTCTCCGTGGAAAACTGATCGTTCGAACGATCGTTCGTTCCACGACCTCGCACGCCTGCTCAAAGTGCCTGGCGAGCCGAAACCGGTCCGACGGATCGAGCACGAAGGTGTGGCTGAGAAGATCTATCGTCGCGTCGCGATCAGTCAGGCGCGCAATCACGATATCGTCTGAAGGCGCGGGCTGAACGAAATAAATTCGCTCGAGGCGGGCGCGGGTCGACACAAAGGACAGTCCTTGATTGACGCCGAGCAGACGCTTCCCGGCGCGCGCATCGATGAACGGCTGGGCGTTACCCGCCCCGAGCATGTCGAGCACATCGGGCCAGACGCGAATTGCCGGATAGGCCGGCTCGATGAGGATCGCCTCCGCCAGCGCCTCGACGACGAGCGCATCGTCGGCAATCACGATGCCGCCGTGACGCCCCAGGCTGCCGGCCAGGGTCGATTTGCCGGCGCCGGCCGGCCCGACAAACGCCACCGCCCGACCGTCGAGCACTACTCCGCTTCCATGGATCACCAGTCGGCCGCGCTGTCCAAGGGCAAGCGGGAGCACTTGATCGATCAGCAAGTGCGTGACCGTGTCCGTCAGGCCGTCATCATCGAGATGCACGGTGATGACCTCGCCGTTCGAGGACAGCGTGAACGTCCCTCCGCCGTCGAATTGCAGCACCAGCGAGTCACCGCTTCTCCGCAGCTGAAGCCACGTCCCGTCGACACCTCGATCGGATAGGGCGGCCGGCGTGCTGTCGTCGACCGGTGGCCGTCGGCTCGCGAGAATGCGAATGTCAGCGGGTCGCGGCGAGGGCGTCAGACCGCGGAGCCGAACAGCGCTTTCGAGCGTGTGGCCGTACGCGGTGTAGCGCACCTACGGATTCGAGTACCCAGCCACGACCTCGACAACGAAGGCCGCGGCGGCCGGAAGAGCCGGGAAGAGATCGGGGTGGCGCGCCAGCATCTCACGCTCGATCTCCGCGAGCGGTCTGGCGCCGTCGCACAGCTCGAGGACGGACAACTGCGCGCGGCCACGGGCCGTCAGGGTCGGAACGAAGCGCGGATCAGTGCGCCGCAGGCTCTCACGATTGATCAACATGCCGTGAAGAGTCGACTGACGCGACCGCCCGACCGTTCGACCCGCTCGCGTGACCTGCACCGTCCAGGTGACGACGGTCTCGGATGGTATCGCGTGCAGCCCGACGCGGACAGTGTCGCCGGGCAGAACGTCGAGCGGCCGATCGATGGGGAAGAACACGTTCCGCCGCTGAACGCGCGCGGCTGCATCCGGCGCACTCGACAGAATTACGTCTCCGGCGAGCGTCGCCTCGAACCAGCCGGCCAGGCCGTGTAGTGTCCCGGCCCGCTCGACTGGCAGACAAACTTGACCGGTGAGCGGATACGACCCCATGCTCTCGGCGGCAAAGCTGGCGACGGGCTGGCCGGCGCCCAGGAGCATCTCTGCGCCGATCATCGTCGGATAGCCGGTATTGCCAGCCCAGGCTTGTACCGGGCCGAAGTCAAAGCCTGCGGGCCGGGCCGACCAGAATGCCACCTGCGCGTGCAGTGCCGAAGACTCGAGCGCCGCGACGTAGAGATCGACGCGCTCGGGAACCAGCCGGCCATTCGGCCGGAGAAACCGATCGCGTGCGTCCGCGCCGTACCGGATGAGGCCCGCCTCGAACCCGAAGTTTCCGATCTGATCGCAAACGATGACGTCTACCCGTTCGGGCAGAGTGACATCCGTCGACATGCCGTGGACGAAGACGACTCGATCGCTGACGCCGTTGGCCGCGGCCACGGCGCGGGCGATCTCGATCATTCCGGTCGCTTCGATCGAGTAAACGCGCGAAGCGCCAGCCTGACAGGCGAAAAGCCCGAGGATGCCCGTGCCGCTGGCAAGGTCCAGCACGACGTCTCCGTGGCGGACGGCACGATGAATGGCGGCACGGAAGGCGTCGAGCCGTATCGCGTCGGACAGATAGTGCCGGTGTTCATCGACGACGAGTGACACGGGCGCCCCTCACAGACACATCTGCTCCATGCGGAACCCGCCGCCGAAGAAATCCGCGTTCATGCTGAGTGTCCCCTGGGTCAGCTTGGCGACCGAGCCGTACTCAACGAGTTCCGGCGATTTGTATGGCTTCCGGATGGCGCCGTCGCGTGGTGGGTCGCCCGGATGAGCGTCGCGGCGGGTCTTCTCGTTGTTCTCTGAGTCGTTCATGGGAACTGTCCTCGACGAACATCGAACGGTACCAAGCGTCGACAGCCAGAGTCACCCAGACGCTGAACATCGCCCCGCAATAGCCGTCGGTTCCCTGCTCGAACTGGCGCCGGGCGCGGCGATACGTTTCGGCGATGGCTGCGGTATCGATCCAGCCGAGCCGCCCGCCGATGTGGAGATCGTTCAATGCCGCCTCTCCACCCAGGACCTCCACCGCTCCCGGCACGAGGGCCGACGCGTCCGCCTTGCCCATGCGAGCGTACACCGTTTCGGGCAGCAGCGGTCGCATGGCCTGGCGCATCACGAACTTGGTCGTCCGGCCGCGCCACCGCTGCGATTCCGGGATCGCCACGGCGAACTCGACGAGCCGGCGATCGTAGAAGGGGTGGCGGAGCTCGAGCCCGTAGTCGGCGGCCGCACGCTCGATGGTCTCGAGCAGTCGGCAGGTCCATCCCGAGGCAAACAGCTCGCTGACGTAGCGCCGCGTCGGAGCCGCCGGCCCCGGCGCGCTGCGGCGAGCGTCGAACCTCTCGAGCAAACCGGTCCGGGCGGCGAATCGACGATCGATGTGCGATGGAACGCGAGTGCCCCACCCAAGCCGCCTGACGATGGGCCGCGCCGTTTTTCTCAGCGCCGCCGGCACCAGCAGTCTCAGCCCTTGCGAGACGAGCTGCCGTGGCGACGACCCGACGTCAGGAGTCTCGCGATCCGAACGGTACTGACGCAGCAGGCCGGCGAGGTCTCCCTGTTGAAGGAGATCGGCGTAGTGAAGCAGGCTGCCGGCAAAGCCGAAGTCGCCGCCGACGCCGGTCAGAGCGATGCGATGACCGCGTTCGCGCATCGCGGCGAGCAGAGGCTCGCCGATGGCGTCGCTTGGAAGCTCGGGGAGGTCGGCACGCCAAGCCGCCCGTCGCCGGTAGTCGCCGGCGTCGATCGGTGCGTTCGCCAGCAGATGCGAAGGCGCCCCGACGCGAGTGGCCACGGCCTCGATGTACTGCCGTTCGTCTGCCTCCGGCACGTCCGGAAATACGAGCGAGAACGTCTCGAATGACCGCTCGAGGGCGCGGGCCATGCACACGACCGACGATGAGTCGAGACCGCCGCTGAGATATGCGGCGCACGGCTCGTCGCCTGGCGCGCGATCGGCAACCGCCGTCCGCAAAAGGTCGAAAAAGTGATCGGCGTAGTCCTCGTCGCGCGCGTATCGCAGCTCGCTGACCGGATCCGGACGCCAGTACTCAGCGACGTGGATCTCATCCTCCGTCAGGCGCATCCAGTGGCCGGGCGGCAGACGGTAAATGTCCCGATACAGCGTCTCGCGTCGGCTTCTCACGTCGAACGCCAGCAGCTCGGCAATCATTGGCTCGCAAGGCGCCAGCGGTATCTCCGCCGCCACGAGCTGACTGAGTTCGGTCGCGGCGATGAACTGTCGATCGCTCAGGAAATAGTAGAGAGGCTTGACGCCCATGGCGTCTCGCGCGCCGTAGGTAAGGCGTCGCGACGGATCGCAGACAACGAAGGCGAAGTCGCCGACAAGACGCGACGCACAGGCCTCGCCCCATTGCAGAAACGCACGCAGTACCAGGCGCGCGTCATCGTCGGCGGCGGCTTCGGGCCAGCGCGGCGACAGCAACTGGACGAGCTCCGCCCGGTTGTGGATGCGTCCGTGAAACGCAATCGTCGCGGACCCGAGCCGGTCGACCGCGGCATGTGGCCGCATCGCCGAGGCGTTCTGACAACCGACGACGGCGGTTGGGTCGATGCGACGGTCGCGGAAGCGACCTCGATGGGGAGCGGCGTCGAAGAGCCGGTCGAGAGCGTCGGTGTCGACCGGGCGACGGTCGCGAGCGACGACAAGGCAAATGGCGCTCATCGAGGCATCGCCACAGGCGCTCCGCCGATCCGATGGATCGGAAGGCAGCCGTCGCGACCCTGGCGGGACACGACGTGGCCGCCATGCTCGACCCAGGCGTGCGCTCTGAATCGTCCGGCTTCGTTCGCCGCTCCGAGCACAACCGTCGACGAGATGCCGCGTCGCGCCAGGATGCCGTGCAGGACCAGCGACCGGGTCAGACACCGGGCGCCGAGCTTCCCCGTCACCGCCTCGGTGACCTGGGCGACTCGATCGATAGACACGCGCCGGACCCGATTCGCGCCTTGGGGACGCGACAACGCGCGCGCGGTACGCTCGACGCCAACCGAGCGAACACCAAGGGCGGCGATGCCGGCGAGCAGCGCGGCCTCGCCGGCCACACACCAGTCATCGGCCCTGAGCTTGCGAAGCCTGTTGAGGTCACCTCTCATCGTCGTCGGCGACCACAAGACCCTTTGCGACCAGCTGATCGATGAGGAGCTCGACATCGATTCGAGCCTGGACTTCGTCGACGTCGTAGTCGCCGACTACGCTGCCCACGATGTGGCCGACCGATTCTCGGCGGGCCAGGCTGCGCCAGATCAGCGTCCCGACGGGGTCCAGACCGAAATAGATGCCGGTGTCGAGATGCAGGACGATTGCCTCGCCGTCGAGCTCACGGAAGATCGCGCTGTCCGCCGCTCGGAACCGCCGTTGCAGGCTGAAGTCGTTCATGGCACCGATGGCGAGTCAGTGTACTCCGGACGCCGGAGCCACGCCGACAGTCCGCCGGCCAGTCGGCGCGCGTACAGAAACGGCAGGATCAGCGTGTGGTCGGTACGATATCTCGCCGACATATAAGCACGCGATGGAAACAGGTGCTCGCGCATGAGCCGCGCTCCACGTCTCCAGCCGAGGGCGGTCAAGTCAGAGCGCAGAATGTCGACGCGGCGCAGCGGTCCGACAGCGAACGAGGCGCTCGGTTCGGTCTCGCCGGCGGCGGCGAGCTTCTCCGCGAT
>JBKPSC010000349.1:0-17578 GCA_046734915.1 Acidobacteriota bacterium | reverse complement strand
ATTGCTGTGGCGGGCGTTTACTGGCCTTGGCCGAGGGCGGGTACGATCTGAAGGCGCTGCGGGACTCGCTGCAGGCGGTCATTGCGGCGCTGGGCCCGGCTGAACGGCCGGCAATCAAGTGGCCGGAGCCTGGAGACGACGCGCCGAGGCGCGGCCGCCCCGGCGTGGAGCAGACGCGGGCGGCGCTGTCGGGTCACTGGAAATTCTAGGGGCGGCGATTGGCGGGTCACTTCCGAGTCGCCGTGAAGGTGCCTTGGCCCGTGTTGCCCCGGGCGTCGACGAAGCGAAACGTGCCCTTGATCGACGTCTCCTGATCGTCGAGCTGCCCCGAGAACGTCGTCTGGGTCCCGGAATCGGTACCGGTTCTGAATTGGAAGGTCACGGCTGGGGGCTGCACGTTGCCGCGCACGGTCACGATGGATTCGAACCCCGACAGACAACTCCCCGAGAGCTGCGCACCTTCCTGTTTGAATGAGCAATCGGCCTGATAGAGCGGGCTGTTCTTGTCCTGCTCGAACTCGAGGGCCCAGGTGCCCGACAGGTCTGCGGCCTCGGCAGCTGAGCAGAGCAGCAGGACCATCGCGAAAGTCGTAAGCTTCGTTCCCATCATGTGCTGAATCGTCCCATGACGCGGCAGCACGATCGCTGTGCCGCGCGGATTGACGCGCATCTTACTGCGTCTCAGGGCCATCTCACGTCTTAAGTCTTAGGTCTTACGTCACAGCCTGAGCATAAGACCTAAGACCGAAGACCGAACGGCCGGAGACGTGAGACCTGAGACGGTCCCGGGTCCGAAAGGCTGCGTGAGCCGCCGAAGTACAATGGTTTCGTCGACATGACCGAGTACAGACCGCAGCAGCTAGACCGGAAGTGGCAGGAGAAGTGGACGACCGACCGGGCCTTCGAGGTCGAGGTCGACCGCTCCCGCCCCAAGTACTACTGCCTCGAGATGTTCGCGTATCCCTCCGGTCATGCCCACGTCGGGCACGTGCGGAACTACATCATCGGCGACATCATGGCCCGGACCAAGCGGATGCGGGGCTACAACGTCCTGCACCCGTTCGGGTGGGACGCCTTCGGCCTGCCGGCCGAAAACGCGGCGATCAAGAGCGGCACGCACCCCGAGACGTCGACGCTCGACAACATCGCGCACATGCGGGGGCAGCTCCAACGCCTCGGGATCAGCTACGCATGGGAGCGTGAGATCGCGACGTGCCTCCCCGAGTACTACAAGTTCAACCAGTGGATCTTCCTCAAGATGTACGAGCGCGGCCTGGCCTACCGGCGCCGCTCGACTGTCAACTGGTGTCCGAACGACAACACCGTGCTCGCCAACGAACAGGTCATCGAGGGCGCCTGCTGGCGCTGCGGGGCGACGGTCGTGGCGCGCGACCTCGAGCAGTGGTTCTTCCGGATCACGGCGTACGCCGATGACCTTCTGAGCAGCCTCGACACCCTGTCGGCCTGGCCCGAAAAAGTCGCGGTCATGCAGCGGAATTGGATCGGACGGTCGGAGGGTGCCCGGCTCACGTTTCCATTGAGCGGCCAGGCCACGGGCGCGGGCATCGAAATTTTCACGACCCGCATCGACACGATCTACGGCGCTACGTTCGTTCTGCTCGCGCCAGAGCACGCAACGGTCGAACAGTTCGCGAACGAGAGTCAGGATCCCGCGACCTTCCGCGAGCAGGTGGCGCGCTTCCGGGCGCTCGATCGCGAGGCACGGCTGACCGGCGCCATCGAGAAAGAGGGTTTCGATACCGGGCGGACTGCGGTCAATCCGTTCACCGGACAAGCCGTGCCGATCTGGGTCGCGAATTTCGTTCTGGCCGAGTACGGCACTGGCGCGATCATGGCGGTGCCCGCCCACGACCAGCGCGACTTCGAGTTCGCACGCAAGTACGGCCTGCCGATCAGGGTCGTCGTCAAGAGCGGCGACGAGACGCCGGATCCGGCGACGATGACCGAAGCGGCGAGCAACTACGGAACGCTGGTGGATTCGGGCGAGTACACCGGGCAGGCGTCGCCTGCGGTCATCAACCGGATGATCCGGGATGCCGAGCGCCGCGGCATCGGCACGGGCGAGATTCAGTACCGGCTCAAGGACTGGGGGATCTCGCGCCAGCGCTACTGGGGCACGCCCATCCCGATGATCCACTGCGACAAAGACGGCATCGTCCCGGTGCCGTACGAGCAGCTCCCCGTGGAGCTGCCGAAGGTGGCAAGCTTCACCGGACGCGGCGATTCGCCTCTTGCCCACGTCCCGGAATTCGTCAACACGACGTGCCCGAAATGCGGCGGCCCCGCGCGCCGCGAGACCGACACGATGGACACGTTCGTCGACTCCTCGTGGTACTTCCTCCGCTTCTGCGATCCGCACAACGGCGAGCTGCCGTTCGCACCGGGTGCCGCCGCGTACTGGATGCCGGTGGATTTCTACTCAGGGGGCATCGAGCACGCGATTCTTCATCTGCTCTACTCGCGGTTCTTCACGAGGGTGCTGCGGGACGTGGGGCTGGTGACGATCGCCGAGCCCTTCAGCCGGCTCTTGACGCAGGGCATGGTGCTGCGCAATGGCGCCGTGATGTCGAAATCAAAGGGCAATGTCGTCGACCCCGACGATATGCTCCAGAAATACGGCGCCGACGCCCTGAGGTTGTACGTGATGTTCGTGGCCCCGCCGGAGAAAGAGGTCGAGTGGAGCGATGCGGGTCTCGAGGGCAGTTTCCGGTTCCTGGTCCGCGTCTGGCGGCTGGTCGACCACTGGGTTCCGGTGATCGCTGCGGATGGCGCGGCGCTGCCCACGGGTGACCTCACGGACGCCGAGAGGAGCCTGCGGCGAAAGACGCACGAGACGATCAAGCGAGTGACGGCCGATATCGAGGAGCGGATGCACCTCAACACCGCCGTGTCGTCGCTGATGGAGCTCGTCAACGAGCTCTATGCGTTCAGCGAGCGAACGACTCACGGTGCGCCCTCGCGCGGCGAAATACCTGCCGGACGAGTCGAGCGGCCGGCAACCGTCGCCGTGTTGCGCGAAGCCATCGGCGCGCTCGTCGTCATGATCTCGCCGTTTGCGCCGCACATGGCCGAGGAGCTGTGGGAGATGCTCGGCCATCGCGACGGGCTGACCACCACCGCGTGGCCGGCGTTCGACGCCGACGTGGCGCGGCCGGAGGAGATCGTCGTCCCCGTCCAGATCAACGGCAAGATACGAGCCCGCCTGACCGTCCCGGCTGGGCTGCCCGATCAGGCCCTCGAAGAGCGGGCGATCGCCGATCCCGCCGTTCAGGCGCACCTTGCCGCCAAGACCGTGCGCAAAGTCGTCATTGCCAAGGGGCCCCTTGTGAGCATTGTGGTGTCATGATGCAAGCCAGCCTGCGCGTTCTGCTCGTTGTGATCGCCTGCGTTTCGAGTGGCTGTGGCTATACGCTCGCCGGACGCGGGTCGTTTCTCCCGCCCGAGATCAAGATCATCGGCGTGCCGACGTTCGTCAACCGGACGCAGGTGTTCAACCTCGAGACGCAGCTGACCCAGAAGGTTCGCGCCGAGTTCATCGGCCGCGGCCGCTACCAGATTCTTCCCGACGTGACGGGAGTCGACGCCGTGCTGACCGGAGAGGTTTCCGGCATCAGCCTTCAGCCGCTGAGCATGACGACCCAGCAGCTCGCGTCGCGCTACGCGATCACGATGACGGCGAACGTCGAGTTGCGCGAGACGAAAGGGAACACTGTGCTCTGGGAGAACCCGAGCCTCATTTTCCGGGGCGAATACGACGCTCCGAGCAATCCGACGGGTCAACTGGATGCAGCGGTGTTCCTGGGTCAGGACGCCAACGCGCTCGAGCGCATGACGAACGATTTCGCCAGGACGATCGTCAGCGCGATTCTCGAGGCATTCTGATCGTCTAATGCCTCAACTCTCACCAGCGGCCGTTCGCAAGCAGATCAAAGCGTCAAGCCCCGACCCGCTGTATCTCGTCCTGGGTGAGGACGACGTCGAGAAGAGCGCGCTGGCACACGAGTTCGAGGAGCTTGTGGACGAGGGTCTGCGGGCGTTCAACGTCGAGACCCTGCACGCCGGCGATGTGTCCTCAGGCGACCGGCTGGCCACGTTCGTGTCAGGTCTCGTGTCGGCGGCGCGGACGTTGCCGATGATGTCGCCCCGGCGCGTCGTCATTGTCTTTCAAGCCGGCTCGCTGCTCGTCCCAAAGCGCGAGAGCGAAGCGGCGGATCGCGCCCTCGACAGCCTCGAGCGTCTGTTCACCGATCCCGATCCGCAAATCACGATCGTGCTGGTCGCCGGACCGCTCGACAAGCGTGGTCGGATGTACAAGCTGCTGACAAAGCACGCGACGCTGGTCGAATGTGGGATTGTCGAGGATCTCGCGGATGCCGAGCGCTGGATCCGGGCGCGCGTGGCGGCGGCTGGCAGCGAGATTGAGGTTCAAGCCGCTCGGTTGTTGGCCGAGCGGGATGGCGTGGACCTCAAGCGCCTGCGCAACGACGTTGATCGGCTGCTGCTGTACACGCTGGGGCAGAAGACGGTAACCGTTGCCGATGTGCGCGACATCGCCGGGCCGGCGACCCTGCAAGACGACTGGGCGCTCACCAACGCCATCGAAGCCGGAGATCCGAAAGCGGCATTGCGGCAGATTGCGCTGACGATGGACGCTGGCGCACCACCGGAGAAGGTGCTCGGTCAGCTCGGCTGGCTGGTGCGTACGAAGTTTCCGAACGTCGCGCCAGCCGGGTTGACCGGCGCGATTCGGTCGCTGTTTCGGACCGACGTCGATCTGAAGAGCTCGGCCGGTGAGCCACGTGTGCTGCTGGAACGCCTGGTGGTCGAGCTATGTACGGAGAGACGGACGCGGAGCTCGGGGCGCCGGTAGGGCGCGTCCGGACCGGAGCGGTTACGCCGCCTTCGTCCGGGCCGCGACGCGCGTCGTCAGCCGCGACTTGTACCGGCCGGCGGCATTGCGGTGGATGATGCCCTTCGATGCCATGCGATCGATGAGCGAGATGGTCTGCTTCAGGGCGCTCTTCGCGGCGCTCAAATCGTTCGCGTCGATCGCCGTCCGGATGGCCTTGAGGGCGCTTCTCAGGCGGGAGCGAAACTGGCGATTATGCTCGCGATTCTTCAGACTCTGCCGGTGCGCCTTCAGCGCCGATGCATGCGTAGCCACGTATTCAGATACCTCCAGAACTCCTAAGCTTAACACAGGTATGGTGGCACCTTGGAGCGCATGACCCGCGAGCAGATGGTGGCCGAGTTCGGCGAACCGGGAGTGCAGAACCCGGCCATCGTCGACCGGATCGCGTTTGAACACACAGAAGGGTGCGTCGTCTTGACCATGTTCGAGCGTCGCGCGTGGAATGGCGGCCCGGGCCAGTTCAGGCAGATCGAAGAGAAGATCAATCGTTACCTGGGTTACATCCTGGACGGCCATCTCGGCCGACACTATCCGCAATACGCAGGCAAACGGGCACAGATTCGCCTGGAGTGTGCCGAGGCGCCGGTTGGCGAGGCGAGCCGCTTCGTCACCGCCGCCAGCCATGCGATTCGTGGCGAAGGCATCGACTTCGCTCTCGTCGTAGCGGGCAATCCCTCGTAAGGGGCGCCGACCGCCCGCGCGGCCGGTCGGTGATAAGGTGTCAGACACGCATGGCGCTGTCCCTCGAACGCTTCCGCCGCACCTACGGCGGGTTCGTGGCGGTCGACGATCTGTCCTTCACCGTGTCATCTGGCGAGATTGTGGGCCTTATCGGTCCCAACGGCGCTGGGAAGACGACGACGCTGCGTTCGGTGGCTGGGATTCTCAAACCAACGAGTGGCACGATTCGCATCGACGACTTCGACATCGTTCAACAGCCGCTCGACGCGCGCCGCCGGCTGGCGTTCATGCCGGACGAGCCCCACCTGTTCGAGTACCTCACGATTCGCGAGCACTTGCGCCTGACCGGCCGATTGTACGGCGTCGCCGACGTCGAGGCGCGCTCGCGCGCGCTGCTGGAGGAGCTCGAGCTCACCGGGAAGGAAGACCTCCTGCCAAGCGAGCTGTCGCGCGGCATGCGGCAGAAAGTGGTCATCGCCTGCGGGCTCGTCCGCGATGCCACGACGCTGCTCTTCGACGAACCGCTGACCGGTCTCGATCCGATTGGCATCCGCCGCATGCGGGCGACGATCATCGCCAGGGCCAAGGCCGGCGCTGCCGTCCTGCTGTCATCTCATCTGCTGCACCTGGTCGAAGAAGTTTGCAGCCGGGTCGTCATCATGGATCGCGGGCGGAAGGTGGCCGATGGCGCGGTCGCGGAGCTCGCCAGCCGCGAAGAGGTCGTCGAAGCAGGCTCGAACCTCGAGCAGATCTTCATCCGCGTAACCGGCCGAGAGACACCAGGTCCCAACTGACCGTGGTCGGCATCAGTCTCTACATCATCGCGTGCAGCGCCTGGAATCGCATCCGGCTGCGGCTGCGACGGCTGCGCGAGCCTCGCTATCTGATCGGGGCGGTCGTTGGCGCCACCTACTTCTACTTTTCCTTGTTTCGGTTCGGCCGCGGCGGCAGCTCGCAGCGGCGGCGCCGGACAAACGTTGGCAACACGGCCGCGTTGGCGACGTTGATTGCAACGGGCACGTCACTCGGCGCGACGCTGCTCGCGGGCATGACGGCGTTCATCTGGCTGTCGCCGGCTCCCGGCGGCGGGCTGTTCGAGCTCTCCAAAGCGGAAGTCCAATTTCTGCTGCCGGCGCCAGTACGGCGGCGCAGCGTTCTCCTGCACCGTCTGCTTCGCTCGCAGCTGGGCCTTCTGCTTGCAGCCACGATTCCCATGTTTCTCGTGCCGCAGGGCACTGGAGCCACGCGAATGCGCGTCGGCATTACTGTCTGGGTCATGCTGACGACATTGCGCCTGCTCTCGGCAGGCGTGGCTCTCTGGCGGCCCCGGCTCGGCGACCGCGATGTTCGCACCCGCCTCGTGGCCCGCTCGTCGCTCGTGTTGACGGCCGGACCGTTTCTAGCGATTGCTGGCGCGTTGGCGGCTGAATTCTGGCGAATGCCGCGAGCCGGCATGCTCGAGGTTGCCGGCCGATTGAACGATCTGGCGCGCTCGGGTCCGGCCGGCGTTCTGATGCTGCCGTTTGTCACGCTCGCGGCGCCGATGTTTGCCGAGGACTGGGCGTCGTTTGCAACCCGAATCGCCGGCGCTCTTCTGGTGCTCGTCGTCGTTGCCGGCTGGGTGTTTGCCAGTGACGAAGCCTTCGAGGCGATATCCGATGCTGTGGCAGAGGTCCGCGAACGTCAGTCCCCGCTGCCGGTGAGCCGCTATCGAGTGCGGCCGGCGCTGTTCGAGCTTCCCTCGGTGGGACCATCCGAGCTCATCTTCTTCTGGAAGTCCGCGACCGAAGCGACGCGCCTGATCGATGTGCGAACCGTCGCCGGCCTGATCGTCGCGGTTCTTGCCGGATTGGCCGCCGCCAGTATCTTCGGCGTGATCCCTCGCGGCGTGTCGGAGACCTTCGGCGTCCTGTCGCTTGTTGCCATCGGCTTCGCCACGCTGATGGGCCCTCAAGTCCTGCGTCCGGACCTCCGTACCGATCTCGAGCATCTCGTGCTGCTGAAGACCTGGCCAGTATCGCCAGCCATCGTTATTCGAGGGGCACTGCTCTGGCCGATGTCGCTGTTGACGGTTATCGTGTGGTACCTCGCGCTCATCGCCGTGTTCCTGTCGTTTGCCGCCTTTCCCAACCTCAACTCGGGATGGCGGCTCTCGATTGCGATGGCGGTCATCCTGGTCGCGCCGGGACTGATCGCGGCGCAGTACGTCATCCACAACGCCGCCGCGCTGATGTTTCCAGCCTGGGTGACGCTCGGCCATCAACGCCCCCGCGGCTTCGATGCGATGGGGCAGCGCCTGATTCTCCTCGCCGGAACGTGGTTCGCCCTGGTGGTGATGACCCTGCCCGGTGCGATTGGCGGCGGGCTTTTGTGGCTTGCGCTCGGGTCGGTCGTCGGCCCGCTCGTGCTCGTTCCGGCGGCTCTCGTGTGCGCAGCAGCGTTGCTGACCGAGGCCCTGGTGGCTACCGAGGCGCTCGGTCCGATCTTCGCTCGGGTCGATCTGGCCGATATCGAACCAGGCGAGTAACCAGGTCGCCGCCTCGGAACCGCTAGAATCGTATCAATCGATGGTCGACGCCAGACCCAGTCGCACGGCGCTCGCCACGGCGTATCTTCGCGCCGCGCATCAACTGCTCGACGCCGAGCCTCGACTTCTCGAGGACCCGGTGGCGCTGCCGCTGCTTGGGCCGCTGGCGCCCGCCCACATTTTGGCCGCCACCGATCGTTACCGCTCTCCGGAGGCGCGAGGCCTTCGCGCGCACGTGGTGCTGCGCTCGCGATTTGCGGAAGACCGGCTCGAGGAGGCCCTGCAACGAGGCGTGCGCCAATACGTCGTCCTCGGCGCAGGATTCGATACGTTCGCGTACCGCCAGCCAAATTGGGCGCGACCGCTCACCATCGTCGAGGTCGACGGCCCGGCGACGCAGCAGGTGAAGCGTCAGCTGCTGCGCGACGCAGCGCTCACCGAGCCCGCCAACCTTCGGTTCGTCGACATCGACTTCGAACGCGAGTCACTGGCGGACGGCCTGGTGCGTCACGGCGTGCGGACAGACATTCCCACCGTCTTCGCGTGGCTGGGCGTGACGATGTATCTGACGCAGGAGACTGTAGATGCGGTGTTGGGTTGCATCGCGACATTTCCTCGAGGCAGCGAGGTTGTCCTGACCTTCGCCTGGCCGCCCGGTGATCCTTCAGTGAACCCCGGCGGTGGCACCCTGGCGGATCGGTCGGCTCGAGCCGGCGAGCCCTGGATCACGTTCTTCATGCCGCAGGCCCTCGAAATGCGGCTGCGCGATCTCGGCTTTACCGGTGTCGAGTTCCTGACGCCGACGGCCGCGCAGCAGCGCTACTTCGACTCCCGCCCTGACGACCTGCCCGCGCCGCGTCTTGCCACCATCGTGAGCGCCATCCGATAGGAGTGTGGACATCATGAATACGACTGTGGCGGTCATTGACGCTCTGGAGCGAGCTCCAGCCATCGTCGTCCCACTTGTTCGCGAGGTGCGGCCGTCAGTGCTGAAACGGCGGCCGTTGCCTGGCCGATGGTCTGCGCACGAGCACGCGTGTCACCTGGCCCACGTGCACGCGCTGTTTTTCTCGAGGTTGGACCAGATGCTCGCTTCGCCGCGGCCGGTGATCACTCCTTACAATCCAGACCAGAGCGACCCGGACGATCTGCTCCTGAACATGGACCTCGACCAGTCGTTGCGTCAGTTCGAAGCTGACCGGCGACGCCTCGTCACGAGGATCCGCGGGCTCACCCCTGAAGACTGGGCGCGGTCGGCATCACACGGCGAATACAGCCACTACTCGGTGTTCATCATGTTCAGGCACCTGGCCCTCCATGATTTCTTGCACGCCTATCGCATCGAAGAGCTGCTGCTGAAGAAAGAATGGAGCGAGGAGTGAGGCCATGACGGCAACGAATCGGCAATGGCGGCTCATCGAGCGGCCGCGGGGCATGGTCGGCGTGGAGCACTTTGGCTACCGCGAACAGCCGGCGCCGAGCCCGGCCGATGACGAGATTCTCGTCAGGACCTTGTACGTCTCGTTCGACCCGGCGATGCGTGCCTTCCTGCACGACCGGCCAAGCTACGTCCCGCCGCAACCGGTCGGCGAGGTGATGCGCGCCAGCGCGATCGCCCAGGTGCTGGAGTCGAGACATGCGTCGTTCAAGCCAGGGCAGCTCGTATTGGGTGGGTTCGGCTGGCAGGACTATGCGGCCGTCAACCCATCTCGCGGGGTCATGAAACTTTCGACCCGGCACCCACCCACCGATTACATGAGCGTGCTCGGAATGACCGGATTGACCGCGTACTTCGGGCTGCTGGAGATTGGCGCGCCGCGCGCCGGCGAGACAGTGGTGATCTCAGGTGCAGCAGGTGCCACGGGATCCACTGCCGTGCAGATCTCGCGGATTGTCGGCTGCCGGACAATCGCGATTGCGGGCGGGCCGGAAAAAGCCAGGAGGGCGGTGGAGGCCTTGGGCGCCGACGCTGCGATTGACTACAAATCGGAAGACGTGGGGCGCCGCCTTGGAGATCTCTGTCCGGACGGAGTGGACGTGTACTTCGACAACGTCGGCGGCGCCACGCTCGAGGCCGTCCTGGGCCGGATGAAGCTCCATGGGCGCATCCCGGTCTGCGGGATGATTTCGACTTACAACGACGAACAGCCTTCGCCTGGTCCGGCAAATCTCTTCGAGCTGGTCTCACGCCGGATCCGGATGCAGGGATTTCTGGTCATCGACTTCGCTCCGCGGTTCTCCGAAGGACGCGCCGCGCTCGAGCGCTGGCTCGACGCCGGTCAATTGAAGGCTTTCGTCGACGTTCAAGAAGGCTTCGAAAACATTCCGAAGACGTTTCTGCGGATTTTCAGCGGCGCGAATTTCGGCAAGCAGACCCTCAAGGTCGCGGATCCGCCGTTGCAGGTACTGGAGTGACGAAGGGGTTCAGCTGCCTGGCTTCTTGTCGGTGTACCGGACGACTTCGCGCCCGTCGACGATCTCGACAATACGATAAATCTTCGTGCCGCTCTTGGTGGTGACAGCGGAGATTTCGCTGATCCGCGAGACGTAGTTGCGGGTTTCGCGATACGGCGGCACGCTCTGTCCGTATCGATCGACGGCGCCGGGGCCGGCGTTATAAGCCGCCAGGGCGAGCTGCTCGTTCCCGTCGTACCGGTCCAGCAGCTGGCGCAGGTATTTCACGCCGGCGCGGATATTCTCCTCTGGCTCGAACGCATTCTCGACATTGAGCTGGCGCGCGGTGGCCGGCATGAGCTGCATCAGGCCGAGCGCCCCTTTGGGCGAAACCGCCCGCGGATTGAATCCGGATTCGACCTGAATGACGGCACGGACGAGCGACGGCCGCACGTTGTTGAGCGCGGCGTGCTCGGCGATGAGATCGTCGTAGGCGCGAGCCCGGTCCGCCGGCACTGAACGCGTCGCCCGAACGCTCTCCGCTTTGGGTACCGCAAACGTCTGCACTACCGCACCCTCGCGCGGCTTGTCGGACAGCACGAGGTTGCCATTTGCGTCGCGCCAGGAATAGATCTGGGCGCGGACAGGGCTGGCCGTACCCGCAAGGATGGCCAGGGCGAGGGTCAGCGGAAACAGGCGCGTTGGACCGGCAATCACGTGTGCAATCCCGTACCAGGAGCAGGGCGGAACACACCCGCCACTCCAGGTATCGGAAGGAGTGGGAGTGCGCGTCAGCGATTAGCGAGGAGCGTGGTGCCGAAGGGTGCCGAATCAGGCAGGTAGATGAAGCGACGGTCAGCGCGACCCCTTGGCGGGCCGGTAGACCATGTAGACGTCGCTCCGCTTGTAGTGGGACGCGCCGTTCGGGCGCGGCGCGTGAACGAAGCCGTTGGCCGCGTACAGCGTGAGCGCGGGCGTCAGCGCGCTGTTCGATTCGAGGAAGAGCTCGCGGCCCCGGAGGCGCTTGAATTCGGCAATCGACGCGGTCAACAGGCGCTGGCCGATGTGCAAGCCTTGATACCGCTCGGTGACCGCCATCTTCGACAACTCGTAGCGCCCGCGACCAGCCTTGATGAGCGCGCAGGTGCCGACGATTTCGCGGTCGAGCCGCGCCAGGACAATCCGTCCGCCGGGCGCCAGGATGGCGTCCTGCGGATTCGAGAGCACCTTTTCGTCGATCGGCTCGACCGTGAAGTACTTCTCGAGCCATTCGACGTTCAGGCGCTTGAAGTCGTTGGCGTAGCGGCGCTCGAATGGGATGATTGCCACCCGCTCCGCGTCGCGCTCCCGCAGGCTGGCGCTGATCCGCTGGGCGAACGGCCGATTGCCCAGAGCGCCATCCAGGCTCGTGACTGCCGTGACGAAGTCCACGTGCGTCGCCGCATTCAGACGCTCGACCGCCTCAGAGATTGCGCTCCACACCGGGTGCATCTGCTTCATCATCGTCACGCCCTTGGGCGACAGCACCAGCAGCCGGCGGCGGTTGTCATCAGCGTGCGGCCGCTCCCGGATGACGCCGTAGCGGAGCAGCTTCTGACTCATCTGACTGACCGCGGAGTGGCTTTGACCGAGGCGCTCGGCTAGCTCGGTGATGCCGAGGGGGCCGTTGTCGCGCAGCAGGAACAGAATCGGGAAGCAGCGCGACGGGAGCGTGACGCCGTGCTGCCGATAGATGTCGTCGACGCCGGCGTACAGCGCCTCGCTGACTTTCTTGAGACGTGACGCGAGCAGCAATCCGCCGTAATCGTGAAGGGACGTCAAGAGCCGGCTCCGTCCCGTCGATTATTGCGTAAGTGCTTACGGGTTATCAAGCGCCGGCGAGGATCGTGGCCAGCAGCTCGGGGGCGCGCGCGTGCAGCTCGTCGATCTTCGACGGATCCTTGCCGCCCGCCTCCGCGAAATCGGGCCGGCCGCCGCCGCCGCCGCCGACAATCGGCGCCAGCTCCTTGACCAGGCGGCCCGCTCCGACTTGCTTGATGAGATCCGGTGTCACCGACACGACGATCGCGACCTTGCCTTCATCGCCGGTCGAGGTGACGAGGACGACGCCGCTCTTGATCGCGGTCTTCATGGAGTCCGCGAGGTTGCGCAGCGCCTCCTTGTCGAGGCCGGCGGATTTCGATCGCGCGAGCTTGATGCCTCCGGCTTCGACCACGTCGTAGCCGCCGCGGTCGCCGCCGCCGCTTCCCGCCATGGCCAGCTTCGTCTTGAGCTGAGACACTTCCCGGCCGAGCCGCTTTGCTTCGGCGTGAAGCTTGTCCACGGCCTCGAGGGCGTGGTCTGCATTCACGTGCAGCGCTTCGACGAGCTGACCGAGTGAGTCCCGCTGACGCTGGACGGCCTCGACGGCTCCCATCCCGGTCAGCGCCTCGATCCGTCGCACGCCGGCCGCGACGCCGCTCTCCCCGACGATGGTGAAGAGACCGATGTCGCCGGTGGCGCGCACGTGGGTGCCGCCGCAGAGCTCGAGGCTGAAACCAGGAATCGAGACCACCCGCACCCGGTCCCCGTACTTCTCTCCGAAGAGCGCCATCGCCCCCGCCGCGATGGCCTCGTCGGTCGATCGAACCTCGGTCTGGACCGGCGTATTGCGCAGGACTTGCTCGTTCACGATCCGTTCGATCTGCAGGAGCGCGTCGGGTGTGACGGGCTGGAAGTGGACGAAGTCGAAGCGCAGACGATCGGGAGCCACCAGCGATCCGGCCTGCTTCACGTGAGGTCCGAGCACCTGCCGTAGCGCCGCGTGCAGGAGGTGCGTTGCCGTGTGGTTGCGGCGTGTCGCGTCGCGCACGAGCACGTCGACCTGGGCCGTGACGAGGTCACCGAATCGGAACGAGCCGGAGTCGATGCGCACCCGATGAGCGCGAGGAAACCCCACGCCGGTCCTGGAGAGGCCGATGACCGCGGCAGTGGCGCCGCCGGGGCCGGTGATGACACCAGAGTCCGAGACCTGCCCGCCAGACTCGAGATAGAACGGCGTTTGCTGGAGGGCGAGGTATCCGGTGCTGCCGGCGGTCAGTTGATCGGCGGGTTGTTGCTGATCATTCCACAGTGCAGTCACAGGGACATCGTTGGCCACCGTCTGCTCGTAGCCAACGAACTCGTTCTTGATCGCCTCTTCGGGAAATTCCCAATCTTCGAGGTTCATGGCGAACTGCTGTCCGCCTTTCGGTCCGCCGAATGACGAGCCGGCGCGAGCCCGATCGCGCTGTGCGTCCATCGCCAGTTCGAACCCGGCGCGATCCACCTTGACGTCCCTGGTCGCGGCGGTGTCTTCGATGAAGTCGTAGGGGATGCCGAACGTGTCGTAGAGGCGGAACGCCGCATCGCCCGTCAGAACGCGGTCTGGAGTGTTCAGCGCCTCGTCGATCTCGGCCTCGAGTCGGGGAAGGCCATCCCGCAGCACCGCGTCGAACCGGTTCTCTTCCGCGACGATCGTCTTCTCGATCATCTCGCGGTTGACCTTGAGCTCCGGGTACGCGTCGCCCATCTCGCGCACCAGCACGGCGACCATCTGGTGGAGGAATGGCTCGGTGAGCCCCAGGTGTTTGCCATGGCGCATGGCTCGCCGCATGATCTTCCGCAGCACGTAGCCCCGCCACTCGTTCGAGGGGATGACGCCGTCCGCGATGAGAAATGTCGTCGAACGCGCATGATCGGCGACGACCCGCATCGAGATGTCGCGCTCGGGGGAGTCACCGTATCGGATGCCGGCGAGTTCGCCGATTCGGCGGAGGAGCGGCGTGAACAGATCGGTGTCGTAGTTCGAGTCCTTCTGCTGCATGACGGCGGTGATGCGCTCGAGACCCATGCCGGTGTCGATCGATGGCGCAGGGAGCGGCGTGAGCGTGCCGTCGGCGCTCCGCTCGAACTCCATGAAGACGTTGTTCCAGATCTCGATTTCAGGGTCCGTCCCAGTGCCGCGGACGTAGTAAATCTCCGAACACCGGCCGCAAGGGCCGGTATCGCCCATCTGCCAGAAATTGTCGTCGGCGCCCAGCTCGAGGATGCGGTCGGGCGGGACAAAGGTGCGCCAGATGTCGTACGCCTCGTCGTCGCGCGGGATGCCGCTCTCGCCTTTGAAAACAGAGACGACGAGCCGGTCAGGAGACATCCTCCAGACGTCCGTGAGGAGCCGCCAGGCGAACGCGATCGCGTCTTTCTTGAAATAGTCTCCGAACGAGAAGTTCCCGAGCATCTCGAAGAAGGTGTGATGCCGGAGCGACGGACCGACGTTGTCGAGGTCGTTGTGCTTACCGCTGACCCGCATCACTTTCTGGGACGTGGCCGCGCGCGTGTACTCGCGCTTCTCACGCCCGAGGAAGACGTCCTTGAACTGGTTCATCCCGGCGTTGGTGAAGAGCAGCGTCGGATCGTCGGTCGGAACGAGCGGGGAGCTCTGCACGACGCGATGCCCGTTCTGCGCGAAGTACTCGAGAAAGGACGCACGAATCTCGTTCGAAGTCATTGGCTTCAGATGATTCTAGGGCAGGTAGAGCGGGTCGGGCAGGGAGGGCAGGGGTGGGGCCCCAGCGCCACTGCTTAAAGTCCGCGTGCGCCTCATCGAGCCCCACCCACATCGCAGAGGCTAACGCTTCTTGCCGCGCTTCGCGGACTTCGCAGCCTTCGCGGGCTTTCTGGCGGACTTCGTCTTCGCTGCGGGCACGATCACGTTATGGATCGGCATGATATTGGGTTGACCACCCTCGATCCCGAGTTGTTGAAGGATGGGCATCAATGTTTTTCCAAACTTGTCGAACGCGGCCTGCGAGGTCCAGACGTCGAACACCATGAGCTTGTCCTTCTCGCCGAAGCAGGCGTGATAGGACCGTCCGGATGGGTGGCCAGCTCCGGCCTTTCGCAGTAACTTGACGGTTTCGTTGTATTTCTCCGCTGTCATCGTTCCTGGTGCGAAGTAGATCCCGATGGCCATGCGCTGCCTCACTTTACAAGTCGACGCCGCCGTGATGGCGGCTCGTGCGCGTAGACACTACTGCCTCAGCGGTATTCGTGCAAGGCAGTCGCCGCGATCTTCGAGAGGCGGTCAGTCGTCGGAATGCGACGTCTTGGAGTGGGCTTTGAGGATGCTCAGGACCTTGTCCGCGTCGAAGCCCTGAGCAATGAGGTATCGGTAAAGCCGCTGAAATTCCCGCTGGTCGGCGATGGACGCTCGCCCCTTGAGGCGCTTGAAGAGTGCCGCGCCCAGCAGCGCCTCGCTGTCAACGTCGCGATACGCCTCGTCCGCCGCTCGTCGAGCCGTGGCGGCGTCGATGCCGGCGCTCTGGATGCGCCGTTCGACGCGGATTCGGCCGCGACGCCGGACGCTGACCTCCGAGCGCGCCAGGGCGGCCGCCACTCTGGCGTCGTCGATGGCGCCTTCAGCCTTGAGACGGTCGACCGCCGCCTCGATGGCGTCGGGCGAGTATTTCTTGCGAAGCAGCCGCTGGCGGACTTGCCGTTCAGACAGCTCGCGTCTGGCGAGGAGCGTCAGTCCCGCGACGTAGGCAGATCGGATGTCGTCGTCGCTATGCCCCAAACCTGGTGATCTCCGGGACACCGCCCCGGCCCATGGCGGCGCCAGCCATCTGATCGCGGCTCAGCTCGGCCGTCGTGGAGATGCCCTGCACCTTCAGTTTGAACTCATCGACGTTGGACGCCCACCGGAGGGCCTCCTCGTAAGAGACGAGACCCGATCGGTAGAGTCCGAAGATGGATTGGTCGAAGCTCTGCATGCCGTACTGCGAAGTACCCGCGGCGATGGCTCCCGGGATGAGGTGTGTGCGCTCCTTGTCCACGATGCAGTCGCGGATGAACGGCGTGCTGATCATGACCTCGACGGCCGGGGCGCGGCTCGTCCCGTCGATGTTCGGCAACAGGCGCTGCGAGATGACGGCCTTCAGGACGCTGGCCAGCTGCAGCCGCACCTGCTTCTGCTGGTGGGGCGGGAACACGGCGATGATGCGGTTGATCGTCTCTGTCGCATCCAGGGTGTGCAGAGTCGAGAGCACCAGGTGGCCGGTTTCGGCCGCCAGCAATCCGGTTTCGATCGTTTCGAAGTCGCGCATCTCGCCGACGAGAATGACGTCCGGGTCCTGACGCAGGGCGCTGCGGAGCGCCTGCGCGAACGATCGGGTGTCGACCGAGACCTCGCGCTGGTTGATGATGGATCGGTAGTCGCGATGCAGGAACTCGATCGGATCTTCGACCGTCATCACGTGCGAACAGCGCGAGCGGTTGATGTGATCGATCATCGCGGCGAGCGTCGTGCTCTTGCCGCTGCCCGTGGTGCCGGTGACAAGCACGAGGCCGCGCTCTTCGTCGCCGATCTTGCGCAATACCGGGGGGAGTCCCAGCTCTTCGATCGTGCGAATGCTCATGGGGATGACGCGCAGCACCAGGCCGACGGTGCCGCGCTGCTGGAACACGTTGCACCGGAAGCGGCCCAGGCCCGGGACGCTGTAGGCGAGGTCGACCTCCTGAGCGTCCTTGAATTTCTGGCGCTGCGACGGGGACATGACCGCCGCGCTCATCGCGACGACGTCTTCGTGGTCGAGCCGACGCTCCTCGGTTGCCGGGACGAGCGTGCCGCGGACCCGCATCATCGGGTAGCTGCCGACCTTCAGGTGAAGGTCCGACGCATTATGTTCGACGGCAATTTTGAGCAGGTCGTTGACGTGCATGAATCTCAGAGGCCGGCGGCTCGTGACTCGAGCCTAGGCGCTGCCGGGTTAGGCCGGCCGGATCGCGGGAAACCATCCCGCGCCCGACCCCCAGCCCCCGACCTCAGAGATGTTTATCGGCTCTTGGCTCCGGCGGCTTGCAGGGGCTGCCGGAGGTTGGCCTCCTCCGGGTACACCCAGGTGAGCCAGCCGTGAGTATCCGGAACTTCACAGTTCACCACGGCAAAGAACGCCTTCTGGAGCTGATCGGTGACCGGCCCCCGACGGCCCAGACCGATGGTGATCTTGTCGATCGAACGGATC
>JBKPSC010000348.1:0-7116 GCA_046734915.1 Acidobacteriota bacterium | reverse complement strand
GCATGCATTTCGCCAAGGCCCACGCCTACGGAAACGACTTTGTGTACGTGCGCGAGCCACTCGTCGTCAGCGCTGACCTGTCCGAGCTCGCACGGCAGATGTGCGATCGTCACACCGGCGTCGGCGCCGATGGCCTGATGGACTACTCCCACACCGGGGCGCGTGCCGCCATGCGCTTGTTCAATGCCGATGGCAGTTCCTCGGAGTTGTCTGGCAATGGCGTTCGAGGTCTGGGGGCCCTGCTTCTGCTGGAAGAGGCCACGATCAAGTCAGAGCTGATTGTGGACACCATTGCCGGGCCGAAACACATGCTCCGGCAGAAGCGGGACGGCACCCGGCAGGTCTTCCGGTCCGCAATGGGCCTGCCGGCCGACGTCCGGCAGGTAGCGCTCGACGCGGGCGGCGAGCATCTGTCCGCGGTGGTCCTGAATTTCGGTAATCCGCAGTGCGTCGTGCTCGGGCCACTGCCCGACGATGCACGGTTCATGAGGCTTGGCGCGGCGCTCGAGCGCCACGCATATTTTCCCCAGCGGACCAATGTCGAGTTCGCACAGGTGGAGGCCTCGGATCGAGTCGCGATTCGAATCTGGGAGCGCGGATGCGGTCCCACTCAATCTTCGGGAACGGGTTCCTGTGCGTCGCTCATCGCAGCCGCGTCATATGGCGGCGCGGCGCGAACCGCCGACGTCATCGCCCCTGGTGGGTCGCAGCTCGTCGAGTGGACGACTGAGACTGTCTATCTCACGGGTTGGGCTGAAGTCGTGTGCGAAGGTGAGTGGTTCCGGCCCTTGCCGCCGAATCAGTAGAACCTGGCAGATTTCGCTGCGCGGCGGCGCCGGCGCTCGTGAATTTTTGCGAGTCGCCGCTAGCGCGGCCGCCGTGCGGCCGGCGTCGCGGCAGCGTCGAGCGCATGCCGAATCGTGTTCAGCTCCTGAGAAACCGCGGCGGCGGCTTTCGTCGCCGCCGGATATTGACCGCGCTCGAAGGCTGCGCGCGCTTCTTGCACGTGCGTCTCGGCCACGGCGAGCGCCTTGCGCGGTTCGGCCAGCGCGCGCGCCGGGACTTTAGCTGCTTCCAAGTCGGCCAGGTGCTTGCTCAGCGCGATGTGCGTGCTCGCGGCGGCCGCGACCGCCCGATCGGCGTCCACGCGCGCGGCGGCCATGTTGTCGGCGGCCTCGCGCGCGGCGTTCTGCGCCCGTTCGCGGCTGTCGAGCGCGTCGTTCAGAGCCTGGCGATAGTCTCGGTCGTTGGCAGCGCGCCGGGCCCGCTCGAGGGCACTGACCGCAGCGCCGAACTCGTCCTTCGCGTATTGATCGGCGCCGGCGGCGCGCGCCGCATCGATCGCGCCCTGGGCCTGCTGCATTTCCTTCTCGGGTGGCTCGCCGCCGCACCCGCCGAGAGCGGTGGCAAGGACGAGACACGTGCCCAAGCACGCCAAGCGGGATCGCAACATTCTTGTCAGTATACGTCGGCCTGCCGAGCAACGGCGCGGCGATCCCTGTAGTACGATGCACCTTCTGTCGCCAGACGATCGTCCGCGCGAGAAGCTGTGGCGCCACGGTGCGGCGGCACTTGGTGACAACGAACTCGTGGCGCTGGTGTTGGGCACAGGTGCCGGGGGCGGCGGTGCGCTGCACGTGGCGAATGTGATTCTGGCGACACGTGGCGGACTTCACGGATTGATGCGTTCCAGTCTGGACGAGATGGCTCAGGTGGCCGGCATCGGGCGTGCGCGCGTCGCGCAGTTGGCCGCGGCACTGGAGCTCGGGCGGCGCACCTTGGCACAGGCGCCGCGGGCGCGCGTGCGGATTCGGACTCCGCACGACGCCGCGGCGTTTCTGATGCCCACCTACGGTGCCCGCTCCGCCGAAGTCTTCGGACTGGTGCTGCTCGACTCACAGCATCGGGTGCTCAAGACCACGCTGCTGACCCTCGGCACCTTGAACTCGACGATTGTGGAACCGCGAGACGTCTTCCGGCAGGCGCTGCTGGGATCGGCGGCCGCCGTCGTCGTGTTCCACACGCACCCGTCCGGCGATCCGATGCCGAGCGAAGAGGACGACGCGCTGACGCGGCGCCTGGTCGCCGTGGGAACGTTGATGGGTGTTCCGATCGTCGATCACATCATCATCGGCGATGTGCGGTACTGCAGTTTCAGGGAAATGGGTCGACTCTGATGGGCAGGGTGCTTTATTTCGACTGTTTTTCCGGCATTTCGGGCGACATGCTGATCGGCGCGTGCCTCGATGCCGGACTGCCGGTCGACGAATTGAGGGGCGCGCTCGGCAGCCTGGCGATGCGAGGCTACGACATTCAGGTGCGGCGAGTCCTGCGGTGTGGCATCTCAGCCACCAGGTTCGAGGTGTGCGAGGAGGCTCACGAACGACAGAATGACGTGGAACATGGTCACGACCACCATCGTCACGACCGTCATCATGTCCACAACCACCATCCACACCGGAGCCTTCCCGAGATCTTCACCTTGATCGAGACCAGCGCGCTGTCTTCGTCGGGACGCGATCGCGCGAAGGACCTGTTTCAGCGGCTGGCCGAGGCCGAAGCAGCGATTCATCAGATGCCAGTCGATCGAGTGCATCTTCACGAGGTCGGGGCGCTTGACTCGATTATCGATATCGTCGGAGCGGTCTTCGCCCTCGACTGGATCGGCGCGGATCGCATTGTCTGTTCGCCCTTGAACGTGGGTGGCGGCATGGTCACCTCGGCACATGGCGTGTTCCCGGTGCCGGCGCCAGCCACGGTCCGACTGCTGGCGGACGCGCCAATCTACGGCGGCGCGGTCCAGAAAGAGCTGGTGACGCCGACGGGCGCGCTGCTGGCGACCTCATATGCATCGGCGTTCGGGCCGGTGCCAGCGATGTCGATCGATCGCGTCGGGTACGGCGCGGGCGCACGCGACAATCCAGAGACGCCGAACGTGCTGCGGCTGCTCATCGGCCGTGCGTCGGCGCCGGACACCAGCGAACGGGTCGTCGTGCTGGAATGCCAGATCGACGACATGAATCCACAGATTTTCGGCGTCGTGATGGACCGGCTCTACGCTGCAGGCGCGCTCGACGTCTATTACGTTCCGGTGCAGATGAAGAAGAACCGTCCGGGAACGCTGTTGACGGTCGTGGCTCCACCCGATCGCCATGCGGCGCTGTCGTCGATTATCTTCAACGAGACAACGACGATTGGCCTGCGCCATCACGAGGTCGAGCGCGAGCGGCTCGTTCGGGAAACGATCACCGTCGACACGCCGGTCGGCCAGATCCGGTTCAAGCTGGCCCATCGGGACGGGCGGATTGTCAACGCGGCGCCCGAATTCGACGATTGCGCCGCGCTGGCCGCGGCCACCGGTCGAACGGTGAAGGAGATTCAGGCGATCGCGATCCAGAGCTACGGCGCTCGCGCGCACGCCGGAGGACAGGATTCGTGAGTCGTTTTTACATCACCACGCCGATCTACTACATCAACGCCGAGCCGCACCTCGGGCACGCCTACACCACTCTGGTGGCCGACGCGGTGGCACGAGCGCACCGGCTGCTCGGGGAGGACGTGTTTTTTCTCACCGGAACTGACGAGCACGGCCAGAAAGTGGCGCGGGCGGCGCAGAAAGCTGGTCTCCAACCGCCGGACTTTGCCGACCGGCTGGCGGCGAAGTTTTCCGGCATTCTTCCGACACTCCAGGTCGTGAACAACGACTTCATCAGGACGACGGAACCTCGCCACTATGCGGCGGCGCAGGCACTGTGGCGCCGCGTGGAGGAGCGCGGATTCATCTACAAGGGCAAATACGAAGGCTTGTATTGCACGGTCGACGAAGTATTCGTCCCGGAGACCCAGCTCAAAGATGGCCGCTGTCCGATCTGCGGCAATCCAGTCGAGAAAATCGCTGAAGAGAGCTACTTCTTCAAGTTGTCGGCCTTTCAGCAGCCTCTGCTGGACTACTACCGAAAGCATCCAGACTTCGTGATCCCGGCGATCCGCCGCAACGAGATGCTGTCGTTCCTCGAGGCTGGCCTCGACGACCTGAGCGTCAGCCGGACGTCGTTCAGGTGGGGCATTCCAGTTCCGGACGATCCGGCGCACGTGATGTACGTCTGGTTCGACGCACTGACCAATTACATGACCGCGGTAGGTTACGGCGGTGATGGTCCGGCCGCTGCCGAGCGGTTCGAGACCTGGTGGCCAGCCGACGTGCATCTCATCGGCAAAGAAATCGTCCGCCAGCACGCGATCTACTGGCCGGCATTTCTGTTGGCCGCTGAGTTGCCGCTGCCGCGTCAGATCGTCAGCCACGGCTGGTGGCTGATGGACGGCGCCAAGATGTCGAAGTCCAAAGGCAATGTCGTCAGACCGCAGGACTACATCGACCGATTCGGCCTCGACGCGCTGCGCTACTTCGTCTATCGCGAGATGGTGTTCGGCCAGGATGCCAGCTTCACCGACGATGGGATGCTGACGCGCTATAACTCGGACCTGGCGAACGACCTTGGCAACCTGGTGAGCCGGGTGACGTCCATGGTGCAGCGTTACGCGGCCGGAGTGGTGCCGGCAGCTGACGCATCCCTCCTCGCCCGGCCTGAAGAGCAGGAGCTACTGGAGCTGGCGCGCGGCACGATCGGGCGCGTCGCGGAAGCCGTCCGGCGGTTCGAGCTGAGCGCGGCGCTGCGTGACGTCTGGGAGTTGATTGGGGCCGGTAACCGCTACGTGGTGCTCCGCGAACCCTGGAAGCTCGCCAAGACACCGGCACAACGCGCCGAGCTCGAGACAGCTCTGTACGTCACGGCCGATCTCGTGCGGGTGGTCTCCGAGCTGCTTCGTCCGTTCATGCCACAAACGGCTGATCGCACGCTCGAGACACTCGGCCTGGTCCCGGCGGCCGATGCCTGGCGGACGTTGACGACCGGATCGCTCGCAGCGGGCGCGCGTCTCGGCCCATCCGTGACACTCTTTCCGCGAATCGAGCATTCAGTGGAGGAATTGCTTTCGATGGCCACCGACAATCCGATCCCGGCAGCATCTGCCGCCCCCGCGCCGACAGCATCGACGGTGGCGGATCAGTCATCTGGATCCGCACCGGCTGCAGCGCCATCGGCGCCGGCGTCCGAACGCATCTCGATCGACGACTTCATGAAGGTGGAGCTCCGCGTCGCCAAGGTCCTCAGCGCCGAGCGAGTGCCGAAGTCGAAGAAGCTGCTGAAGCTGCACGTCGACACCGGGGCCGACCAGCGGACGGTTGTCGCCGGTATCGCCGAGGCATATGAGCCAGAGGCGCTCGTCGGCCGGACCATCGTCGTTGTCGCCAATCTGAAGCCGGCGACGTTGATGGGCATCGAGTCGAACGGGATGGTACTGGCCGGCAGCGTCGAAGGCGGTAAACCCGTCCTGGTCGGATTCGATCAGGAGATGCCGCCCGGCGCTCGCGTTCGGTAAGTCGCCGGCCAGGGCCCTCGGACCAGCGCCGGGCACCAAGAACGAAGAACCTTCACGAAGCACCGTGATTGATAGTCATTGCCATTTGGCTGACGGCGTTTTCTCGGCCGACCTCGCCGACGTCGTCTCGCGGGCTCGCGCCAGCGGCGTGCAGTCGGCCCTCGTCGTTCTAGCGGCCGGAGACGCGGCGGAAGAGGCGCAGGCCAAACGTCTGCTCGAGTTGTGGCCGGAGGCGCGGGTCTCGATTGGCGTGCATCCGCATAGCGCGCACGCGTTTGCAGAAGCGCCTGATCGTGCCGCCGAGGTAGTTCGTGAGCAGATCGCGCGGATGCCCTCGGCCCGGGCCGTCGGCGAAATCGGCCTGGACTACCACTACGATTTCTCTCCTCGGGAGGTGCAACAGCGTGTGTTCAGAGCCCAGATCCGGTTGGCTCTGGATCTGGACCGCCCGGTGGTCATTCACACACGCGAGGCCGAAGACGACACGCTGGCGATCCTGCGGGAAGAAGGAAAGGGCGCGCTGCGAGGGGTCCTGCACTGTTTTACCGGGACCGCGGCGCTCGCTCAGGCGGGCCTGGCGCTCGGCTTCTATATCTCGGCGGCGGGCATCGTCACATTCCCGAAGGCGGGAGAATTGCGGGACGTCATTCGTAATGTTCCGCTGAATCGGCTTCTCACCGAGACTGACAGTCCATTTCTGGCGCCCATTCCGCACCGCGGCAAACGGAACGAGCCGGCGCATGTCGGTCGCGTCAATGAGGCGCTCGCCGAGCTCCATGCCTGCCGGCCTGCCGATATCGCGGCGGCAACGGCGGCGAACTTCGCGGCGCTGTTCGCGCCGTAGGGGACCGACTTGCGTATCTGACTGCGCACCGTGACGGCAAAGCACTCTCTCCTCACGAATTACGCGCAGTCACAGGTTTGACACCCTCGGGAACTTATGGTCAGATTGACCGTCGCCAACTGAGCCGCTGTGCCCAAATCGTCTCTGGCCCTGTCGCAAATCTTCGAGCCCATCCGCGCCGACCTCGAGCAGGTCGATCGCGAGTTCGCACGCCACGTGCAGTCGCAGGTCGAGCTGATTCCAAAGATCGGGCAATACATCCAGACGAGCGGCGGAAAGCGGATCCGGCCGGCGGTCCTCCTGATGGCCGCGCGGCTCAGCGCGTACGAGGGCGATCGGTCGGTGCTTTACGCGGCCGTCGTGGAGTTCATTCACACCGCGACGCTGGTACACGACGACATCATCGACGACTCCGAGCTGCGGCGCGGCCGGCAAGCCGTGCACTCGCGGTGGGGAAACGATGTCACCGTGCTGTTAGGCGACTACTTGTACATCAAGTCGATGGCGATGGCGTTGATGCACGACACGCTGGATCTCGTCCGCGTGCTGTGCGACGTCACGCTGAAGATGATTGAAGGCGAGCTGTACCAGCTGACCAAGAACGGTGACGCCTACATCACCGAAGAGGAACACCTGGAGATCATCCGGCGGAAGACGGCATACCTCTTCGGCGGCTGCGCCCGGATTGGCGGGATGCTCGGCAAGGTCTCGCCGGAGCGGGAGGAGGCCCTTCGCGACTACGGCTTCAATCTCGGCGTCGCCTTCCAAATCGTCGACGATCTGCTCGACTTCACCGGCGACGCGAAGGCGCTCGGCAAGCCGATTGGCGCCGA
>JBKPSC010000347.1:0-7964 GCA_046734915.1 Acidobacteriota bacterium | reverse complement strand
AATCAGCTCCATGATGACGACGGTCTTGCCGACACCGGCGCCGCCGAAGAGGCCAATCTTGCCGCCCTGAAGATAGGGCTCGAGGAGGTCGATGACCTTGATGCCGGTTTCGAACATCCGGAGCTCGGTCGACTGACTCTCAAGCGACGGTGCCGGACGATGAATCGGCCACCGCTCGGCCGACTGGACAGGTCGATCCGGGAAGTCGACGGGTTCACCAAGGACGTTCAGCACGCGGCCGAGCGTTTGCGGGCCGACCGGCACCGAAATCGGCTCGCCCAGATCGACCGCGCTCATCCCGCGCTGCATCCCGTCGGTCGGCTTCATGGCCACGGCACGCACGCGGTTCTCACCGAGGTGCTGCTCGACTTCGGCGATGACATCGATCTTGTCCGTGCCGGCTGGTCCGTCGGACTTGATTTGAAGCGCGTTGTAGATTTCCGGGAGATGGCCCGCCTCGAATTCGACGTCGAGGACCGGTCCGATGACCCGAACGATGCGCCCCACTTTCTTGTCAGCCATGCTGTGCCTTCTGCGGCCGTCGCCGCCCTTACCTAAAGCGCCTCGGCGCCGGAGACCACCTCGATGATTTCGCGGGTAATGGCCGCCTGCCGGACCTTGTTCATGTACAGCGTCAGACTATCGATCATCTCGGCCGAGTTCTTCGTGGCCGTGTCCATTGCCGTCATCTGCGCCGCGTAAAACGCGGCGTTCGACTCGAGCAGAGCTCGGTAGACCTGGACGGCGACGTGCCACGGCAGCAGCCGATTGAAGATTTCCTGCGGTGGCGGTTCGAAAATGTAATCCGCCTGGGGGGCGCCAGCGCTCGCCACGTCCTCGCGGGGAATTGGCAGCAGTTGTTGGACGACCGTTCGCTGCGAAATCACGGACTTGAACTCGTTGTACACGAGCATGACCTTGCTGATGTCGCCCGGCGTGAACGCGTCCATGGCGAGCCGGGCGATCTCACGGGCATCATCGGGCTTGAGACTCTGAAAGATGCCGGACCACTCCGCCGTCACAGGGAATCCGCGACGGGTGAAGAACTCGCGGCCCTTCCGCCCGACGAGTGCCAGCGTGCACTTCGCGGGGCTCTCGGTGACATAGCCGACGGCGGCCTTGATGACGTTCGTGTTGAAGCTGCCGCAGAGACCCTTGTCACCGGTGACGACGATGACGAGAATCGGAGCGTTCTCGTTCTGAGGCACAGTCGCCAACAGCGGATGCAGCGACGGATCGACGCGGGAGGCCAGCCCCTCCAGCATGTACTGCAAACCGACGGCATACGGGCGCCCCTGCAGGATCCGCTCTTGCGCGCGGCGCAGTTTGGACGCCGCGACCATCTTCATTGCTTTGGTGATCTGCTGGGTGTTCTTCACCGCTCGCACGCGGCGGCGCAGGTCAATCAGTGACGGCATGGTCCGTTACGCTGCTGTCGCCTTCCTCGCCGCGAAGTCGCCGGCGAATTCCTTGACCGCCTGGTTGAGGGTCGCCTTCAGCTGATCGTCGAGCTGCTTTTTCTCGGCGATGTCCTTGAACACCTGCCCGTAGCGCGTCTCGATGAACTTGTAGAGCTCGGTCTCGAAGTTCCGCAGGTCGCTGGTGGCGATGTTGTCCAGATAGCCGTTGGTGCCGGCGAAGATGATGGCGATCTGCCGTTCAACCGCGAGCGGCTCGTATTGCGGCTGCTTGAGAATCTCGACCAGCCGCGCGCCGCGCGTCAGCTGCGCCTGCGTCGACTTGTCGAGGTCGCTGCCGAACTGCGCGAACGCTGCCAGCTCGCGGTACTGCGCCAGATCCAGGCGGAGCGTCCCGGCCACCTGCCGCATCGCTCTGACCTGCGCCGATCCGCCGACGCGCGATACCGAGTTGCCGACATTGATGGCCGGCCGGACGCCCTGGTGAAAAAGGTCCGACTCCAGGAAGATCTGGCCATCGGTGATGGAGATGACGTTGGTCGGGATGTATGCCGACAGGTCACCGGCCTGCGTCTCGATGATCGGCAACGCCGTCAACGAGCCGGCGCCGAGATCCTTGTTCAACTTGGCGGCGCGCTCAAGGAGCCGCGAGTGCAGGTAGAACACGTCGCCCGGGTACGCTTCGCGGCCTGGCGGACGGCGCAGCAACAGTGATATCTCACGATAGGCCTGCGCGTGCTTCGACAGGTCGTCATACACGACCAGCGCGTGACGGCCGGTGTCGCGGAAGAATTCACCGAGCGTGCACGCTGAATACGGACTGATGTAGAGCAGCGGCGCCGGATCGGCGGCCGCCGCGGCGACGACGATCGTGTAGCGCATCGCGTCGGCTTCCTCGAGCGTGCGCACGACCTGGGCGATCGTCGACTGCTTCTGACCGATGGCGTTGTAGATGCAGACGACGCCCGTGTCCTTCTGGTTCAGGATGGCGTCGATGGCGACGGCCGTCTTCCCGGTCTGGCGGTCGCCGATGATGAGCTCGCGCTGGCCGCGGCCGATCGGCACCATCGCGTCGATGGCCTTGAGCCCGGTCTGCAGCGGCTCCTTCACCGACTGCCGGTCCACAACGCCCGGAGCGAGGCGCTCGATGGGCGCGAAGCGCTTCGTGGTGATCGGGCCTTTGCCATCGACCGGCTGGCCGAGCGCATTCACGACACGCCCGAGCATCTCGTCGCCGACCGGGACGGAGATGATGCGGCCCGTGCGCTTGACGGTGTCGCCCTCCTTGATTTCCTTGAACTCGCCGAGCAGCACGGCGCCGACGCTTTCCTCTTCGAGGTTCAGCGCGATGCCGAACACGCCGTGCGGAAATTCGAGCATCTCGCCGGCCATCGCGTTCTCGACGCCATGGATGCGCGCGATGCCGTCGCCCAGCGAGATGATGCTGCCGACCTCGGCGACGTCGACGTCAACGGCGTAGCTGCCGATTTGCTCGCGGATGATTTTGGAGATTTCTTCAGCCTTGATGTCCATCTATTGCTCCGAGGTCCTTCCCACGGCCTCGCGCGCCCGCTCCGCGGGGCCATCGCCCGCGCCGCTCTGCGCGCTTTTTCCACTCCGGGGTCCCTCCCCCGGCATCTCTTATCACCCGGCCTTCACTTGCTTTACAAGCCGTCGGCGAGCCGCGCCCGCAATTTCTCTAGCTGCGTGGTGATGCTGCCGTCGTACACCGTGCCACCCACGCGCGCGACGATCCCGCCAATCAGCGATGCATCGACGCGTGTCGTCAGCGTGACCGATCGGCCCGTCAGTTCCGCCAGGCGACGCTGGATCGCCTGCGCCCGCTCAGGCGGCAGTTCCACCGCACTCGTCAACTCTGCGCGTACGACATTCGCGCGATCCAGGAGCCGCTCCCGGTACGACGCCAGAAGGTCTGGAAGCAGCACGAGACGGTCGCGTTCGGCGAGCAGGATCAGTAGCTTGCGCACGATCGTCGTGACAGACGCCTGGCGCGCGATCTCGGCAATCGCCGAACGCTTGCGCGGCGCCGGCACCGCGGGGTTCAGGAGAACCTTGCGGAGGGTTTCGTCGCGATCGAATAGCGCGGTCAACGCCGCGAGCTCAGACTCGACGAGCGACGGGTCGACGCGCTCCTGAAGCGCCACGTCGAGCAGCGCGCGGGCGTAGCGTGTGCCAGCAGTCCTGTTGGTCATGCGTCACGGTCCGGCGGATCGGGGCGCTCGTGCGGAGTTTCACAAGCGCGTCGATGCCGTTCGATCCGATGTTCTTCGACTCGCACTACGACGCCTCGAGGCGTCGATTCACTTGAAGCTTGGGATTCGGTGGCCGCCGGCGCGGCCGGGCACGACCGGTCTGTCTTCCCGTTCCACGACCGGAATCGTCTGACACGAGATGGCCGAGGCACTCGGGAAAACACCAATTTATACCACGGTTCCGAGCCCTGTACTCTAACCTGGGCCTTAGGCCTCCCCCATCAACTGGTCGAACAAACGGATGAGCTCGGCTTCGGATCCGAAGTCGAACTCGATGCGGCCGGTAGCGCCTTGCCGCACGATCCTGACCCTTGTCCCGAATTGAAGCCGGAGCCGCTCTTCGGCTGCCCGTGTGTGAACGTCTGTGGGCGACGGCTCAGCCGGCGTCTTGTGGCGGGCCCCCGGCGCCTCGCCGATCTTGCGCGCCAGCGTTTCAGTTTCCCGCACAGACAGCTTCCGAGCGATGACCTCGCGAGAGATCCGGAGCTGGTCTGGTTCGTTCGCGAGCGCGAGCAGCGCGCGGGCGTGGCCCATTGACAGCGCGCCGCCGGCGACGTCGGTCTGGACCTCGGCCGGCAACTTCAACAGCCGCAGGAAATTGGCCACCGACGCGCGATCTTTGCCGACGGCCGAGGCAATCGCCTCCTGCGTCAGGTGGAACTCGTCGGCGAGCCGGCGATAGGCCAGCGCCTCGTCTATCGGATTGAGATTCTCGCGCTGAATGTTCTCGATGAGCGCCATCTCGAGGAGCGATCGCTCTTGCCCGGGCGCGACGTCACGCACCACCACCGGGACGCGATGCAGCCCTGCCTTCTGCGCGGCACGCCATCGACGCTCGCCGGCGATGATCTGGAACGTGTCGCCGTTCTTGCGCACGACGATCGGCTGAATAATTCCGTTGGCCTGGATCGAGCGCGCGAGATCGTCAAGGCCTCCATCGTCGAATTGGCCGCGCGGCTGAAACGAGTTCGGCACGAGCCGATCGATGTCCACCTCGGTCGGCGCGATTCGCGGCTCGGGCGCGTCAGGGATGAGCGCACTCAGTCCCTTGCCAAGAGCGGGTCGTTTATCCATGCGACGGCTCGCTTTCTTCGTTCGTGACGCCAACCGGCGTGACCGATTCGACGCGTTCCAGCATCTCGCGGGCGAGGGCCACATACGCTTCGGCTCCGCGCGACTTGGGGTCGTACAACATGACCGGCAGGCCGTGGCTGGGCGCCTCGCCGAGACGAACGTTGCGCGGAATCACGGTTCGAAAAACTTTTTCCTGAAAGAACTCGCGGACATCGTTGGCAACTTGCTGCCCCAGATTCGTGCGCTCGTCGTACATCGTCAGGAGCACGCCGTCGATGTCGAGCGCGGGATTGAGTGAGGCGCGGACGCGGCGCAGCGTTCCAACGAGATCGGCCAGACCTTCCAAGGCGAAATACTCACAGTGGAGCGGGATGAGGACGGCGTCCGCCGCGACCAGGGCATTCAGCGTGAGCAGACCCAGTGACGGCGGACAGTCGATGAACGTGTAGTCGTAGCTGCCGCGCGCGCCGGCGATGAACAGTCGCAACCGCTCTTCGCGCTGCGCCAGTCCGACCATTTCAATCTCTGCGCCGGTCAACTGTCGATCGGCGCCGATCACGTCGAGACGCTCGATCCCCGTGCGAACGATGAAGGATGTCGGGTCAATCGTCGGCGTCTCGGTCGTGAGCGCCGCGTAGATGGTTTGATCGGCGGGCGACTTCCCCTTCTGTCCGATGCCGCTCGTGAGGTTTCCCTGGGGATCGACGTCGACGAGGAGCACGCGCTGGCCCGCCAGGGCGAGTGCAGTGGCCAGGTTTATGGCCGTGGTGGTTTTGCCGACCCCACCTTTTTGATTGGCGACCGCGATGACGCGGGACATGTGAATCGGTTATTCGCCCAATTTCAAGCCTACGCCCAGTCGGGGAGTGCTGGCAGGATACGAGAGGTGGTCGCGTTCGTCAACCGTCTGGATTGTTTCACGTGGAACATTCGCACCGGCGCAGCAGCGTCACCTCGCCCTGATGCCGGTATGGCTCGAAATCACCATGTATCAATCCCCAAGGAACATCACCAAAGAGGGCAACCCTGGCTCCCGCGATCGCAAGGTACCTCAAGCACTTAGCGAGATCCGCGTCCAGCCGGAGACCGCGAAAGCTGATCAGGTCGACGCTTCCACCCGTCACCTTCCCCTCCAAGTCTTGAACGCGCGTATTGAGGACTCGTGCGTGCTCGAAACGGAGGGTGCGAATCGCCTCTCTCAGAAAGGCGGTCTTGCGAGATCTCGCCTCGACCATCGTGAGCGGGATCGTCGGACGCACAATCTTCAGCGGAATGGCTGGTGAGCCGCCGCCCGAGCCCAAATCGAACCACTCGGCCGGCAAACGACTCTCATCTCCAAGCAGTGATGCGCACGTCAGCGACTCGCCGACGAGCCGGTCCAGGGAAGCCTGAGGAAAACCAGACAACGGCAAGGCCGTCAGGTTGACGGTCGTATTCCACCGGGCGAGCAGACCTAGATAAGTCTGAATCTGCGCGATCTGATCGGACGTCAGGTTGAAGCCCGCCGCATCGCCAAGAGCCGCCAGCCTGTCGGACTCACAGAGGGCGCTCACGACTCGAGGGGCCGACGTCCGACGTAGGCCGAGAGGACGGCGATCGCCGCCGGTGTGAGTCCAGGAATCCTCGCCGCCTGCGCCAACGTATCCGGCCGGATCTGGTTCAGTCGCTGGACCACTTCGTTCGAAAGCCCCGGCACGACCTCGAACGCAAAGTCTATCGGGATGCGACGGCGTAAGTGCTTCTTGGCGGCTTCAATCTCGCGTTCCTGGCGACGAAGATAACCCGCATACTTCACGGACACCTCGACGCTCGCCAGGTCGAATCCGGACAATTCCGGATGCAGCTCCAACCCGACTCTCTCTGCGGTCAGCATGTCGGCGAGCCTGACCTCAGGTTTTCGAAGCATTTGCGCCGCAGGGATACGATCGCCACTCGCGGACCGGACGAACGTCCGACTCAGCAGCTCGACGTTCCGGGCGAACCTTCCTCGTCGAGCCTCGAAGACGTCCCATCGATGGTCAGTGACGAGCCGTGCAGCCCGGGCGATCGGCGTGAGTCGCAGATCAGCGTTGTCAATGCGGAGGGCGAGTCGGTGCTCGGCTCGTGACGTGAACATACGATACGGCTCGAGACAGCCCTTCGTAATCAGATCGTCGATGAGGATGCCGATGTAACCCTCGTGGCGACCGATCTCGAGTCGCGGTTCTCGGCGAACCGACAGCGCGGCGTTTGCACCGGCGACGATACCCTGGGCCGCCGCCTCCTCATAACCCGATGTCCCGTTGATCTGCCCGGCGAGGAAGAGGCCAGACAGTTTCTTCGTCTCGAGACAGCGCGTCAACTCGGTCGGCTGAATGAAGTCGTACTCGACAGCATATCCGGGGCGGAGCATGACCGCCTCTTCCAGACCCGGCAGCGATCGCACGAGCTCTAGTTGCACATCAGCAGGCAGACTCATCGAGAAGCCGTTGACATAGATCTCGCGTGCGTGCACGCCCTCGGGCTCGAGGAAGATCTGATGACGGTCCTTCTCCGGGAAACGAATGATCTTGTCCTCGAGCGACGGACAATACCGTGGTCCGATGCCTTTGATCTGTCCGTTGAAGAGCGGCGACTGATGAACGTTCGCACGAACGATCGTCCGCACGGAATCATTCGTATGTAGCAGATAACAAGAGACTTGCTCTCTCTCAATCGGTCCGCTCAGAAACGAGAAGGGCACGGGAGGCTCGTCGCCAAGCTCCTCGACGAACCGGCCAGCGCGCACCTGACGCGCGAAATCGATGCTGAAACGATCCAGGCGTGGCGGCGTGCCTGTCTTCAATCGACCCCACTTCAGCCCCAAAGCCTTCAGCGATTCGGCGAGATCGTGCGACGTCGGTTCGCCCACGCGCCCGGCCGGACGCTGCTCCGGTCCGACATGCACGAGGCCGTTCAAGAAGGTTCCTGTCGTGATGACCAGCGCAGTACAGCCAAAGACCCGGCCGTCTTCCAGGTCCAGCCCGGAGACCTGGCCGCCGGTCGAGAGGATTCTTCCGGCCTTCCCGATCACCCAGTCGATGTTTGTGTTCGCGTCGAGAAACCGCCGAACCCATCGTCCGTACGTCTGCTTGTCGGCCTGCGCCCGCGGCGACCAGACAGCCGGGCCACGACTTCGGTTGAGCAGCTTGAATTGGATGCCGGTCGCATCGATGGCCAC
>JBKPSC010000346.1:0-15668 GCA_046734915.1 Acidobacteriota bacterium | reverse complement strand
GCCATGGACGGCTACGCGGTAGCCGCCGCCGACACGGCACAGGCGACGCCGGCTTCTCCGGTGCAGCTGTCGATCGTCGAGCGCATCTACACCGGCCAGCTGCCAGCGATGGGGTTGAAGCCGGGGACGTGCTCGGAGATCGCGACCGGCGCGCCGTTGCCGGAAGGCGCGGACGCGGTCGTCATGGTCGAAGACACGGCGCCAGCCGGCGATGAGGAGGTCAACATCCGCACCGCAGTCAAAGCCGGCCAGAACATCGGTCGGCGCGGCGCGGACATCTCACCCGGCGATCTCGTAGTGCGCCGTGGCGAGCTGTTGAATCCAAGCCGTGTGGGCGCACTGGCGGCGATTGGCACGACTGAGATGGAGGTGTTCGCCCGGCCCCGGGTTGCGGTGCTGTCGACCGGCAACGAAGTGGTCGCGCCCGGCACGCCGCTGAGCGCAGGCCAGATCTACGACGTGAACCGCTTCACCTTGAGCGCCGTCGTCGAGCGCCACGGCGGCGCCGCTGAACCACATGAGGCCGCATCCGACACGCTGGACGAGCTCAACGACGCGCTGGACGCGTGCGCAGACGCCGAGATCATCGTTTTTTCAGGCGGCAGCTCGGTCGGCGAGCGGGATCTGATCCTCGACCTGGTCTCGGCAAGAGGTCGGATGATTTTCCACGGCATCGCGGTCAAGCCGGGCAAGCCCACCGCCTTTGCCAAAATGGGCGACGCAGCGTTCTTCGGAATGCCCGGCAATCCCACGTCGTGCCTGTCGAACGCCTACATTCTGCTCGTGCCGTTTCTCCGCGCGACCGCGCGGCTTCCGCTGTACGCCCCGAAGACCGTCCGCGTGCCGCTCGGCCGCCGTATCGTGTCGCAGGCGGGCCGGCATCAGTTCTACACTGTCAGACTCGAGAACGGGCAGGCGCTGCCGGCGTTCAAGGGCTCGGGCGACATCACCAGCCTGTCAAAGGCGGACGGCTACATCGAGATCCCGGCCGATCAGGATACGGTCGAGGACGGGACAATCGTTGAAGTAACCCTCTTCTAGGCTTCGGGCTTCAGACTTCAGGGGCTTCAAGCTCAGGCTACGGGCTGGTACTGGGGCACCGTCGGGACATGCGGCGACGCAGAGGGTGAAAGCTCAAATGAGATTCTGTTACCCGACCGGATTGCTCATTGGAGCACTTCTCGTCGTGCACTGCTCGGGGTCGGTCCAAGGAAAGGCTGGAACGTATTTTTACCGATGGCACGACCAGACATTTACGCTCATGCACTTTGAGCCAGCCTGTGCCTGAAGTCCCGAAGCCCGGAGCCTGGAGTCCGGAATCTACCGTCGCCCGATCCTCCGCTCGTACTCCTGTTCGAGCACGTCGGCGGTGTGGAGGTCGAATGCCGGCGCCGTGCGCCGATAGGTGCCGCGGAACTCCGAGTGGCAGCGATAACACACGGTGAGATCCTTCAGGCGGCCGTAAACGACGAGATCGATGAGCGCTGCGGCGGCGAGGATGCCGTAGGCCACCAGGTCCATTTCGAACCAGTAGAACACGGCACTGATGCTCGCGCCGATGACGACGACCGTCAGCCCGAGCTGCGGATTGAAATCCTTCCGGATGTAGAAATCGTTTCCCGAGCACACCGGACACCGATCGACGACGGTGTCCTGCCGTACCGCCTCGCTGATATCGAGCGGCATCTCACGGCCGCAGCCGCCGCAGGTGATGGCGGTCGGCCGGGCCGCGACCGCCACGGGCAGACGGGCGTCACACTTCGGACACTTTGCGATGACCTGCATGCGCGTTGCGGCCGCTACCGCCCTGGAAAAAACGACGGCAGCGCCAGGTCGCGCATGGTGTGAAGCCCCGGAGCCGCGTCGATCACTTTCGGAATCGAGTTGACGATGATCGACGCCGTCGCGACGTCGCCGTGGATGCCGCCGGCAATCTTCATCGACAGACTCGGATGGCCCTCAATCTCGATGGAGTCGTACGATTCGGGCGCGCCCAGGTAGGCCTCCAAGTGGAGGCGGATGACCGGCTGCTTGCCCTTGTAGCCGACGCCGTCCTGGATGATGCCGCACACGTAGCCCGGATCCACGGCCAGATGCTCGCTCGAGACCGTCACGGCGGCGAGCTTCGGCTGAATGTCGTCGGTGATGCGATCGAGATCCCAGCCCAGGGCGTCGGCGATCATCGCAATCGACTCGGTCAGCCCGACGTGCCGCACGCTGCCGTCGTCCACTTTCCGCTGAAACTGCTCCGTGGTCAGGCCGGCGCCGATCTTCTGTTGGAACGGCAGCCGCCGGATGCGGGCGTCCTGGACGCGATTGACGGTGACCCGGTCGACGCGCTCGCATACCGCCGTCAACGCAATCGGTAGCGCGTCCATCGCGAAGCCCGGATTGACGCCCGTCGCCAGCACGCCGACCCTGGCCTTCTTCGCCCAGGTGTCGATCTGACGGGCCTGCCGCACGTGCGTGTACCCGGGATATGACAGCTCCTCGGTCGTCGACACAATTGGCGTTTTCGTTTTGAGAATCGTCTCGATCTGCGGCATGACCGTGCGCACCGACGAGCTCGTGCACAACACGACCACGTCGGGCCTGGCCGCTTTGATCGCCTTCACTGCGTCCCCGGAGACTTTCGCGCCCACCCGCTTGCCAAGACCGATCACCTCGCCGACGTCGCGGCCCACCTTCGCCGGATCGATGTCGATGCCGCCGACGATCTTGAGACCAGAGCGTTCGAAAACCTGTTGAGCGACTGCAACACCTATGGGACCGAGACCGAAATGCATGACGCGAATGCTGGGCATTGCTCGGAATTATAGCCCGATGGTTGGTGCTACCATCCCCAGGTGACGCGTTCAGGTCGCTCGTCGTTCGGGCCGGGCGGATTGGTCTCTGCCTCGATCGCCGCAGCGTTGTCGATCGTGCTGCAGGCGCAGGACGCTCCGCGTGCGCCACAGGCGCCGCGCATCGAGTCATCGGATGGCGTCGTGTCGCCGGCGCGATCGCCGAGAAATGCCAACTACACGATAGAGGCCCACCTCGATCCCGGCGAGCGCTCTCTGCGTGCGTCCGAAGTGATCGGCTGGCGCAACATCACGAGCAAACCGACCAGCGAACTGCGCTTCCACGCGTACTGGAATGCATGGCGCGACGCGAAGTCCAGCTTTCTCCGAGAGCGCGCGCGAACAGATCCGGCGACCCACGAGGACGACGAGTTCGCGCGCCTCGACATCACGTCGCTGACTGTGGCGTTCGATGCCGCGTCCGGTTCTGCGCCTCACGACCTGACGTCGGCCATCAGCTTCGCTGCGCCAGACGATGGGAATAACGACGATCGAACGGTGATCGTCGTGCCCTTGCCGTCGGCGGTGGCGCCTGGCGAGAGCATCTCGATCAGGCTGTCGTGGCAGGCGCGCGTGCCCCGGCCGTTCGCCCGGACGGGCTTCATCGGCAACTTCTACTTCCTCGCCCAGTGGTTCCCGAAGCTCGGTGTTCTCGACGAAGGCGGTTGGAACTGTCACCAGTTCCACGCGACGACGGAGTTCTTCGCTGATTTCGGCGTGTACGACGTCGCGATGACCGTGCCTCGCGGTTGGATCGTCGGTGCGACCGGCGTCGAACGCTCGCGCGTCGATAACGGGGACGACACGACCACCCATCGGTACTATCAGGAAGACGTGCACGATTTCGCCTGGACGACCAGTCCCGAATTCATCGAGCAGATCGACACGTTCGCGCCGGCTGATCGAGCGGACCGCCCGCCACACGAAAGGCAGTCGCCGGTGGCGATTCGGCTGCTGATACTGCCCGAGCATCGGTCCCAGGCCGCAGGTCACATCGCCGCGACCCGCACGGCGCTGGACCGGTACTCGACCTGGTTCGGTGAGTATCCCTACGGACACATCACCGTCGTCGACCCCGCCTACCAGAGCGGCGCCGACGGCATGGAATACCCGACGCTCATCACGGCCGGCACGTCGTGGCTCGTTCCCAGGGAGCTGACCCTCAGCACGCCCGAAGAAGTCACCATTCACGAGGCCGGGCACCAGTGGTTCTACGGCATGGTCGGCAGCAACGAGTTCGAAGACGCCTGGATGGATGAAGGCGTCAACACCTACGCGTCCGTCCGCGCGATGCTCGACTCGGACGTGAAGAGTTACTACGAGCGCCGGTTTTTTGGCGGGTTCGTGCCGTGGGTCGTCCGCGATCTCGAGCTGACGCGAGAGTCTGCCTGGGATCGGCTGCCGGGCTATCGGCGCACACCCAAGAGCGACATCCCGACAACGCCCTCCTTTCGCTACAGTCCGGACGGTCCCATCATCACTTACAACAAGACGGCGCTCTGGCTGAACACGCTCGAGCGGATGCTCGGCTGGCCGGTGGTGCAGCGCGCGCTCGCCACGTTCTTCGAGCGATGGCAATTCAAACATCCGAGGCCCGACGACTTCTTCGCCATCGTCAACGAAGTTGCGGGTCAAGACCTCACCTGGTTCTTCAACCAGGTTTATCGAAGCTCGAATATCGTGGATTACGCGGTGGAGTCGCTGACCAGCGAGCGGAACGGAAACAGCTTTCACACCGAAGTGGTCGTGCGGCGCAATGGTGAGGGCGAGCTACCCGTCGATCTGCGAGTGACATTCGAGAACGGCGAAGTCATGACGGAGCGATGGGACGGCAAGGACCGGTGGACGCAGCTCGCTGTCGACCGGCCGTCGCGCGCCGTGTCGGCGCAGGTCGATCCCGATCGCGTGCAGCTGCTCGATGTGAACTACACGAACAACTCGCGCGCCATCGCCCCGCGCACCGCCGAGGCGGCCACGAAATGGTCGCTCAAGTGGATGGTGTGGCTGCAGGATGCGCTGCTGTCGTGGGCGTTCCTGGTATGAGCGCGCTCCAGGCGGTGGCGGCCGGCATGCGTCGCGTGAACCGCGCGCCGGCCATGTTGCTGGCGGTCTGGGGACTCACGCTGGCGATGACCATCCCGCTCGCCTTGCTGGTCCGCGGCGCGATTCGCGCACAACTGGGCGCAAGCCTCATGGCTGGTCGAGTGGCAGACGGCGCCGACGCCGACTGGATGTCGGAGTTCGCGAACGGTGCGACCGGACTGACCGCGACGTTCGGACCGTCGGTGATTGGCTTCGCTGCGGTGCTCGACAATGCCAGCGCATTCATAGAGGGAGTCGCCAGGCCTGCAGTCATCACGGCCACGGCCGTCGGCTACGTCCTGTTGTGGACGTTTCTTGCTGGCGGGATCATCGATCGGTTCGCTCGCGACCGTGCAACCCACAGCGACGGATTCTTCAAGGCGTGCGGTGTCCACTTCCCGGCCCTGATCCGGCTGGCCGTCGTGTCGTCGCTGATATACGGCGTGCTCTTTGGTCAGATCCAGCCGTGGTTCTTGGACGACGTCTTCGAACGTCTCATCCGGAACGTGAACGTCGAGCGCACGGCCTTTCTGATCCGGTTGTCGATGTACGCCGTCTTTCTGATCGCGCTGGCCACGTTCAACCTGCTCTTCGACTTCGCGAAGGTCAGGCTCGTCTGTGAGCGCCGCTACAGCGCGCTCGGCGCCCTTCGCGCGGCCGGCAGGTTCGTCGTTCAGAGGCCGCTGGGCGCTGCTGCCGTCTATCTCAGCGACGTTCTGCTGTTCGTCCTGATCGTGGCGATCTACGCGCTCGTCGCGCCCGGGGCCGGCGCGGCCGGACCGTCCATGTGGATTGGCGCCGCGATCAGCCAGGCCTACATCGCGGCGCGTTTGTGGGTGAAGCTGGTCTTCTGGGGCTCGGAAACGGCGTACTTTCAGGGGACAGCGGGATACCAGTAGGCTCAGGGCGCTGGCGCCCTCTCCGGTCTTAAGTCTTAAGTCTTAGGTCTTAGGTCTTTCGGCATTCCGATTGCCCCACAGGATGGGGTGAGTCGTGACTATCGCAAGCTCCAGGTATTCCAGCTTGCCGACCGTCTGCCAGTCGAGATCTTCTTGGCTACCAAGCACTTTCCAGTCGTCGAGCACTACGGATTGAGCCAGCAGCTCAGAAGGGCTGCGGTCTCCGCAGCGAGCAATATCGTGGAAGGCTCTGCTCGCAGAGGTGGTCGCGAATTTCGCAATTTCCTCAACATCGCTGCAGGATCCGCGGCCGAGGCGCGTTACTTGATCTCTCTTTCGGGACGCGTTGGCTGCCTGGGAAATGCCGATGCCGATCGACTGGTCGCGGGTTACACTCTGCTCTCTGCAAAGCTGCAGGCGCTCATGCGTTCTTTGAGCTCGAGCGATCCTGAGACGACGCGCGACTTACGCCTTAAGACCTGAGACTTGAGACCTAAGACGTTCCCAACCAATGATCGCCCACCACCACGCCCCGAGGTCCCTCATGCTGAAACGCGCGTTCTTCGTTCCCGCCGTTCTCCTCGTCGCCGCCGGGCTTCTCGCTCAGCAGCCGGCCTTCAAGCGGACGGTGCTGCAGCAGGTTGACATCTCCGTCGCCGGACGCGAAGCGGTGACGGCCAAAGCCGAACTGCCGCCGGGCGTCTCGGCCGGAAGGCACACGCATCCGGGCGAGGAGATCGGCTACGTCCTCGAAGGCACGGTCTCGCTCGAGATCGAGGGCGCGTCGAAATCACTCAAAGCTGGCGATGCGTTCCTCATCCCGTCGGGCAAGGTCCACAACGCCACGAACACCGGCAGCGGCCAGGCCACGATTCTCGCCACTTACATCGTCGACAAAGGTAAACCGCTCGCGACGCCGGCGAAGTAGGCCCGTATGAGCGCGCGGTGTCGTGCGGCGGTCGTCTCGTTCGTGCTCGCCGTGATGCTGGCGCCGTGGTCCGCCGACGCGCGGATTACCTCGCTGGTGATTTCGAGGACCGAGTCCCCGACGTTCGAAGGCATGTCATTCGGATCAGTCGGACCGTACGAAAAGCTGGTCGGCCGCGCAGTCGGTGAGGTCGATCCGAACGATCTGAAGAACGCGCTCATCGTCGACATCAGCCTCGCCCCGCGCAACAGCCGCGGTATGGTCGAGTACTCGACCCCCGTCTACATCCTGCGCCCGATGAATCGTGCGCGCGGCAACCACCGCATCTTCCTCGACGTCAACAATCGCGGCGAGCTCATCGCCCTCAACCAGTTCAACGACGCCCCGCCCAGCAACGATCCGACGACGGCGGCGGATGCCGGGAACGGCTTCCTGATGCGGATGGGCTATACGATCGTGTGGAGCGGATGGGACATCACAGCGCCGACGAGTGAGAACCGCCTCGCGATGACCGTGCCGGTGGCCACCAACGCCGACGGATCGCCCATCGTCGGGTTCTCGCTCGAGGAGCTCGTCATCGATCGGCCGGACGTGCTCACCGGCACGCTGACCTATCCTGCCGCGACCCGTGACAAGAGCGAGGCGCATCTCACGATGCGGCCGACCTACGCCGACACGCCACGCCCCGTGCCGGCGAATGGCTGGGACTACATCGACGATCGGCGGATTCGGTTGATGCCTGAGGGCACGGCGTTTCAGCCCGGCAGCCTCTACGAGTTCACCTATCCGGCGAAGAATCCGCGCGTGGCGGGGCTTGCCTTTGCCGGCGTGCGGGATCTGGCCGAGTTCCTCCACTACGGCACGGCAGACGATCAGAACCGTCCGAATCCACTCGCCGGCGACGTGCGCGCCGTCTACGCCTTCGGTCGATCACAGCCGGCTCGATTCATCCACGACTTCCTCCATCTGGGCTTCAACGCCGACAGCGCAAACCGGCGCGTGTTCGACGGCATCCTGAGCTGGATTGGCGGCGCGAGCGGCGGCTTCTTCAACTATCGCTTTGCCCAGCCGGGACGGACGCACCGTCAGCACATCGGCCGGTGGTATCCGGAGCGCCAGTTCCCATTCGCCAACCGCGTGATTAACGATCCGGTGACCGGCCTGACCGATGGGCGCCTGGCGCGGTGCCTTCAGAACGGCACGTGCCCGAAGATGTTTGAGGTCAACTCGGAGAACGAATACTGGGCCAAGGCCGGCTCACTGCTCCACACCGACACGCGAGGACAGGACCTCGCTGACCCGCCGAACGTGCGGCACTATCTTCTCGCAAGCTTGCCGCACGGCCCGGGCGGCGCGTCGGGATCGCGAGGCATCTGCCAGCAGCCGTTGAACCCCCTGACCGGCAATGCGTCGCTGCGGGCACTGCTCGTGAACCTGGATGACTGGGTGACGCAAAGCAAAGAGCCGCCCGACAGCCGGGTGCCGCGGGTTGCGAATGGCACGCTGGTGCCGCCGCTGCCGCAGTCTGGCGTCGGCTTCCCGTCAATACCGGGGGTCGTTTACAACGGTCGGCTGCACGAGGGCGACCTCTTCGATTTTGGCGCTTCGTTCGGCATGGGCGTGCTGAGCGTCGTACCACCGCGGCGCGTCGGCGCACCGTATCCAGCGCTCGTTCCCAAGACCGACGTCGACGGCAACGACCTCGCTGGCGTTCGCACGGTGGATGTGGAAGTGCCGGTCGCCACCTACACCGGTTGGGCCCTGCGTGCGGGTCCCGCCGCGGGCGACGGCTGCGACGCCTCGGGGCAGCGGATCGACTTTGCGCGCACGAGGGCAGAGCGGCTGGCGAACGGGGACCCGCGGCTGTCCGTCGAAGAACGTTATCCGACGCACGACGACTACGTCACGAAGGTGAAGGCGGCAGCCGACCGGCTGGCGCGCGAGAGATTTCTCCTGCCCGAAGACGTCGTGCGCACCGTCGAACGTGCCTCCGCTTCGTCCATCGGGCGCAACGCCACCGCGACCAGGCAATAGGAGAACAGGCATGCTGAAACAAACGATCGCGGCCTCGATGCTCCTCGTCTCCACCTTCGGTGTAATGCCGGCCGCCGCGCAGTCATCGCGCAGCTCCTCTGCGTGGAGCGCAACGGTACAGAACGAGTACCGGGTGGTGCCGAACATCACGTATCTGACCGCGAACAACTGGAACGCCACTTTAGACGTCTATGCGCCGGTGGCCCCGGGGCCGCATCCGACGATCCTGCACATCCATGGCGGCGGCTGGACGGGAGGGTCGAAAGAATCGGTGGCGCTGCGGCTGCTGCCGTACGTCGAAATGGGATTCGCCGTGGTGAACGTCACGTATCGGCTGGCCCGCGTCTCCGAAGCGCCCGCGGCGGTCGAAGACTGCCGCTGCGCGCTGCGCTGGGTCATCGAGCACGCCAAGGAATACGGCTTCGACCCCAACCGGATCGTGAGCATGGGCTACTCCGCGGGCGGCCATCTCGCGCTGACGACTGGCATGCTGACGGCATCCGCCGGCCTCGATCGCCAGTGTCCCGGCGCCGACCCGATCAAGGTCGCGGCCATCGTCAACTGGTATGGCATCACCGACGTGGTCGATCTGCTCGATGGAGGCAATCAGCGGGCGTACGCCGTGACGTGGCTGGGCAGCCGGCCCGACCGCAACGAGATCGCGAAGAGAATCTCACCGCTCACCTACGTCGGCCGCGACCTGCCGCCAATTCTGACGATTCACGGCGACGCGGATCCGACGGTGCCCTATCAGCAGGCCACACGGCTCAACGCGGCGCTCCAGCAGGCGGGCGCCACCTCAGAGCTCGTGACGATCCCCGGCGGCAAGCACGGCGGCTTCCCGCCGGCACAGCAACTGCGGGCGATGGACGCCGTGCGAGCCTTCCTGACGAGAAATGGATTAATGCCGAAGCCGGCGGCGGGGACGGGGAACTAACGCTAGGGGCTAGCGCGGTCTTAGGTCTTAGGTCTTAAGCAGTCCGAGCCTAAGACCTGAGACATAAGACTGAGAGCGCCGTCAGTTTTTGAAACTGGCCACCGCGCTCGGTTCATCGTCGTACGAGTCGAAGACCGTATACAGCTTGGTGATCACGAGCAGGTCCTGCAGCCGCTTGGTCACGTTGGTCAACTTGAGCGCGGCACTTTGCTGCGTCGCCGTGGCGTGCGCGCGCACCAACTCACCGAGACCCGCGCTGTCCATGTAGCTCACGCCCGCCAGGTTGACGACCAGCTGTTTCCTGCCTTGCTGAAGCAGACTGCGCACCTTGTCCCGCAGCGTGTCTGCGCCTTCCCCCAAGGTGATTGTGCCTGCGACGTCGAGAATGGTGACGGATCCGTTCGCGCGTTCGTTGACGGTCATCGAAGCCCCCTTATGATGGCCGGGGAAGTATATCCCGGGGATGGGAGCTGACGCGCGGATGCGGGGGGCGCCTCCACAGCGTGGAAGCGGCGCCTTCTAGGCAGCGTCGGCCGTCAGACTAGGCGGCGTTGGCGGTCAGAATCGCTTTGATGCCGTCTGCATCAAGCGACTCCACGGAGAGGAGTTCCTCGGCAAGGGCCCGGACCGAACCGTGCTGGGCTTCGACGATGGTTCGCGCCACCTCATAGCCGCGCATCACCAGATCGCGGACCTCTTCGTCGACCTTCTGGGCGGTGGCCTCGCTCATCGCGGCGCCGCGGCCGCTCTCGGCCCCGCCCATCCCATGGCCGTAGGCCAGCGGGCCGAGCGGCGACATACCGAACTCACAGACCATCCGGCGGGCGATGTCGGTGGCCCGCTCGATGTCGTTGCCGGCGCCGCTCGTCATCTGGTGCAGGAACAGCTCTTCGGCCACCCGTCCGCCCATGAGGATCGCGATCTGCGCCTCCAGGAACTCACGCGAGTGGGTGTGACGGTCACCGTCCGGCAGCTGCATCGTGACGCCCAGCGCCCGCCCGCGCGGGACAATCGTGACCTTGTGGAGAGGGTCGGCGTCCGGAAGCACCGCGGCCACGACGGCGTGCCCTGACTCGTGGTACGCGCAGGTGATGCGCTCCTTGTCGCTCATCGAGAGCGATCGCCGCTCCACACCCATCAAGACCTTGTCGCGTGCCTGCTCCAGATCGTCGATGGTGACGACCTCACGGCGGCCGCGGACCGCCAGCAGCGCCGCCTCGTTCATCAGATTGGCGAGGTCGGCGCCCGAGAAACCGGGGGTGCCCCGCGCTATCTGGCGCAGGTCGACGCCCGAACCGAGCGCTACCCGGCGGGCGTGAATCTGCAGGATTTGCTCGCGGCCCCTGAGGTCTGGCGCGCCGACGGTCACCTGGCGATCGAAGCGTCCCGGCCGGAGGAGCGCCGGGTCGAGAATATCGGGCCGGTTCGTCGCCGCGACGACGACGATGCCGCGATTGGGCGCGAAGCCGTCCATTTCGACGAGCAGCTGGTTCAGCGTCTGCTCGCGCTCCTCGTGGCTGAGCGAGTGTCCGCCGCGGCTCCGGCCAACGGCGTCGAGCTCGTCGATGAACACGATGCACGAGGCATGACGGCGCGCGTCGCGGAACAGCTTTCGGATGCGGGACGCGCCGACGCCGGCGTACATCTCGACGAAGTCCGATCCGCTCGAGAAGAGAAACGGCACTTTGGCTTCGCCGGCGATTGACCTGGCGAGCAGCGTCTTGCCGGTTCCCGGAGGTCCGACCAGCAGAACGCCCTTCGGAATCCGGCCGCCGATTGCCGCGAACTTCGCGGGTTCCTTGAGGAAGTCGACGATTTCCTTGACTTCCTCCTTGGCCTCGTCGACACCGGCGACGTCAGCGAACGTGATCCCCGCGGCGATGGCTTCCGCCTCGCGGGCCTTGCTCTCGATGGCCGGCACCCGGCCATTGGTCATCCTGAACATCGCCACGCCGACGACCGCCAGCACACCGAGGCCGAGCAGCAACGGGCCGTACGTCACGAGGGGCGGCGCGGTGGCCTGACGGAAGTCGATGCGCACGCCTTTGCGCGCCAGACTCGCCGCGACGCTGGAGTTCAGCGTCAGGTAGTTGAAGGGTGCGATCGTTCTCACGATCTCGCCCGACGCACGCTTGACCTCGAACACATCACCTTCGATCGCGAGGGCGGCGACCGTGCCCTGCTCGACGTCACGGAGGAAATCCGAGAACGGGACCAGCGGCATCGGCGTGCTGGTCCGGCTCATTTGCAATCCAGCCGTAACGGCGATGGCGACGGCCGCGGCGATGATGAACGTGCGCGAAGGCTGCCAGTGGCGAGGAAACATAATTGAGACGCGGCTCCAGCTCCGCTGTAAGAACTATCGGCCAAAGCAGGGGCGGGCTTAAGCCTCGAGATCCGCGAACTTGTAGCCAACACCCCATACCGTCAGCAGGTATTTCGGGTCGGCCGGTTCGGCCTCGATCCGCCGCCGCAGGCGTTTGACTAGTGTGTCAACACTGCGCACCGTGACAAAGGTGTCGCCGCGCCAGATCTTGGCCAGCAAGGCCTCTCGGCTGAACACGATACCGACGTGCGTGGCGAGCAGGTGCAGCAGCCGGAACTCCTGATCCGTGAGCTCGACCTCCTGGCCCTTGACGCGCACGCGCCGGCGCGGGACGTCTATCTCGATCTCGTGCACTCGGACCAGGTCCCCAACGGGTTCAACTTGCGCCGTTCCGGCCGCGGTGGCAGCCGGAGCGGGCCGGACGCGCCGCAACAAGGCGCGAGCGCGTGCCACTAGCTCGCGAACGCCAAACGGCTTGGTGAGGTAGTCGTCCGCTCCGCTCTCGAGCCCCACGACCTTGTCGGTTTCCTCGCGGCGGGCGGTCAACATCAGAATCGGCACCTCCCGATTCAGCCTGCCGTTCCTGATGGCCCGGCAGAGCGACACGCCGTCGAGCCCGGGAATCATGACGTCGAGCACCATCAAGTCGTAGCGCTCTTTCTCTGACTGTTCCAGGGCACTCTTGCCGTCCGCGAGGCCGTCACACCGATACCCCTCGTGGCTGAGATGGAGGCACACCAGCTCACGAATGTGTGCCTCGTCTTCGACGACGAGCACGCGAGCCGGCGCGGTCATGCTTTTTTCACAGTTGGTCCACGTTTCGGTCACGTCGAGGCCGTCCAATGACCACAGAGACGCGCGGAGCATCGCACCCGCGCTGGAGGACAGTCATGAACGTCATTGCAAAACGTCTGGGGCTTCTCACCGCGGCCACGGTGCTGGCGGTCGGCGTCGGGGGCGCATATGTCTTCGCTCAGAATACCAGCGGCGAGCCACGTCCGTTCGCGGGCCGCGGGTTTGGACCGGGTGGACCGATGGGACCGTTCGGGGCGCTGCCGCCGATGCTCATGCAGCGATTGAACCTGACCGATGCGCAGCGTGAGCAGGTCAAGAGCGTGATGGACTCGCACCGCGACGAGATGAAGGCGCTCGGCGAAAAAGCCGGAACCGCTCACAAGGCGCTGCAGGCGGCGGTCACCGCGGATCAGTTCGACGAGTCGGCGATTCGCAGCCGGAGCGCCGAGGCCGCGGCCGTCGACGCTGACATGGCCGTGCTTCGGGCCCGCATCCACGGCGAAGTGTGGCAACTCCTGACGCCGGACCAGCAGAAGACGGCCAAGGATCTGCAGACGCAGATGGAGCAGCGGCGGGCACAGGGCGGACGCCGGGGGCCGCGGTAGGACGACGTCTTAGGCTTAGGTCTTAGGTCTTAGGTCTTAGGTCTAAGACCTGAGACTTAGGACTTAAGACTGCGCGAGCACCGCCTCCACGATGTGCTTCGCGGAGATGCCGAAGCGGTCCATCAGTTCCTCCGGCTTGCCGCTTCGCGGAATCTCGCGAACGGCAATCCGATGCACGTGAATGCCGGCGTCGTCCACCGCTTCGGCGACGGCGTCGCCGATCCCGCCGCTTGCGTAGTGGTCTTCGACAGTGACGATCCGGTTCCGGGTCGCCTTTCCTGCGGCAATCAGACCGGCGCGATCGACCGGCGCCACCGAATAGAGATCGATGACGCGTATGGCCACGCCGCGGCTCTTCAGCTGATCGTGGGCGTTGAGCGCCTCGAACACCGTCACGCCAGCGCCGACGACCGTCACCACATCATCCCCACTCTGACGTAAGACCTTGAGTCCGCCGACCGAGAACTGTTCGTCAGGGTTGTAGATGACCGGTGTCTTCGGGCGGCTGGTCCTGATGTACACCGGACCCTGATGATACGCGGCGGCGGCGACGAGACGTTCGGCGCTGACCGCGTCGCAGGGGTACAGCACCGCGTAGTTCGGCTGCGCCCGGCACATGGCGAGATCCTCCAGGGCCATCTGCGATGGTCCGTCCTCGCCGATCGACACGCCGGCGTGCGACCCCGCCAGCTTGATGTTGACGTTGCTGATCGCCGCCATGCGGATGAAATCCGCGGCTCGAGTCAAGAAACAAGCGAACGTCGACGGGAAGGGAATCGCGCCGCGCGCCGCCAGTCCCATCGCCGAGCCGACCATCACCTGTTCGGCGATGAAGTTCTGGTAGAAGCGCTCCGGCAGGACCTTCTCGAACTTGTCGCTGAAGGTCGAGTTCTTGACGTCGGCGTCGAGGGCGACCACGCGGCCGTCGGCTTGACCGAGCTTTGCGAGCGCAGATCCGTACGCTTCTCGTGTGGCGACGTGATCGCCGAGCTTATAGGCCGGAGCGGCGAGCGGCTTCGGCGGCGGATCGGCGGGACGCGAGGTCGGCTGCTTGATCTGCCCGGCGAGGTCGATGTCGGCGGCCGGGTCGATCGCCCGCTCGAGCTCGGCGATCGCCGCATTCATCTCATCGCCTTTCTTGAGCGCCTTGCCGTGCCAGTTGTCTTTGCCTTCGGCGATGGAAATGCCTTTGCCCTTGATCGTCCTGGCCACAATCATCGTCGGACGGCCCTTCGTCGCCCGCGCCTCGGCATACGCATCCAGTATCGCGTTCATGTCGTGGCCGTCGATGGCGATCGCGTGCCAGCCAAACGCACGCCAGCGCCGCGCGAGCTGTTCCAGGTCGTGCTGCCACATCGTGGCCCGGCTCTGACCGAGGCCGTTCACGTCGGTGATGCCGCACAGGTTATCGAGACTGTCGTATGCGCCGACGTCTGCGGCTTCCCAGACCGAGCCCTCGGCCGACTCACCGTCACCGAGGAGCACGTAGGTCCGGTAATCTGACCTGACGCGCCGGGCGTTCAGGGCGCTGCCGATGGCCGCGCAGATGCCCTGCCCGAGCGATCCGGTGGCGACGTCCACAAACGGCAGCCGCGGGGTCGGATGCCCTTCGAGATCCGATCCGATCTCCCGCAGCTTGAGCAGCTCTGATCGATCGAACGCCCCGGCCTCGGCCCACGCCGCGTAGAGGACCGGCGCCGCATGGCCCTTGGAGAGGATGAAACGATCGCTGCCCGGATGCCGGGGATCGTGCGGATCGAAACGCATTTCCGCAAAGAAGAGCGCTGCCACTAGATCAGCAGCCGAGCAGCAGCTGGTGGGATGGCCGCTGCCAGCTTCAGACGTCGCCCGCACCGAGTCGACGCGCAGCCGGACCGCGACATTGCTCAAGGCCGGAATGAGCGTCGCGCGATCCAAAGCACCTCCGGAAGCCTGGGGACTTGAGGTTGGAGATTGGAGATTGGAAGACATCCTTATCCTCAGATCTGCTGCTCGTTAGTATTCAGCTTCAAGCGTTCATTCAATCTTTCTTGCTTTCTTTCTTTCAATCTTCAATCTTCAATCTTCAATCTTAAATTTTCAATTTTCAATGAACTCTATCACGTGATCCTCAGCCATTCGTCAACGGCAAGCGCGTACGCTGCGGCAACCGGCAGCGGCAGAGTCGTGTCGGCTTCCGCGTCGCGCAGCCAGGCTTCGCCGACGCGCTGGAAGTCGTG
>JBKPSC010000345.1:0-10722 GCA_046734915.1 Acidobacteriota bacterium | reverse complement strand
CGCTCCACCTTGCAGCAGCGCGCGGCCGCACGCCTCGAGCGTTGCGCCCGTCGTGCAGACGTCATCGACGAGCGCGAGCGTCGCGCCCTGCCAGGCGCGCATCGCGCGCCGTGCCGCAAACGCGTCGCGCACGTTCGCATGTCGCCGTCCGGACGGAAGGTCCGCCTGGGGCAGGGTTGCGCGGGCGCGGGTGAGCGCGTGGACGACGGGTGGTCCCAGATGACGCGCCAGGTCGGCGGCTTGATTGAATCCTCGCGACCGGAGGCGCGATCGGTGCAACGGCACGGGCACCACGCCGTCCACGCCGGCAAGAACCACGCTGCCGTGTACTTGCATCAACCCAGCAAGCCGCCGCGCGATCGATCGGCGCCCTTCGTACTTCATGGCATGCACTGCGGCGCGCAACGAGCCCTCGTAGGCGCCACCAGCCCGAGCCGTTGCTATCGAGCTGGGGCTGCGGCGGCACCGGGCGCAACGCTCCGCGGCGACGTCCAGCGTTCGCCACGACGGCAGGGGCTCACCACACCTGACGCACAGCGGCGGCGGCAGGGTGGGAATCGCTGCCCAGCAGATCTCGCAGATCGGCCCGGCGAGCGGTGATGGCTGCAGCCTGCCGCAAGCAGCACAGACCGGGGCAATGAGCACGCAGAGCAGGGCGTCGGCGGCGCCGCGGGCCGCCGCCGCCGCTGTGGTCAGAGCTCCACTCGATCTGCGTTGCCCCAGAGACGCTCGAGGCCGTAGAAGGTCCGCGTCTCCGGCGCGAAAATGTGGACGACGAAATCGAAGTAGTCGAGCAAGATCCACTCGGACCGGTCGTAGCCTTCGATGTGGGCCGGTTTGACGCTCTCTCCCGCCAGGGCCTCCATCACGGCGTCGGCGATCGCGCGGATCTGCCTCGGGTTGGTCCCCGAGCAGATGACGAAGAAATCGGTGAACCCTCCGGCCTTGCGCAGGTTCAACACGACGAAGTGCTCGGCCTTTTTGTCCTCGGCCGCTTTGATCGCCGTGAGGACCTGGCGCGGCAAACGGGCCGGCTTGCGTCGTGCGTCAACTTTGGCCATGCAAAGTACCTGCCCCCGTTTCCGCCGCGGTATCGCTCCGTCGTCTCCCGGGCGTACCCGACGTGTAAAGCCCGTGCTGCTCAATATGATGCTGGACGGCAGGGGTCACCATGCCATCGATCGGTTGGCCGCTGGCCCGCCGTTGACGGATCGCCGTCGATGACACGTCGGACGTTGCCGAATCGATCAAAATGATCAACGGGTCCAGCTCCGCCAGGGGCTCGATTGGAGGCTGCGACATACGCGCGGCCAGCCCCGGCAACTTATATCGCAACGCGCCGGCAGGGTGTCCCGGGCGTGACACGACCGCGAAGTGCGTCCAATCCAGGAGCTTGGGATAGTCGCGCCAGCTGGCGATCTCCAGGAAGGCGTCGGCTCCGACGATGAAGAAGAGGTCGGAGGGCGGGTAGCCTCGCTGGTGAAATTGTCGGAGGGTCATGCTGGTATACGACGGTCCATCGTGTCGCAGCTCGAGATCCGACGCGCGCCAGTTGGGCTCGCCGGCGACGGCAATGGATGTCATCGCGAAGCGGTGAAAGGCCGACGCGAACGCATGCGGGCGATGCGGCGGCACATGCGCCGGGATGACGAAGATGCGGGCGAGGTTCAGCGTCGACTCTGCCGCACGGCCAATCTCGAGATGGCCGCGATGAATCGGGTCGAACGTGCCACCGAGAATCCCGACTCGTCGTGACGAGGCGTTCATCGACGGTCAGCCACGTCGGATTCGATCGGAACGGCAGCCGCGGCGGCCCGTTCGGCGGCGAGCACGTGCCAGGACGCCTCCAGGAGCGCTGGCAACCCGGCGCCGCTCGCCGCGGAGATCTCGAAGAAGGGCAGGTCGAGGGCGCGGGCACGCGCCTCCAGCGCCCGCACGTCGGTGTCGTCGGTCACCGCGTCCATCTTATTCGCAGCGACGAGCTGCGGCTTGGCCGCCAGCGTCGGCTGAAACCGCCGGAGCTCGTCGCGGACGGTGTCGAGATCCTGGGCTGCCGGCCGTCCACTCGCGCCGGAGACATCCACTACGTGCACGAGCACCTTGGTCCGCTCGAGGTGCCGGAGAAACTGATGGCCGAGGCCATGGCCGCGATGCGCGCCCTCGATGAGCCCCGGTACGTCAGCAACGACGAAGCTGCGATCGTCGCTCAATCCGACGACGCCGAGGTTGGGCGTGAGCGTGGTGAACGGGTAGTCGGCGATCTTCGGACGGGCGGCGGAAATGCGTGAGATGAGCGTCGACTTGCCGGCGTTCGGAAACCCCACCAGGCCGACGTCGGCGAGCAGCTTGAGCTCGAGGCGCAGGTCCTTCTCTTCCCCCGGCTCACCCGGCTGGACCTTGCGCGGAGCGCGGTTGGTCGACGTGGCGAAGTGCGCGTTGCCGAGACCGCCGCGGCCGCCACGGGCGACGAGCACTCGCTGTCCTTCGTCGGTGAGGTCGGCGAGGAGCCGGTGCGGCTGCGCCTGATCCAGCGATTTTTCGTACACCAACGTGCCGACAGGAACGGCCAGCTCGAGATCGCCACCGCTGTGGCCGGTCCGGTTCGAACCTTCGCCGTGCTGGCCGCGTTCGGCGCGGAATTCAGGGTGGAAGCGATAGTTGATGAGCGTGCTGGTGTGCGGACTGGCGACCACGTAGACCGATCCGCCGTGCCCGCCGTCGCCGCCGCTCGGGCCGCCGCGCGGCACTCGCATCTCGCGACGAAAGGCCAGACAGCCGCGCCCGCCGTCGCCCGCCGTGACGTGAATGTCAACCTGGTCGACGAACATAAGAAGCGCGGCTCGTATCGAAGCGCCCGGCGAGGCGGCTCGGCACGCGCCGGTCTAACGCCTACTCGAGGGGAAGGATGCTGATGACGCGGCCGCGCGCCCCGTGGTCTTCGAACCGCACGCGGCCGTCAACCTTGGCGAAGATGGTGTCGTCTTTGCCGAGGCCCGCGTTCAGCCCCGGTTGGAACCGGCGTCCACGCTGACGCACGATGATGGTGCCGCCGCTTACGACGTTGCCGTCGTGGGCCTTGACGCCCAGCCGCTGCGACTGGGAGTCGCGGCCGTTCCGGGAGCTGCCTTGTCCTTTTTTGTGTGCCATGACTCGGTTGACCTGGAGCTAGAGGACGATGTCCTTGATCTTGACGCGCGTGAAGACGGCCCGGTGACCCTTGGTCCGGCGCATGCCCTTGCGGCGCTTCTTCTTGAAAACACGAATCTTGGGTCCGCGGGCCTCGCCCTCGACGACCGCCAGAACACGGGCGTTGGCGACAAACGGCGAACCGGCGACCACCTCGCCGCCGTCGCGCTCGACCAGAAGGACCTGATCGAGGGTGACTTCGGTTCCCGCGGCGGGTGCGGTCCCGTCAATGGTCGCGTATCCACCGGGGGTGACCCGGTGCTGCCGCCCGCCGGCCTGAACTATGGCGTACATCATCGACACCTGTGCAAAGGGAATAGCTTATCCTGTCGGCTTCCGCCTGTAAACGTCGAATCGTCCCGGCGTGTCCTGAAACGGCGGGTGCCTTCCAAGCACTAGCCGGGCGTGACTACCAACGCGCTTCTCGTCCCACCCATTGTTCCTGCCGCTACCACTGCCTTGGCCGATCCCCTGCCGGCGGCTCCGAGCCCGGTTCTGCGCGAACTGGCCGCTCGAGCCGCCCTCGCCCGGCGAGCCGACCAGATGGCGGCGTTCATCGTGGACGCCGAAGCGGCGATGGAACGGGACGATTTCGACGCGGCCGCTGCAGCCTGCGAAGAAGTGCTGGTCATGGACCCCGAGCATGCTGGAGCGCTGGCCTGTCTTGATCGAATCACCGTCATCCTCGAGGAGCGGCGCGCGGCGGCTGAACGCGAGGCGCGCCGGCTGCGCCTTGACGCGTTATCGGCAGCGGTCAGCGCGGATATCGAAGAGGGTGCCTTCAAGCGTGCGCTCGATCGCCTCGACGCTTTTCTCGAATCGGAACCGGGTACGCCTGAACTCGACGACCTGCGCGCGCAGGCTGAGGCCGCTCAGCGCGAGCTGGAGCGCCGGGAGGCTGTCGCCGCGGCAGTCACCGAAAAAGTAGCGAGCGCCGTGCAGCTGCTCTCGGACAGCGACTGCCAGGGCGCGCTCGCATGTCTCGACGCGGCAATGACCCTGGATCCGCGTCATCCGGCCGCTGCGGCCCTCCGCCTGCAGCTTCTCGACAGCCTGCGGCAGCTGTCCACGGTTTCCGTCAGCGCGCCGGCCGAGTGGGTACGGCAGGAGCGTGTGATGCCCGCGGCGACCGAGTCGTCCGCGCCTGACGTCGATCCGGGGGACGCGTTGTCGCTCTTCGCCAGCGAAGCTGATGCTCTCCGTTCGGCGACGTCTCCAGCGGCAAGCGTGCGGCATCTCGAATCAGGCGCCGTCACCCCCATTGTGCCCGCCGTTTCCCCGGTCGCCTCCGTCCGCTGGCCGGGCCGCGCCTCACGCGCGTTTCTTGCCACGTCGGCGTTGATGCCAGTCGCGGGCGGTTTGCTGGCGTTCTGGTACATCGTGCGGCCGCCTGTACTGCCCGTCGTCGGCGCGGCCTCGATCGATAAGCCTGCGCCCGCGCCGGCGGTTGCTCTCTTCGCACTCACCGGGACCGCTGCCGCGCCCCTCAACAGCCCCCCCACGCCACCGGCCGCGGCTGCCACGACCGCTGCCCGCGCGCGAGAGGCGGCAAACAACGAGGCCGCGAATGCTCGCGCAGCCGCGACACACGCGCGCCCGCAGCCCGCGGACGTACCAGCCGCGCCAGTCGCCGCCATGGCCGCGGACGAGCGCGCCGTCCGCGCCGCCCTGCAAAGCTATGCGGGTGCTTTTGCTGCGCTCGATGTCGACGGCGTCCGTCGAGTGTTCCCGGGCACGAGCGAGGCGGGGTTGCGGCGTTCGTTTGCTGGCATCGGGGCGCAACAGATCGAGATCCGCGACGAGCAGATGGCGGTGGCCGGTGACGCGGCGACCGTGTCGTGTACCTGGATTACTTCAACGGTGGGTGCGGACGGCAGCGCCGCGCACACGAGAGACTCGCGGCGGCTCGTGTTCAATCTGGCGCGCCGCGGCGGCAGCTGGGTGATTGTCGATCGCCGATAAGCGAACGCTAAAGCAGTAGGACGCGGGTACCGCGAATTTTCTGGCTGCTGAGCGCCGTCAGGAAGTTCGGCACCAGGCGATCCATCAACTCGAAGTACGACGATAGCGCCGGCGTATTCTGCTGCGAGTTGTAGAGCACCTCTTCGCGATAGCTCTCCGAATGCATCGTCGCGCCCGTGCGTCCGTCGATGAAGACGAACTTCGGCCGGAGGATGAATCCTTTCCGTTCGAGGTAGGTGCGGACCGGGACCACGCGGCGGCGGCCAAACGAGTCGTATTGCTCGACATCGCGCGAAACGAATCCGGAGCGGGAGTGCGGCATGAAGAGCACCGTGCCGGTCACGATGAGCGGGTTCTGATATTCCTCACCAATCCGCTTCCAGTAGGCGGTGTTGGCGAATAGCCGCTCGTACGGCTCGAGATCCTTTTCCTCGCGAATTTTCTCAGGGAGCGCCATCGGTTTGTCGCCGTCGGAGGCCGGAGCCGCGCCACCCTCGTCGCCCGTCAAAGCCGTCTTCTGCTGATCCTGCGCGATAGAGACGAGCGGCATCACGTCGGCGTCGATCACTTTGAGTGTGGACTTCGTCCGGAGCTGGCTGCGCAGCAATCGCACCGTCTCCTGATTGGCGTCGACGTCGTCGGTTCCGCCTGTGACGAAGCCGGCGATGAGCACTCGTTGGAACGGCGTGACATCGAGCTTCGGCTGAATCGGCGTCTCGATTGGGATCTCGAAGTAGCTCGTGCCGCAGGCCGCCACCGCCAGGGCGCCGAGCGCGGTTGCCGTGGCGCACGCCAGCCTAAGGCTTGTCTTTGTCTTCAACGGCGCGGTCATTGATTTCCTTGAAGAGATCGTAGTTCTGGCGGATTTGGATGTTCTGGGGCTCGAGCGCGATGGCCTTCTCGTAAGCCTGTCGGGCTTTGTCGAGCTGACCTTCATGCTCGTACGCGACGGCGAGATTGTTGAACGCTGCTGCGTAGGTGGGATCGAGCTCAATGGCTCGCTCCCAACGGTAGATCGCTTCACGCCAGAGACCGCGCTGGGCGACGTCGACGCCGAATTGCGCCTCGGCCTTGGCTGCAGTCCGCGCGTCTGCCCTGGCCGGTGCGACCGACGCTGCAAGAAGCAAGAGGCTTAGACAAACCGCGACGCAGAGCCTCATGGCAGGACCGTCATCACTATAGCGACCGGTTGGCCGCGACTGCAAGGGAATTGCAGACATTCGTCGGAGACTGAGCAAGCCATGTACCACGTAGAAAACGATGAAAACCGCCTGATTCAGCTTGCGGCGCGCCAGAGCGTTTACGAACTGTCGTAAGTGTTGTCCTCTTCCGTCAGCCAATCCGTTCATTTCTCGAGTCGGATCCGCCGCGCGACGCTTCGCTCCAGCCGCGTATAATGGAGGTGGAGGTCAGCCCCGCAACGGGCGGCGGCAACCTCCTTTTTTGTGTCAGAAGGGACGCTGCCGCGGAGGACGCGCATGTCGTCTCTTGCTGACTTCGTGAACCTGTCCCTCGCGCCGTTCTCGTGGCGGCGTGACGTGGGCGAGCGCCTCCGGTCAGGCGAGTCGCCCGCAGCTATTCTCGAGGCCATTGCTCCGGCCGACGCAGAGGGCCAATGGATGCTCGAGCGTTTGCCTGCCCTCGGCCGTCGAGCCCTCGACCGCGCGAACCGCAACGATACAACGCCAGTTGTCTGGACCGACCCGGCGTATCCACCGGCGTTGAAACACATCTACGACCCACCGCCGCTGCTCTGGCTGAAGGGGACGCCCGCCGTGCTTGCGCGGCCGATGGTCGCAATCGTCGGTGCCCGCGCCGCGTCGCCGTCGGCCCTGGCCGTGGCCGAGCAGTTCGCCGGCGACCTCGCCGCCCAAGGCATCGTCGTCGTCAGCGGGATGGCGCGTGGCGTCGACTCGGCGGCTCACGCCGGTGCGCTGGCGGCGGGCGGCGCGACCGTCGCGATTCTCGGGTCGGGTGTCGACGTGGTGTACCCGCCTGAGCACGCTCCGCTCGCCGCGACCATTGCCGCGTCGGGCGCACTTGTGAGCGAGCTGGCGCCGGGCACGCGCCCGCTGCGGTGGTTCTTTCCGCTGCGGAATCGAATCATCAGCGGCCTGTCGCGCGCGGTCGTAGTCATCGAAGCGGGACGGAAGAGCGGCTCGCTCATCACCGCCAGGTGTGCACTCGAGCAGGGACGCGACGTTCTGGCGGTCCCTGGGAACGTCCTGGGTGGACGCAATCAGGGTGGTCATGCGCTGTTGAGAGACGGCGCAAAGATCGTCGAGTCGGCGGACGATATTCTGGACGAGCTCAACTTCGGGCAGGGATGTGCAGCCGTGAATCCACGGCGGGGGTCGGCGGCGTCAGAAGAGCAACCGCCCTGCCGCGAGGGTCGCGTCACGGACCCGATTCTGGCCTGCCTAGTGCCCGGCGAACCGTTTGATATCGAAGCGATTGCGACGCGTTCCGGGCTCGATCCGGCTCAGCTGTTGCCTCGACTGGCGAAGCTCGAGCTGGACGGGCGAGTCCAGCGTGCCGGGGGCGGCCGGTTCATCAGACTTGACCGTTCGTGCTAGGGTCTTAGATTCGAGGTCAACAGAAGTCGATGGCAAAAGCACTGGTCGTGGTCGAATCGCCCGCGAAGGCGAAGACCATCAATAAATACCTGGGTCGCGATTACAAGGTCGTCGCCTCGATGGGGCACGTCCGCGACCTGCCCAAGAGCAAGCTCGGAGTCGACATCGACAATGACTTCACCGAAGACTACGAAACCCTGGTGTCCCGGAAGAAGGTCATCAAGGAACTGAAGGACGCCGCGAAAGACGCCACCGACATCTACATCGCGACCGACCCCGACCGCGAAGGCGAGGCCATCGGCTGGCACCTGAAGGAAGAGCTCGGCGGGAAAAAGCGCAAGTTTCATCGACTGACCTTCAACGAAATCACCAAGAAGGCGGTTCAGGACGCGTTCAAAAACCCCCGCGACATCGACGTCAGGATGGTGGCGGCACAGCGTGCGCGGCGGGTGCTGGATCGCCTGGTGGGATACAAGATCAGCCCGCTGCTCTGGGACAAGGTCCGCCGCGGACTGAGCGCCGGCCGCGTGCAGTCGGTGGCCCTCAAGCTCGTCTGCGATCGCGAGCGCGAGATCGAGAAGTTCGTTCCCGAGGAGTACTGGAACATCTTCGCCCGGCTCGCCGGCAACGTGCCGCCGGAGTTCGACGCCAAGCTGCTGAAGAAGGGCGGCGAGGCAATCAAGGTTGGCAACGAGACCACGTCGAACCAGGTGCTCGCGGATCTCGACGGCGTCAGCTGGGTGGTCAGCGCGGTCACGACCAAGGAGCGGAAACGGCACGCCCAGCCGCCGTTCATCACGTCGAAGCTGCAGCAGACAGCGCGCTTTCCGGTCAAGAAGACGATGATGATCGCCCAGCAGCTATACGAGGGTGTCGAGCTGCCGGGACTGGGAGTCGACGGTCCGATCGGGCTCATCACGTACATGCGCACGGACTCGGTCCGCGTCTCGGACGAGGCGCTGGCGGCCGTCCGCGAGCACGTGTCGAGCACCTTTGGCGCCGACTATCTGCCCGAGAAGCCCAATTCCTTCAAGTCGAAGGCCGATGCGCAGGACGCGCACGAAGCCATTCGTCCGACCTCGTTGCAGTACGACCCCGAGAGCGTTCGTCAGTACCTGACGCCGGATCAGTACTCGCTGTATCGCCTGATCTGGAACCGGTTCGTGGCGTCACAGATGACGCCGGCAACATTCGACGAGACAACTGTCGACGTGACCGCCGGTGACTACCTGTTCCGGGTCAAGGGAACCGTGCCGAAGTTTGCCGGCTGGATGGCCACGTACGGCCTGACACCAGGGGAGCAACCGGAGTCTTCGGAGAAGGGCGACGAAGACGAAGGAGCCTCGGGCGTGCTGCCGCCGCTCGCCGAAGGCGACCGGCTCGAGCTCAAGGCGCTTCGTCCCGAACAGAAGTTCACCCTGCCGCCGCCGCGATTCACCGAGGCGACACTCGTGAAGGAGCTCGAGGAAAACGGCATCGGCCGGCCGAGCACATATGCGTCGATCATCGGCGTCCTCCAGGATCGGGACTACGTCAGCAAAATCGAAGGACGGTTCAAACCGACCGCGCTCGGCGTCATCATCAGCGACCTGCTGAGCAAGAGCTTCGAGGACATCATCGACGTCGAATACACCCGCAGCCTCGAAGACGACCTGGACAAGATCGAGCAGGGCAAGACGGACTACGTCCGCACGCTGGCCGAGTTCTACAAGAAGTTCAAGAAGGATCTGGCGCGGGCCGGCAAGGAGATGCAGAACCTCAAGGAGGGCATCAAGACCGACGAGGTCTGCGACCGCTGTGGCTCGCCGATGCTCATCAAGGTGGGCAAGTTCGGTCCGTTCGTGGCCTGCAGCGCCTATCCCGAGTGCACCAACACCCGCGAACTCGAGAAGAACGAGCCGGAAACCGAGGGCGGTGAAGAGGAAATCGAGCCCTGCGAGAATTGCGGTAAGCCGATGGTCATGAAGCGGGGACGCTTCGGCCAGTTCCTGGCGTGCTCGGGATATCCCGAGTGCAAGACGACGAGAAAGCTCATCGCCACCAAGCAGGGCAGTCTCAAGGCGGCCAAGCCTGATCAGATCCTCGACGAGAAATGTCCGCGCTGCAGCTCGAACCTGGTCATCAAACAGGGCCGCTTCGGAGAGTTCACGGCGTGCACCAACTATCCGACGTGCCGCTACATCAAGCACAAGACGACGGGCGTGGCCTGCCCGAAGGACGCCGACAAGGGCGGCGAGGTTGTCGAGCGCAAGTCAAAACGCGGCAAGGTGTTCTTCGGATGCTCCAACTATCCCGACTGTGATTTCGTTCTGTGGAACCGGCCGATTGCCGAACCGTGTCCGAAATGCGGCGCGCCGTTCCTCGTCGAAAAGATCACCAAACGCCACGGCCGCCAATTGATCTGCAACAACGAAGACTGCGACTACTCGCGACAGGAAGAACTGTCAGAAACGGCATAGGCGACTTCGCCGTCGGTTCCGGGTTCTGCGGTTCTCGGTGCTAGGTTCGAGGTTCTTGTCGCTTGCACGCGAACCCAGAACCCAGAACCGTGAACCGCGGAACCTAAGAACCACGGAACTGAGAATCCAGCACCCAGAACCTAAGAACCCGGAACCGACAAGCTTCACCTATATGGTCACAGTGGTTGGCGCCGGTTTGGCCGGGAGCGAGGCCGCTTGGCAGATCGCGTCGCAGGGCCTCGACGTCACCCTCTACGAAATGCGCCCGGTTCGTTCGACGGCCGTGCACAAGACGGGCGATTGCGCCGAGCTCGTTTGCAGCAATTCTTTCCGGGGCGACAAGCTCGATAACGCCGTTGGCCTGCTGAAAGAGGAGATGCGCCGGCTCGGTTCGCTGGTGATGCGGACCGCCGAAGCCTGCCGCGTGCCGGCTGGCGCGGCGCTCGCCGTGGATCGTGAGCGCTTTGCCTGCGCCATCACCGCGGCGCTCGAATCGCATCCGCGCATCAGGATCGTCCGCGAAGAGATCACTGCAATTC
>JBKPSC010000344.1:0-14076 GCA_046734915.1 Acidobacteriota bacterium | reverse complement strand
TACGGGGAGATGCATCGATTCATTCCGGCCATTGCCAGCGAGCAGGGCGTCTCGATCGCCGAGGTCGAAGTGAACCACCGGCCGCGTCGCTTCGGCCGTTCGAACTACGGCATCGCCCGGACCGTGCGCGTCATTCTCGATCTGCTCACCGTGAAGTTCCTTCTGAGCTACTCGACGCGGCCGCTGCAGATCTTCGGGCTGATCGGCTTCGCCATGGGCAGCCTGGGTGCGGCAATCACGGGATACCTCGCCTACGTTCGGCTGTTCGGCGATCAATCAATCGCCAACCGTCCGCTGTTGCTCTTCGGAATCCTGCTGGTGTTCACGGGGGTGCAGCTGGTGACGCTCGGGCTGCTCGCTGAGCTGCAATCGCGGACGTACCACGAGTCTCAAGACAAGCCGATTTACGCTATCCGGGAGATTCGCGAACACTCCGTTGTCGCGCCTGGCCCGCGCGAGCTTCATCGTGTCTAGGCGAGGACAGCCAACCAGACGGCCGTGAGTCCCATCGCTCAAGCCGCGCGCGCCAGGGCGCCTTCTCGTCCACCGCGGGCCATGGCGTGGGTGCTGCTCCTGGCGACGGCTGTCGCCGTCCTCGTAACGGGTCTCGCGGCGACGATCCTCGTGTTCGGCCGGTTTGGTACCCCGGCTCCACCAACATCCGGCAGATTCTGGGTCAGCTTCATGCTCGCGAGCGCGCTGACCCTGGCCAGCATCAGCCTGCGCGCGCTTCGCTTCATTTTCCTGCTGCGGCGCGCCGAGGCGCGCATTCCCATCCGGGACGCTTACATCGGCTACCTGGCAGGGTTCGCGCTCCTCCTCGCGCCGTTTTTCGTCGGGGAGATCGCCGTTCGAAGCTGGATCCTCGGACGGCGAGGCAATGTCTCAGCGGGCATCACAGCGGTCGTCAACTTGTGGGAGCGGTGGCTCGACGCCGTCGCCGTGGCGACCATCGCCGGAGTGCTCTGGCTCATGCGCGGCGACGTCTGGCCGGGAGCGCTCGCCCTTGCCACCGCGATCGCTTTTGGATGTCTACAACGAGTGCGTTTCACAGCGGTGCAGGCGATCGTTGCTGTCGTCAATCGAGTGGGCCGGATTCGCAGCATGCGGATCGTGCCCGGCCTGCCGCGGCTGGCTGCGACGCGTACGTGGGCCGTCGCGTTTGCCGTGAGCCTCGCGGGGTGGCTGCTGCCGGCGCTCGGCTTCTGGCTGCTGATCGTCGGCGCCGAACAGGCTGTTCCCGCGCCACGCGCCATCCTCGCCTATAGCTCGTCCACCCTGATTGCGGGCATCACGCTGGCGCCGGGCGGGGTGGTCGTTGCCGGCGGGCGCCTCATCGAAGAACTGCAGACGGCTGGCATCGACCCGGCGTTGAGTGCCTTTGTGGTGTTTGCCGGTCGGATGGCGACAGCCGGCGTATCGACCGTGTTTGGACTCGTGTTCGTCTTCCTGCATCTGCGGTCGCAGCTTCCCCCAGCCGGGGACCACTTCGACGCGATCGCGAATGCTTACGACGTGCAGATTCCCGAGGCGCGACGGCGCGCCCTGGTCGCGCGCAAGACCGGGCTGATGCGTGATTGTCTCGAACGACACGGCATCGGGCGGCGGGGCGTTGACGTCGGTTGCGGACAGGGCTGGTATGTCGGCAGTATGCGGGAGCAGGGGTTCGAAGTCACAGGCTTCGACCTGGCGGCAGGTCAGGTCAATCGCGCCGCCCACCATCTGAGGGATGCCTCATTGGTTCGCATCGGGTCGGCATTGGCGATACCCGTCGCCGACGCCACTGTGGACTTCGCCTACACCATCAACGTGTTGCACCATCTGCCCTCAGTAGAGGACCAGCGGCGCGCCTTCGTCGAGCTGCTCCGCGTGATCAAGCCTGGAGGATTGGTCTTTCTCCATGAGATCAACACGACGAACGTGCTCTTCAGGTTCTACATGGGGTACATCTTCCCCTCGCTGAACTGCATCGACGAGGGTCTCGAGCGGTGGCTGCTTCCCGACAGGCTGTCGACCTATACCGACACGCCGGTTGTCGAGATCGTCTACTTCACGTTCTTCCCCGACTTCATGCCCGAATCGATCGTGACCCGGCTGGCACCGTTCGAGCGATGGCTGGAGCGATCGCGCCTGCGCCGTTACTCGGCACACTACATGGCGGTGCTGAGGAAGCCGGCGTGACACTGCCCGAGCGGGCCGGAGTGAGTCGCCCAGCTCTGCCGCCGGCGCTGATCATCGCGGCGGCGGCGGGGGCGCTGACCATCGCGCTTTGGCTTCTTCCAGCCTCTGTCCATATCGTCGAGTGGCCTCGATCGGGTCCCCACCGCATTGCCGTCCTGGCGCCGCTCTACCACTTTTTCTGGCTTGCAGCCGGACTGTCGCTCGTGACAGCAGCGCTTGTGGCGATCGCCACGCGCACCGGGCGGCTGGAACGACTCGCTTATGTCTGCGCGCCCTTGAACGTGCTGTGGGCGTGGACGCTTCCGTACTGGCCATGGTTGCCTGATTGGATGCCGCTCCTTGTGGCGCTTGCCGGCCCGCTTCGCTGGACGTTTGCGGTCGTGGCCCTCATCGGCGTGTCCGTCCGGCTTGGACCGCGGTTCGGTCCGTGGCCGCTGCCCGGCCGAACAACTGCCTTCGTGCTCGCGTTCGTCACCTACGCGGCCTTTGGCCTGCATGCCCGGGCGGTCGTCGGATTGAGCGGCGACGAGCCGCATTACCTCGTCATCACGCACAGCCTGCTCGTCGATCACGATCTGCGCATCGAAAACAACCACGCGTCTCGAGATTACCGCTCGTTCTTCGCTGCTGATCTCCGACCGGACTATCTCCAGCGGGGAGTCAACGGCGAAATCTACTCGATTCACGCGCCCGGCCTCTCAGCACTGATCCTGCCGGGATACGCGCTCGCCGGCGCAGATGGCGCTGTCCTGACGATGTGCCTGCTCGCGGCGCTGACAGCTCTCGCTGTTTTCGATGCCGCGGCGCGCGTGTCGACTCCCTCGGTCGCGTGGTTGACGTGGCTGGCGACCTGCATCACGGTTCCGTTCATCCCGCATGCGTGGGCGATCTATCCCGAGATGGCCGGAGCCGCCATCGTGGCCTGGGCCGTCAGTTGGTCCCTCGAGACGCGAGTGCGCGCGCGACAAACCTGGCTCTGGCGAGGTTGCTGCCTGGCATTGTTGCCGTGGCTGCACACGAAGTTCAGTGTCCTCGTTACTGGTTTGACGGTGTTGTTCCTGTGGCAATTGAGAAACCGCTGGCGGGCCGGCGTGGCGCTGCTGCTGCCCATCGGTGTGAGCCTCATCGTGTGGCTCGCGTTTTTCAAGATCGTTTACGGCACCTTCGATCCGCAAGCGCCGTACGGGGCATACACCGCGCAGTTCGTGCGGCTCGAAAACGTGCCGCGGAGTCTGCTGGGGCTGCTGTTCGATCCGAAATTCGGGCTTCTCGTTTACGCGCCGATCTATGCGCTCGCCGTTTCTGGAGCCTGGCTGCTCGCCAGGGACGGCCGCTGGCAGGCGACGGTGGTGGCATCTCTCGCTCTTACAGCGGCTTATACCTTGAGCTCTGCGCGACTCTACATGTGGTGGGGAGGCTCGAGCGCGCCGGCGCGATTCCTCGTCCCCGTCGTCCCGCTCCTCGCGCCGATGGTGGCGGCGGGCGTGATGAACACACGAAGCCTCGCCGCTCGGGCGACGTGGGAATTGCTTGGCGCAGTCAGTCTCACCATCGGTCTTGGCGGCGCATTCGGAACGGACCGCTTGATGCTGTTCAGCGAGCCACATGGGTTCGCTCGCATGCTGGAAGCCATCGAGGGCAGCGCACCGCTCGCCGCGGCGTTTCCGACCTTCACCGAGGAGAATTGGCTGACGCCAGCGCTGCGGCTGGCGACCTGGGGGGCTGCGGCGGGATTGGCGATCGGTGCTGGCCTCGTGATCGCCAGATTCGCTCGCAGAGCCTTCTGGATTGTCTTTGCCGAGATCCTGACTTTTGCCGTTGCCGCATCCGCTTTTGCAACGACCGCCAGCGGGGAGGCGCGCATCGGCGCACGGACTCGCGGCGTCCTCGATCTGCTCGAGCGCTTCGACCCGCAGCGTGCTCGCGCGTTCGACTACGCGAACATGACACGACTGTCGCCGCAGGCCTGGCTGGGTGCCTTGACGCTCACCTTCGACCGCCAGCCGGACGCCGAGCCCGATCCGATTGGCCGCGTCACGAGTCCGCTGCGGCTGCCGCCAGGCCGTTACAACGCACGCGTGTGGTTCGACGGCGAGCGAATCCAGCGTGGAGCGTACCAGGCCGCGATCGGCAACGGCTACCAGCTTGCGCGAACCGCAGAGCCACTCGCCAATCCTACGGAGCTCGACATCGATCTTCCGATCGGGGTCCCGCTGATGTGGATGCAGCTCACCGATCGCGACGCGGCGGCCGCCATGCGTCGTCTGGAGATCGCCGCGCGCTATGTCGACCCATCCGGCGATCGCCCAGAGGGGACGGTGCGGTCCGTGGAGGGGTTCGATGACCGCCCCCATGCCTACGTCGCCTACATGGACGAGAACACGTTCCCAGAGCGCGGCGTGTTCTGGACAAAGGACACGGCGCGCGGCCGACTGCTGCTCGCGCCAGCAGGCGCGGGGACGGCGGTTGTGACGGTCCACGTCGGCCCGCGGCCAGCGACGGTTTCTCTGGTCGTCGGATCGAAGCCTGTGGAATTGGCAATGAGCCCCGAAGAGACGACGACCGTTCGAGTCGCGCTGCCAGCGGGGGAGCGGATCGTCCCCATCGAAGTCCAGTCGAGTTCGTCGTTCCGTCCCGCGCTTGTCGATCCGGCGTCATCAGATTCGCGCCAGCTCGGCTGCCAGGTCCGGGTTGTACTCGAGTGAGCGCTCTGGTATACTCCATCTCCCCGCAAGGCAACCCCTCAACGGAAGCGGTGGTCAGGCACCCAGGCCGGACCGAAAGGTAAGCTTCCGGAATCTACGTACCGATACACGGAGTTGCGCGTGCCTGCGCTTCGACGGCAGGCGCGCCTGGTGCGCTATGTACAAGTCGCTGAAGGCGTGCAGTCTGATGACGGTCGCCGTCCTCGTGACGGCGTGTGAAGTAAAAAAGAGTTCGAATCCGCTCAGCCCCTCGGTCGCGGGTCCCATTCCCGGCGTCAATATCACCGGGCCGAAGTCGCTCGAACCCGTCGCCGGCAGCCGGATCGAATTCGCCAGGCAACCGATCACGCTCTCGGTCGAGAACGCGACGACCAACGGCGTCCGGCCATTGACCTACCTGTTCGAGGTCGCCGCCGACGCGCAGTTTGCGACGAAGGTGTTCTCGCAGGCCGGCATTCAGCCTGGCAATGGCAAGACGAGCGTGGTTCTTCCCGAGTTCCCCACCGGGAGGACGTACTTCTGGCGCGCCCTCGCACAGGATGGTGCGAACACAGGCACCTACACGCCCACCCTGGCGTTCTCGGTCTTTACGCCGGTTGTCATTCAGGCGCCCACGCTGCTTTCACCAGCGGCGGGCGAGCTATTGCCCACGCTGGTTCCACCACTCGTCGTTGGGAACGCACCGCGATCCGGACCGATCGGCGCGATTTACTACCAGATCACCGTCGTCGAAGCGAATGGAGCATTTCCAGACGGCGGCTTCTACGTGCCTGAAGGCGGCGGCGCACAGACTACCGTGGCCGTGCCTCCCGGCGTGCTCGCGTTCGGAAAGCAGTATTCGTGGCGCGCGCGCGCATATGACAGCGCGACCGTCGGACCGTGGAGTGCCGTTCAGTCGTTTCAGACCCCGGCGGCGCCGACTCTACCCGGACCCGTTGGTGGCGGCGGTTCCAGCCCCGGTGGCGGCGCGGGCTCGGCGGATTTCGACGGTCTTGGAAACGTTCAGATCGTCGGCGGCAGCCCCGACGTCCGCTCCTGGGCTGTCACGTCGCGGATTACATCGCTGCGGTTCAGCCCCGGCAACATTCATCTCGAGCACACGAAGACCGGTCAATGGCCGGGCGTGGATATCGGCGGAGCTCTGCAGGAGATGACGCTGTGGGTGTTCTTCAACATCGGCGGTCAGTGGTACGCGACAGGCGGAGAACGCTGGCGTCCGGCACAGACCGACAAGGCTCTCAGCGCGCCGTCCGCCATCGGACCCGGGTGGTTCTACAACAACAACTGGGCGCCGATGACCGGCTACGTTCCCCGACCAGGTGAGCAAGTCGGTTTCATGGTGGTTGCCGGTTCGACGCGCGTCGACAGTAACGCACCAGTCAAAGAGCGCTCGAACATCTTGATGATTCCCTTCCCAGCCGACGGGGTCACGGCGAGCTTCCCCTAATCCGGACGCCCGCAGCGTGCGGCTGCTGATGCCTGGACCCGGGCATTTCCCGGGTCCAGGCATTTTTGCTATCTTTATTCAAGAGCTTGTTCCTGCCAGCCAGACTTTTCCCAAACGCCATCGCCGCCAGCGTGCTCTTGGTTCTCGTCGGATGCTCGTCGCCGATGGAGCCAACGCCGCAGCCGCCGACGACCGATCCGCCGACGATCACTTGTCCGGCGCCGGTCACACAGGTGTCTCCGACGGGCTTCGCCGTTCCAGTCGTGTATGGCACGCCGTCGGTCATCAACGGTGCGTCGCCCGTGACAACGAGCTGCACACCCGTCAGCGGAAGCACGTTCTCGATCGGCACCACCAACGTCTCCTGCACGGCGACTGACACCCGTCAACGGACGAGCAGCTGTACGTTTCCGGTGGTTGTGCAGAGTCCGGCGAAGATCAGCCTGACGAAGTTCATGGCCTTCGGCGACAGCATCACGCTTGGCGAGGACGGGAATACACAGACCCTCGGCGCAGCGCCAGGCGCTCTGTTGGGATGGTCATTTCCGGCGGTCGTTCTTATCGGGCGGGAGTACCCGACGGTCCTGCAGCAAACGCTCGGTGCTCGCTATACCACGCAGCAGATAATCATGCTGAACGCCGGGAACCGGGGCGAAACGGCTGGCGACCCCGCAACGCTCGTTCGCTTCACGTCGTTCGCATCGTCGCGTGCTTATGAAGTGATCCTCCTCATGGAGGGATCGAACGACATCTTTGGTGGCACAGGCGGCAACCCGCTCGGCATTCCGCCAGCCATTGCAAACCTGCGGCGGATGATCGGCGTGGCGAGAAACCTGAATATCAGGATATTCCTGGCAACCGTGCCGCCGATGAATCCGGCGGGCTTTCGGGGGGCTCAGGGGTACCAGACGGTCCCTTCTCTCAACGCCGAAATTCGATTGCTGGCCCTGTCCGAAGGGGTTCCGCTGGTCGACGTATTCCAGGCATTCAGTGGCAACTTTTCGCTTCTGGCCACAGACGGGATGCATCCGAATGCAAGTGGGTACGAGCTCATCGCCCAGACATTCAATACGAGCATCAGAGCAACACTCGAGTCCGCGCCGCCGACACAGGCGCCGTTTGTGACTTGGCCATTCGTCTTCCGCTAAAGTCGCTGACATGCGACTCTCCGTCGTCATCCCAGCGTTCAATGAGCAGGACACGATTCTCACGGTCATCGAGCGGGTGCGCGCCGTTGCACTCGACAAGGAGATCATCGTAGTGGACGATGCGTCCACGGATCGGACCGCAGAACGCCTGGCGTCGCTTCAACCCCTGTGCGATCTTCGGATCATCCGGCACGCAGTGAATCAAGGGAAAGGCGCGGCACTCAGAACCGGCATCCAGGCGGCCACCGGCGATGTGGTGATCATTCAGGATGCCGACCTCGAATACGACCCCGTAGACTACTTCAAGCTGCTGAAGCCGATCGAGGAGGGCAGGGCAGACGTCGTCTACGGTTCACGTTTCGTCGGTGGGGATTCCCATCGCGTGTTGTACTTCTGGCACTACCTGGGGAATCGGGCCCTCACGCTTCTGTCCAACGCCTTCACGAACTTGAACCTGACAGACATGGAAACCTGCTACAAAATGTTCCGGCGGGAGATCATTCAGTCGATCAGAATCGAGGAGAACCGGTTCGGGTTCGAGCCGGAAGTCACGGCGAAGGTCGCGGCGCTGGACTGCCGAATCTACGAAGTCGGCATTTCCTACGCCGGCCGCACCTACGCCGAGGGAAAAAAGATCGGCTGGAAAGATGGCGTGCGGGCCGTGTGGTGCATCCTCAAGTACCGTCTGCGCCGCGGCCGACGCTGACCGCGCGCTGGCGCCGCATCTCGCCGACGATCCACCACGCACAAAGCGCCCAGCCGATGACCAGCGGCACGAGGCTGGCGTGCCCGTTGAGTCCCAGCTTCATGCCCAGGTTGAACGCGGCTTTCGGATCTTCGTGTGTCCGCCATTGCCCTGGATCGATCGCGTAATGCACGAATGTCTGCGTGTTCAGCGCCAGATCGCCCGCACGAAAGGCCGGCCAGACGAGATCGCGCATCGGCCTGGAGACGTTCGCCGGCGGCTGCGGCATCGTTGACACGGCCACGAGTGACACGCCAGCGCTGACAAGCCAAAGCGCCAGCAGGACGGCACGGCCGCCGCGCCCACCCCGACTCCAGAGCGGCGCCAGCCCGAGACACAGGAAAGGCAAGGCCGGCGAGAGATGGCGGGGCCCGAGCGACCAGCCGCCTTCCCAGTAGTGATAGCTCGCGTTGAGCAGAATGTAGAACAAGGCGACGACGAAGGCGATCGCCGCTGGCGTTCGCGCCTCCCGGTACATGAGCAGTCCAACCGGCGCCACGATCATCAGCGGCGAGAGGGGGAGGAGGCCGCGAAACTCGCTGAACAGGACCTGCTGCAAGGCGTGGGCAGTCGGCAGGGTGATGCCAAAGAACCCCTGCTGCAGACCCTCGAATCCCTCTTCACTCGAATACGCCAGGTGGAACGGGGAGCCGAAGCACGCATATTGATAGATCATCAGCACGCCGGCGGTCGCGCCGGCGCCGCAGGCGAGCGCAGTGAGAATGCGCCTGGCCCGGTCGCGTCCGAGACGCATCGCACTGGTTGCGGTCCAGGCCGCAAAGAGCACAGCCGGAATGGCCGCCGGAAACTCCGACACCGTCGCCCATCCCGCGCCCAGACCGATGATCCACCCGTTCACGCTATCGTTCGCTGGTTGACGATCCGCGTGAATCCGGCATGCGGCGGCGAAGCTGAACACTAGACAGGAAGCGGACAGCGCGTGGCCGATGAACGTGGTCGCCAGCCACCACATCGGCGTCGCCAGTCCCAACGCCATGGCCGCGAAGAGCGCTCCACCTTGCAAGCTTCCCAGACTCAATGCCACGTCGTACAACACGACGCCGGCCCACGCGGTGACCAGGCCGACCGTAAGGGCCGTGGCGAGATAAGAGAGCAGCGCAAGTCCTTCGAAGGTCTCCGGATCGCCGCCGGCAGCCATGAAGACGAGCCTGGCGGGCTCGACGATCGGCGCCGCCAGAAGAGACAGCCCCGGCGCCTTGTCCGAGTAGTAGTGCCCTTCAAAGATGGCCTTGTCTCCGGTATTCCGCTGATAAGGGTCGATGCGGAGCGACCAGTCGTTCGTGATTGCGCGCACCAGGGCGAATCGAGAATTCTGATTCCAGCCACCGGCCTGGTAGAAGTACGCGTACGAGAGGAACAGGAGCACGAACAGCGCGCGTCGCATCGCTACACCAGACCAGCGATCAGCACGATCAAGCTGACCAGCTCACCGACGACCGTAGCGAGCGCCGCACCGTTGGCGCCCATCCGCGGAATCGCGTACAGGTTGACGGCGACGTTGACGGCGAGCCCGATGAGCGCGGCGCGGACGAGCAGGCGCTCCTTGTTGGCTGAAATCGCCGTAGCGTGCAAGGTCCAGATGGCGAAGACGAAGACCAGCCCCAGGCATAGTATCCGGAAGGGGTCGGCCGACACCGCGAACTCCGGGCCGAACAGGAGCACCATTACTGGCTCGGCCATCAAGTACCCCACGAGCGTGACGGCGAGGGCGAGGCCGATCGAGCCACCCAGACCGGCCAGCACAAGCCGGCGGTGCGACTGCCTGTCTGTGACATAAAGACTCGACAGGCGTGGGGTGAGGACCGACGCGATCACTCCGGGCAAGTATCCAACCCCCTCGTAGACCTTGTAAGCCGCGCCGTAGACACCGGTTTCGACGTCGCCGCGCATGACGCCCAGCATCACGCTGTCGATGTAGGAGTACAGATTGAGAACGACCAGGAACAACCCGAACGGCACGGCGCTGCGCTGCAGCTCGCGCCAGACGTCGCGATCGTACTTGACGTCGACGCCGCCGAGCTGTGCCTGGGTCATCCAGGCACCCAGCACCAGGGCAGCGCCTCGGGCGACGACAAAGGCCAGTGACAAGCCGAGCAGGCCGTAGCCGCCCAAGAGCACCGCTGCACCGATGACAAGCAGCAGTCCGCGGTCGCCGAGCACGACGATGCTGTCCCAGCCAAACCGCTCGAGCCCCTGCAGCACGCCGCGGATCGTGAACATGAACGACCGCGCCACGAGCGCGCCGCCCACCAGATAGCAGGCAAGCCGGACGTCGCGCTCGGGCCGCAGCAGCGTGGCGGTGATCACCAGCGCGGAAAGGCCCCCGGCGGTCCAGAGCAGCTTGATGCCGAGCGTGTGATGCAGAACGGCGGCCGCCCGTGACTTGTCGCGCGCCACCTCGCGGATGGTCACCTGATGCAGCCCGAAGTCCATCAGGGTCTCGAAGATGGTTCCCAACGCGAGGGCAAAGGAGAACTTTCCGAATTCGACGTCGCCCAGTATCCGCCCGGCCAGCACGAACAGGATGAGCAGGAGGCCCGCGCTGGCGCCGGAGGCTCCGGCAAACATCAGGTTCTGCAGCAGTGGCCGTGGTGAAGACGCGTCGGTCACAACACGGTCCGCTTCAGAAAATCCCAATAGGCCGACAGCGCGCGCTCGTAGAAAACCTTGCCGGCGCGGACAACCGCGCTGCTGGCGAGATCGTCGCGGACGATCAGCTGTCCGCTGACGAGGAGGTCGCGGTCCGGCCGGCGCCGGATGCGGTTCGCCAGGGCGCGGTCGCGCGGCAGGCTCGGGAGAAGCGCGATGAGTCCCGCCACGGCCTTGAGGTACGTCCATCCGTGGCCCTTCAAAACGAGCACGGCGAGCTGAAGTGGTTCGTGGATGAGCAGCGGCGGAATGATGCTGACGATGGTCCGCCACTGGTAGTTCTTGAGGATGAAATGCCAGCGGTTGCGGATCTGATAGTAGAAGAGCCACGTGCCGCGCGGCCGACTACGATGGAGAACGAGGGCCGATGGCAGCTCCAGGATGGAGTAGCCGGCCAGCTTGATCCGGTGCGTGAAGTCGCCGTCTTCCTTACCGATGAAATAGCGCTCATCGAAGAGACCAACGTCCAGCGCGATCTCCCGGTCGAGCAGCAGCGCGCAGGTGGGCGCGGCCCCGATGTCGGCTGGCTCGACGCCACGTTCTGCGAGCGGCCGGTCCATCCAGGGGTTCACCGCCTCACAAATGAAGTGCAGCGCTCCGCCCGCGTATTGGATCACGTCGGGGCGGCTCTGGTGCACCACGATCGGGCTTCCTACCTTCGCCCGCGGATCTGACAGCATCGCGGCGTGGAGGATCTGCGTCGCGTCTGGCGCAACGGTGACGTCCGCATCCATGAGCAGAACGAAGCGACTGGTCGCCGCGCGGATGCCGGCGTTGCGCCCTGGACTCGGTCCGTCATTTCTGACCAGTCGAATCACCCGGGCGGCGGGCCACGCCGCCGCCATGAATTCGCCGGTCCCATCGGTGCTCGCGACGTCGACGACGATGATGCGGTCGGGCGGACATCCGGAATCGGCGAGCGACTGCAGCGTGGCCTTCAGCGTGTCGAGATTGTCGTGAGCGACAATCGCCACCTGCACGTCCGCCGGAAAGTCGGACCGCGGGGTCATGCGCGCCTGACCGGGAGCGTCGCGGCGACGTAAAGATTCGTGCGAAGGGCCAACGGCAGCCGATCTGGATTGAACACGGCGAGCAGGGCCGTCCCCGGCCAGCCGGTGTAGCGGCGGACTTTCTCGCGAAAAAAATCGTTCACGACGGGAACGTCGTACGCGCGGACGTCAAACCCGTGGGCGGAGAGCCGTCGATCCAGTTCCCGCAGCGAATGCAAAGAGCAATGGTCCTGGCGAAAGCGCGTGAAGCTCCGCCACCGGATTGTCTCGAACACGACGTTGGTCCACTTGTTCGGCGTCTGAAGCAGGTACGTACCGCCAGGCTTGAGCACGCGCTGCACTTCTCGAAGGTGTGCGTCGCTGTCGGGTATGTGCTCGAACACGTCGAAGCTCATGACAACGTTGAAAGTGGCGTCTTGAAAGGGCAGCGCCGTCCCGGTCACCTGCCGCACCGGCAGGTCGCCGTGCCACCTCCGGCCTTCGTCGATGAGTCCCGCGTTCAGCTCCACTCCCTCGGCATCGTAGCCCTGGTCACGTAACCGGCTGAGGAGTGTACCTGTTCCCGAGCCAATCTCGAGCACGCGGACGCCGGGCCGCAGAGCGCCGGTGCCAGCGATGAATTGAAGATTGGCTTCGAGGTTGCCGAACTGCGTCGGACCGGTCGCAGTCTGCGCGCTCACCGGCCGCGGCTCAACGAAAAGAACGTCCGGCGGCCGCCGCCCGGCAGCGACAAGATGTAGCGGTTCGGCAGCCGCTTGAGCCAAAAGGGGTCGTCGCCTGGACGGACCGCAAACATTCCCCGCCAGCGGTTGGCGATGGCCGTTTCGAAGCCCAGACGCTGAAGGGCCTTGGCTGTCACTCCGCCAGACACCCCCCAGGGGAGACAAACGTGGCGCACCGTAGTCGCCAGGCGCGAGTTCAGCTCGGCCCGCGCTCGATCGAGCTCGACCTCGATGGCCCGCTGGTGTTCTTCGTCAGTTTCGAGACGGACCTCGGTCGTGTGTCGGGACACGATCTGGGTGAGCTGGCTCCGCCAGTCGGGCCGCTGAAAGTATGCTGCGCCGCCTTGCGAGGCTACGTACGTGACACAAGCGGCGTGGGCCTCGAGCGGGACGAGCGAACGGCGGCCGTCAGACATTCGTGACCGCTGCTCGTAAAGCGGCGCGCCCAGTTCGGTCGCCTCGACGAACCGAGGCGCCGACTCGGAACCGTTCAGCCGCGGCCGATTGAGCACCGGTCGCTGTTCGTAGCCCGGCGTCACAAAGTCGACGGGGCTCGCCGACGTGAAGATGCGCGCGTGCGTCCAGGTATGTGACTCAACGTCGATGAGGCCTTCGGCGTGCATCGCGCGCAGCTCTGGCCAGGTCATGAAGAGCGACCCAGCGCCTTCGCCGGGCGATCGGACGGTCGAGGCATCGTCAACGCGGCCAGGAATCGCATACACGATGGCCCGCAGCCCATACTGGCGAAGGAGCGGCGCCGCATCCATCCAGACAGTGGCCCACGCATCGTCGAAGCAGAGCGTTACTTCGCGCTCGCCGATGGGGCGACGATTGTGGACGACGGCCGACAGCTCGCCGGCGTCGAGCGTGCGATAGCCGTTCTCGCGCAGATAGCGGAATTTGGGCTCGAGGTCGCCGGCAGATTCGTCGTGAAAGTGAAAGACCGGAATCAGCGAACCGACCCGCCCTCCAAAGACGAAAGTCGGCAGCCGTGCACAGGCGACGTCGATGGCGCCACGGAGAGCTCCGCCGCGCTCACCGAAAGGAACGCTCATGCCGCACGGCCTGCGAACGGCAGCTTCCGCAGAAACACCATGGCCGTAGTGAAGACGGTGTCGTCGAATCGCACCACCATGTGCGGTGTCTGGTAGGGGTTCTTGTACAGGTCAATCGCGTTGTACTCGTAGCGGCGATAGACCTTGTCGTCCAGCGGCTCGACCAGCTCGAGGCCGGGCTGATTCAGCAGCGCGGCAAATTCCTGCGGCTGAAAAGTTTCGTCATGCGGCGGCCCGCTCAGCACGTACTCGGTGGCCAGCGCAAGGATGCCTCCGGGTTTCAACACGCGGCCCATCTCCCGGATGGTTGCTGACGCGCCGGCGATGCTGCCGAAGTGCTCGATAGACGACAGCGAATATGCAATGTCGAAGATGCCGGAGTCGAAGGCCAAC
>JBKPSC010000343.1:0-10606 GCA_046734915.1 Acidobacteriota bacterium | reverse complement strand
ATTCGGTCTTGTACTTCGTCGAGAGGTACCCGCGTGCGAACTTGCCAAGGTAGTTCCCGTCCGGGCCAAAGTGGTTGTAGACGACGTCGAGCAGGACGCCGACGCCGAGCCTGTGCGCGTGATCGACGAACGCGCGGAAGTCGTCCGGCGACCCGTATCGATGAAACGGGGCAAACAGGTCCACGCCGTCGTAGCCCCATCCGAATCGGCCGGGGAACTCAGCGACCGGCATGACTTCGATGGCGGTGATGCCGAGCTCCGCAAGCCTCGCCAATTGCGAGGCTGCGGCCTGCCAGGTCCCTTCGCCTGCCAACGTCCCGACATGAAGCTCGTAGAGCACCTGGCGCTCGAGGCGCATGCCCTTCCATGCGCCATCGGTCCAATTGAACGCGTCCGGGTCGACCACCTGCGACGGGCCGTGCGGACCGAGCGGCTGAAAACGAGACGCGGGATCGGGGTATCTGTCGTCGCTCGCGTCAAGCCGGTAGCGGTAGAGTGAACCGGCTCCAGCCTCGGGAACGAACGCAGAGAAGTATCCGTTGGGTTCCTGCTGCATGGCGGTCTCGGACGCACGGTCGTCGTCCCCGAGCACGACGTGCAGGGACTTGGCGTTCGGAGCCCAGATGCGGAAGTGAACGCCCGCCCGTACTGCTGAGGCTTCCGCGCCGACCGGCAGGCGGCGGGCAACAGCGCTGGCGGTTCGATCCATCTGCTCAGGTGCAAGCACAACTCATACCGCTACCATGGCCAACGAGCTCAGCGGAACATCGCTTGCTACGCTAGGGCCCATGCGCTCTCCTGTCAGCACTTACCGCCTGCAGCTGCATGCGGACTTTACGTTCGCTGACGCGGGAGCGATCACCGGCTATCTCAACGCTCTGGGTGTGACCGACGTCTACGCCTCGCCGTTCCTGAAGGCCAGCCCAGGCAGTCTCCATGGCTATGACATCTGCGACCACGGCCATTTGAATCCCGAGATTGGCGACGAAGCCGCGCTTGATGCCTGGACCGCCGGCCTGGCCGAAAAGGGCCTGGGGCTCGTGCTCGACTTCGTGCCGAATCACATGGGCCTCGACCCCAGAACGAACTCTTGGTGGCGCAGCGTCCTTATGCACGGTCCGAGCTCGCCGTACGCGGGCTATTTCGACATCGACTGGCATCCGCTGGCGCCCGAGCTGGACAATCGAGTGCTGTTGCCAATCCTCCAGGACGGCTACGGCGACACGCTCGAACGCGGCGACATCAAGCTCACGTTCGGAAACGGTGAATTCGGTATTCGCTACTTCGATCGAGAGCTGCCGCTCGATCCGAAATCGGTCGGCGTTCTGCTCGAGCGCGCGATCGCGGAAGCCGCCGACGGAAGCAGGCCAGAGCGGGTCCAGGACCTTCAGGTCATCATCGACATCCTGGCCGGTCTGCCCGATTTCTCGAACCGCACCGCTGAAGAGCGTGAGCGCCGCTCTCGCATCAGCGCACATGCCACCGAACAGCTCGCCGCCCTCGTCTCTGCCGCGCCGGCGATTCGAGACCGGATCGACGACGTGGTGAAGGAATGGACTGGAACGGCCGGCGAGCCGCGGACTTTCGACCGTCTGCACGACCTGCTCGAGCGACAGCCGTACCGCCTGGCCCACTGGCGGACGGCCTTCGACGAGATCAATTACCGCCGCTTCTTCGACGTCAACGATCTCGGCGGCCTGTGCATGGAAGACCGCCGGGTATTCGACGACGTGCATCGTCTCGTGCTGCAACTCGTGGCCCAGGGCCGGGTCACCGGTCTGCGCGTCGACCATCCTGATGGATTGTTCGACCCGGGCGAGTACTTCCGCCGTCTGCAGGAGGCGGCCCGGCAGGCGCTCGGGAAAACAGAATGGGCGTCCGAGGGGCCGCAGCCGCTCTATGTGGCGGCGGAGAAGATTCTGGCCGATGGCGAAACGCTGCCCTCGGACTGGCCCGTCGCCGGCACTACCGGCTACGGCTTCATGAACGTCGTCAACGGTATCTTCGTCGAGACCGCCAACCAGCGTGCGGTTCTCCGTGTCTATGAGCGCATCGTCGGCCGGCCTGAGCCGTTCGAGATCGAGCGGTATCGCTCGAAGCGGTTGATCATGACCAGCTCGCTCGCCAGCGAGCTGACGGTGCTGACGCGGGCGCTGAAACAGATCGCCGCGTCCGACCGCTCGACCCGCGACTTTACGCTCACCGCCTTGCGACGGGCGCTGATTGAGACCGTGGCCTGCCTGCCCATCTATCGAACCTACGTGACCCAGACGGGATTCTCGGCCGCCGATCGCGACGCCATCGACTTCGCCACCGACGAGGCTCGCCGGCGCAATCCGGTGATGCCCTCGTCTGCTTTTCACTTCCTGCGGGGCGTGCTGCTCGCCGAGCGCGAACGGGCGCCGGCGGAGCAGGATGCCGACGCCTGGCTGACGCCGCGGCGGGCATTCGCGATGAAGTTCCAGCAGTTCAGCGCGCCGGTCGAGGCGAAGGGCGTCGAAGACACCGCGTTCTACCGCTACGTGCCGCTGCTGTCATTGAACGAAGTGGGCGGCAACCCGGCGCGATTCGGCCGATCAGTCGAGGAGTTCCATGCCGGGAATCGCGTGCGGCTGGAGCGGATGCCGTTCGAGATGAACGCCTCGTCCACTCACGATACGAAACGCGGTGAGGACGCGCGGGTGCGGATCGACGTCATCTCAGAGCTGCCTCACGCCTGGCGCCACGCGGTCGCGACGTGGACACGCATGAACGCCAAGCGGCGGACAGTCGTCGAGCGCGAGCCGGCGCCCGACCGCAACGACGAGTACCTGTTCTATCAGTCGTTGCTCGGCGCGTGGCCGGCGGAGCTGGCCGATGCCCCGCTGCCGGCGGAGGCTCCGGCGGAGTTCGTGCAGCGCGCGCGGCGCTACATGCAGAAGGCGACGAAGGAGGCCAAGCGACTCACCAGCTGGCTGTCGCAGATGAGCGGCTATGACGAGGCGGTGCAGCGGTTCGTGGAGGGGACGCTCACCGGGCCTTCGGCGGCGGCGTTCCTCGCGCAGTTCGTGCCCTTTGCCCGTCGCGTCGCGGCGATTGGGATGATCAACTCGCTCGCTCAACTTGCGCTGAAGCTTGCATCGCCGGGTGTCGCCGACATCTACCAGGGAAGCGAGCTGTGGAATCTCGCGCTTGCCGATCCCGACAATCGCCGGCCCGTCGACTTCGAACATCGCCGTGCGCTTCTGGAAGACATCTGTCCGTGGATCGTCCGCACTGAGCAGGCAGCCGATGGCGAAGCGGTTGCGGGTCTGGCCGGTTATGTGAGCGAGCTCATGCGCGAGTGGCCCGACGGACGTATCAAGCTGTTTGTCACCGCCTGCGGTCTGCGGCTCCGGCGGCGGGAGCACGAGCTCTTCAGGGGCGGCTCGTATGAACCGCTGTCCTCGAAAGGCGAGCGATCGCCGAACCTCGTGGCTTTCATGCGTTCATCGCCGCGCGCGCGCCTGGTCACGATCGTGCCGAGGCTGCTCGGGCAGGCGCTGTGGGATCGGTCGTGGCCTCTCGATGCCCAGTTCTGGGCCGACACCGCCGTCACGCTGCCGCGTGAAACACGCGAGGCACGATTCAGGAATCTTCTGAGCGGGGAAGTCGTTGAGGTGCAGTCTGGCGACGAGTCACCCACCATCGCGGCTGGCGATCTGTTTCGGATATCACCGGTCGCGATGCTCTGGACGTCGACGTAAACCGGTCACGACGCCTTTCGAACCATTTCCCTGGCCCTGGTGGAACTGCGGAACAGCGCCGCCTCCCGGCGTGCTTCCGTCTTGCAGTGCTTCAACGCGGCACGTAGCCCTTCCTGGTGTCGCTGCCAGAACCCCGAGAACGTGTCATCGAGGGATCGGTCGGATGCGCGTGCGAGCAGGGCAGCCACGCCCAACCCTGCCAGGCCGGCGCTGACCGTGAGCCAGCCAGGCATCAGCGTCCACGATTCTGTGAACAATCCGCCTGCGGCCACGAGAGAGAAGCCAGTCCCCAGGAGCAGGCATGCGATCATCGACAACGCATACGAAGCATCGGCCTGGCGGATCGCCGCGCTCGCCTCGGCAAGCAGATATCGGCACCCCAGTGCCTGGTGAAGCGCCTGCTCCATAATCCTGGCCTGGTCGGTTAGCAGCCGCATGTTCTGGTCGCAGTCGTCTGCGCCGGCGTCGATCGGCGTGAATGCGACGCTGACGCCAGGCGGGATGTTGCCGGGCGCGTAGTCGTCGGTGCCGTGCGCGATCCGTTCGGCGACGCTCAAGTGGATCGCCGGCCGGACGCCGTTCTCTTCGCAGTACCGTTTGATGTCACGCAGTCCCCACCGGTAGAGCGCACCCCATCCCGCTCGCGGGTTGTACATCAAGTCGTCCACCGTCGCATGGCCGCGGAAGAGCTCGCGATCGGCGTGCTGCAACCGAAGGCCGAGCGCCTCGGCGTGCGTGAGCATCCAATCCAGCGCCACGAGCGACATGCCCTGCTTCGGGTAGCCACCGCCGACGTTCGAGTGTACGCCGGCGAACCACACTTGTTCGACGCGCTTGTCGGGTCCTTTCCAGAGCACCGGACTGAACGCGAGCCGGGGATCGTCGATGGACAGCGCCTGACAGGCCTTCTTGACGTGTCTCCCGAGTCGGCAGGCCGGGAACTTGAACTGGTAGATCAGCGAGTTGATGGCCTCGGCGAAGGCAAAGGGCAGTCCGACGGCGTCGACCGTGTCCCAGACGCCGATGAACTCGATCGGCACCTCGTCGTGGAGGGAATGCTCGCTCCTCAGGCGGTTCAGCGCTGTCTCGCTGTCGGGCCAGTCGAAAAGCCGGGCAAGGCGGTCGGTGAGTCGGCTGTGATAGTGCGCGCGATAGGCCGCGTAGACCTCGTCCACGGCGTCGCGCAAGTTGCGACCGGTGGTGAATTCGTTCTTCAGCACGCCGCAGCGATCGATCATGCCGGCGAGCGTACGGACGGTGAAGGCGCCGCGGCTGAAGCCGAAGAGGAAGATGCGATCGCCGGGATCGTAGACGCGAACGAGCTCGCGGTACAGCTCTTTGACGTTGCGCTCGAGTCCATATCCGACGGCGCCTCCCGCGATACGCGCAATCGGATTTCCTCTCGTCCCCACGCCATCGTCGTAGAACGCCAGCTGCGCGTCGTAAGCGATGTTCGTTCTGTGCTCGTTGAGGTCGATGGCTTCGAACAGCTTGAAGACGTTCGTGCCGCGACCCTCGACGTCGCGATTTCCGGTTCCGTCGGAGCACAGGATGATGTTCTTCATGCCTCGTAGTGCAGTTTGGGCGTTCGGCGTAACACGCGCCGAGAAACTGCTCGCAGGCGAGTGGCGACGCGTTAGCAGATTCGTGCAGATGCGTTGTACGCGCAGCCGGCGTGGCTTCATGGCCGGGCTTAGAGCACGGTGTTTGCTCCCTCCACTTCGGAGCTGGCGTTTGGGCCGATTTTGCGGTCTGTGCGCGGCTTCAACCCCAGCAGAACTGTCAGTCGGCCGCCAGGTTCGTATCTGCCGGCCTGTTTGGAACTGCAGAAGGGTGCAGGAGGAGTCCGATGATTCGCCATGCCGCAGCCGTCGCGGTCGTCATGTGTTTGTTTTCCACGCCGCTCTACGCGCAGAGCACGGTGTTCACCGTCAGCGCCGCTTCGGCTGACGTCTACAAAGGGCCGAGCACCGGCAGCCCTGTGATCGGCCACACGCAGCGCGGCGCGTCGTTCGAAGTCACACGCGAGCTCGGGAGCTGGGTGAAGATCGCATGGCCGCAGGCCGCAGACGGCGTCGGCTACCTTCACGTGACGATGGGATCATTGGGACACCCAGTGACGAACCCGGCTGGCTCTGTCGCGTCAGTACGGACCGAGCCTCGGTCGTCATCACCGCAGCCGACCTCGCTGCGCGGCGGCGGCGCCGCGGCGCTCGAGCAGCCGGCGCTGAAGCAGCCGGTCTACGTGACCCCGGCGACGCACATGTTCGGCCTTGGCGGCCGCCTGGGCGGTCCGGCCCTGGGATTCGGCGGCAGCGCGCGCGGCTGGCAGCACGACAAGTTCGGCGTCCAGTTCGACGTTTCACATCACGCGCTCAACACCATGAGCCGCGTGACGTCGCTCCAGTTCGAGCCGAGCGCGTTGTATTCACTGCCGAACAGGATCACCGACAGCCTGTGGATGCGGCCGTACGTCGGCTCGGGCATCAACTTCAATCGTCAGACGTGGAAGCCCGCGCTGGGCCTGGGCGAGTCGATGTCGGCGAACAGCACCGGGTTCCGCGTCTTCGGCGGCAGCGAGATGACGCTGGCCAGCGTGCCGCAGATTGCCGTCAGCGCGGAGCTGGGCTACCACTGGGCGAAGAACCAGTTCCCCGGCGCCGACTTCGGCGGGCCAGGGCTGGCTGTCTCGGCGCACTGGTATATGAAGTAGGCGCTCAAAAAGGTTCACGGGTGCACGGGTTCACCGGTTCACGGCTGCAGAACCAGTGAACCCGTGAACCTAGTGAACCGGTGAACCGCTACTAGTTCATCGCTCCTACCAACACCAACCCTACCGCCCCCGCCACGATCACGCCGATCGTCACCGCCATGCACGTCGCATAGAACCTGTAACCAGGGTCGCTCTTCGACTGCGCGTATTGACGGGTGAGTCTCGTCGCGAACGCGACGTTGGCGACGACGAAGAGTCCCGCGATCAGAGCCAGGACAAACCAGATCGCCTGGACCGCATCGATTTGGCCCAGCCTGAGCGGCCCGGATCGTTGTGATGCATGTCCCGCGAAGGCGAGTGCGGCGGCGATTGAGACCCAAACCAGGGCGAGGAAGCCCGGCTCGACGCGAGCCTGCTCTTCCTCGGAGCGAAGTCGTCGATAGCCGGTAAGCTCTCGGGCAACCGCCCTTGCGATGGCCTCGGAGTCTGAATCAACTCGCGCGCCCGTGCCACCCCGACGCGCCTGGACCTGGGATTGGCCGACCTCGAACAACAGCGATAACAGCTGCCAAAGCATCGTCACTCACCTTTCCGGTGGAGGAATGATACCGGTCACTTGTATATGCACCGCTGAACCCGCGAACCCGTGACCCCGTGAACGGTGAACCTTGTTCGCCGATTTCGCATATTGAGGCTCTGCGGTAGAGGCGTAGTTTGAATGCGGAGCTGGTAGGGCGCCGGACGCGCCCGCTTAGCCAGCGCGAGGGGAGGGCGATGGTTCATCACCGGCCGGCACAGGCTCGTGACCCGATGGCGCGGTTGTTTGCCGGCGTTGCGCTGGACGCCCAGCGTGAGATTACTGCGGGATCCCGGCGGCGTCTCCTCCGGCCGGGCCAGGTTCTCTTCCGGACGGGTGAGCCGGCGTATCACCTGTTCGTGCTGCGGAAGGGACGCATCGAGTTCACCCGGATAGCGAGCAACGGGCGGGAGGTCGTCATCGGCATCCTGGGGCCGGGTGACATCTTCGGCCTCGGCAGTTTGCTGGAGGGTATCCCCTACATAGGCACCGCCCAGGCGCTGGAGGCCGGGGAGGTGGTGGTCTGGAGGCGTGAGGTGATTAAGGGCTTTGCGGAGAAGTGTCCGCAGCTCTCTTTGAACGCCCTGCAGGAGGCGCTCCGATACGTCGCCCTTTTCATCGAACGACACGAGCGGCTCATCAGTAGCACGGCCGAGCAGCGCCTGGCGCGAGCACTGACACGGCTCGGGGTCCAGACAGGCGCTCCGGCTCGGCGCGGCGTGGAGGTCAGGGTCAAAAACGAGCAGCTGGCGTCACTTGCGGATGTCAGCCCGTTTACGGCCAGCCGCATGCTCAAGCATTGGGTGCGTAGCGGCGCCATCACTAAGGGTCGCGGTGTCGTCAATATCATGACGCCAGAAAAGCTCATGCTTGGCTGACCCGCAAAGTCTCGTGCACGTTGTTGCTCCAGCGCAACGACTCAGCGCTCACGCCAAGGGATGCTGGGGTGTGCGCAAATCAACAGAAGGCCCATTACGAGTCGTGGTCGCAGATGACTGCGATCGGTTGCGGGAGGCGTTGGTCAAGTTTCTCGAGGCGAACTTCGAGGTTGTCGCGGCGGTCTCAACCGGCCGGGCCCTTGTGACCGCGACGTTGGATCTCAACCCAGACGTGGTCGTCAGCGACGTGTCCATGCCGTTGCTGACCGGACCTGGAGCCTTGCAGCAGATCCGTCGCGCCGGCAATGACGTTCCGTTCGTGCTGGTGACTGCCGGCGTTCTGAATGCGCCGGCCTGGCTCGGTTTCGGCGCCCACGCTATCGTCGACAAGCGCGATCTGCACAGCGATCTCGTGTTCGCCGTACACGCTGCCTTCGCGGGCAGGATTTATCTGTCGCGGCACGCCACCACCGAGCACTGATAGCGCCTGCGGCCACACTGCCCCGCCCAATCCCCATCATCGGCAACCGCGCGACCAGCCCACCGGTGAGCCGATTGGAGCGCTTTTTTCGCAGTGCAAGGATGGGGGATAGTCGTGATGAGAAAAGCGGGGAATGAAGGACCTGCCGGAGCAGCGCTGTGAGCCCAATCCTCAGGGAAAGCCGCCGGGATATTCACTTGCAGCCCAATCGACCGTGCGCCGTCGGCCGCTCGAGCCGCCGCACTCGTCCAGTGCGCGCTACGACATTCCGCGAGGAAGACCAAGCAGGACACCTTGTCGTGGCTACTGTTGACGTAAGCCAAGGCGCGGCCGGCGTGAAATCCTGGGTAGCCGTCGACTGGGCGCTGGCGCTATATGCCGTTTTCATCGCGCTCGTCGCGGTCATCTGGGCGGCGCAGATTCCGCAGTGGCGATTCATTCTCCTGGCTCACGGAGCGCTCCTCGTGTTCCTCTTCGCTCTACCGCGGCGCGGGGCGGCGTGGGAACGAATCCACCGCGAGGATTCCGCCTGGATGGCCCGGGTGAGAGCCGTCGCACGTTTTCTCCGATACACCTACCCGGCGCTTCTGCTGACACCGTTCTTCGAGGAAGTGGCGCTGACAGTGAATGCGGCCGCCCCCTCGTCTCCCTACTGGTTCGAGCGCTTCCTGTACGCCGCGGACCGTGCGCTCTTCGGGGCCACTCCCGCCGTCGCGTTGTCGCAGGCCGGGGGCCCGCTGCTCGACGAGATCATGCACGCCTTCTACTTCGCGTACTTTCCGTTGATTATCGGCGGCATCGTCCTGGCCTGGCGCGGTCGCGGCCGCGAGACGCCGGCCGCCGGTTTTCACACGGCGTTCACGTGCATGATGCTCGGCTTCTTCCTGTCGTACGTGTGGTACCCGTTCCTTCCCGCGCGCGGCCCCTGGGAGAGTCCGACGGTCATGGCGGGGCTGCGGCCTTTTGACGGTTGGTTATTCACTGACGCGATCACGCTGATCATCGAGAATGCGGCGGTGTCAGGCGGATGCTTTCCGAGCGCGCACGTTTCAGGTGCCTGGGCGCTGACGTTTGGGCTGTATCCGAAACACCGAAAATGGGCGCTCTGGTTCGGTCTTTTGGCCGCGGGACTCAGCGTCGCGTGCGTCTACACGAGGTATCACCATGCGGTCGATGTGGTTGGCGGGCTTGCCGTGGCAATGATCGCCGCGATGATTGGCTACTGGCTGACTCGCGACTCGCAGTAAGCGCGGACGCACCTCTCAGGTGGCCCCGCTGAAATCGTTCTCCCCGACTGGACAGGCGCTGAACGGACCAGCGCGGCACACGGCGCGCCTCACCGTGGCTTACCTCACGGTGACGGCGTTGTTGATTGTGTTGTGGGGACGAGCACTACCCGGCTGGCAAGCAGTGGTCGTAGCGCATGCTGGCGTGTGCGCGGTCATGATGGCCCTCCTGGGACGCGGTCCGCATCCAGGCATGGTCCAGGCGCTGCTCGACTGGCATCCGCTCGTGCTCTTTCCGATCCTCTACAAGGAAGTCGAACGGCTGGCCGCGGTCATCGGTGACTGGCGGCTGACGAACAGCATTCCCGCAATCGAGGCGGCGCTATTCCACGGCCAGCCGAGCATTTTTCTGAGCGAACGTCTGAGCATCGTGCCGCTGTCTGAGTACCTCCATTTCTGCTACCTGGCGTACGTCATCATCCTTCCGGCGGTGGCGGCCTACTGGTACACCTGCGGCCGGCGCAGCGCATTTCACGAGCTGCTGCTTCTGCTCACCGCAGCGTTGTTCGGAAGCTATCTATTCTTCATCCTGTTCCCGGTCGACAGCCCCTACTACCGCTTCGAGCGTCTCGGGCCTCCGCTCGCGGGGCATTTCTTCTTCGATCTCGTGCATCAAGTCTCTGCGCGTGGAGGAGCCCGCGGCGGTGCGTTTCCAAGCGCTCATGTATCGGGAGCCGTGATTGTCTGGCTCGTGGCGTGGCGTCATCAACCTCGTCTGGCAGCGTTGTTGTCGCCATTTGTTCTGGGCCTGATCGGTGCGACGGTGTACGGCCGTTTTCACTACGTCCTGGATGCGCTCGCTGGTGTCGGCCTGGCCCTGACCGTTGTCGCCATTCATGGGCGGCTCTCGAGCCGTAGTGGCGCGAGCTGGCCACCACGGCATCGATAGCCAGGGCGTGCGTCGATCACGGTGTGATCGCGCGCAGCAGCCACTGCTGGCTTGCGC
>JBKPSC010000342.1:0-8652 GCA_046734915.1 Acidobacteriota bacterium | reverse complement strand
ACACAGAAGTAAGGACCACGATAGTTCGAGTCCTGATAAAAACAGACGCCGTCACGCGGTATCTCTCCTGCCCCCCGGAACTGAGCATTCAGTGCAGGCGCGACGAGCATCGTGGCACTCACGAGCGATCCAATCATTCTCATCCTGGCCATGATCGTTTGCTCCTTCGACCACTGGAGTCGAAGTGCAAACTTGGCGCCATGCAGGTGGCGCTGCGAACCTCTACATCAGCTGTTCGTTGAAGCACAGGCATTGCCGCGCACGGCGTCGCGCTCCGCTCCGTGATAGCTGAGGAACAAGGCTGGGTCACTTCGCGGGTCAGAGCTTGCTCATCTTTGATGAGGCACACAATGCCGCCCCGGCCAATTGCCTTTCGGACGCTACGTCGCCGCCGTATTCTCCTGGTTAACCGCAGCCCTCGTCTTCTTCGCAGCTGCGTGTCCATTCTGGCGTCCTCGTGATCGTCTATGTCATCTCCTACGTGGCGGGTTGCGGGTTCGCGCATGGGCGCAGGTTCTGAAGATGCCCAGCGGGCGCGCGATTCGGACGAAGGCCGCACCTCTGATGGTTCCACTCTGGGTTCTTTTTCATGGAACTCGACGAGTTCAGATACGCTCTTAAGGTAGCTGGAGGGGAGGATCCACTCGATGGAAAGAACTTACGGCCGAGTACCTTGTCATCACGGGACATCTCGGCGGCGGAGGGGAGACACGGATAGGATCCGAAACACCCTCTTTGTGTCGGTGCATGATCGGCGCCGGTCCAGAATGGCGAGCCGGGTGCTCAAGCGTTGGAGCGTGATGGTTCTGTCGATAGTCGCGGTGCCGTTCGCCTTCGTACAGGCGCAGACCCCCTCGGCAACAGCCGCGCAGGCGAGGGTGTCCAAGGACTTTCTGGTGGGACACGAGCAGGTCTGGATGAGTACGGAGCTCGACATCCGACCGGGAGAACGCGTGGCACTCTCCGCGCGCGGTTCAGCACGCTGTCCAGGGGTGCCAGGTAGCTTCGGGCCTGAAGGTACTCCTCGGGAGTTCTGGGATTTGCTCCGTACGCTCCCAGCACCCGAGGCGGGCCGCGGGGCACTCATCGGCCGCATCGGTGCCCCACCGGTGGCTCTGCCGTTCATCGTGGGTTCCAGAATGAACACCGTCTCGCCCTCTGGTGGCGTGCTGGCGTTGGGCGTGAATCGAGCCGAGAGCGATGCGTGCACCGTCGCGTTCGACGTGCATCTGGACGTGTTTCCTGCCGAGGATACGACAGCCGTACGCGTGCCGTCCCGGGTCGAGACATTGGACGGTGTGAACGAGGGGCTGTTCTCGAGCGTGCCTCGCCAGCTTGAAGACGAACAGGGCAATCCCGGCGACATGGTGAACCTCCTGATTTTGGGCTCGGAGGAGCACATGAGGCAGGTGTTCGCATCTGCCGGTTGGATCACGGTCGATCGCGACGTGATTGGCGCGCTGATCTCTGGCGCGATCGCGACCCTCTCAAAGGAGGCCTATCTGAGACTGCCGATGTCGCCGCTCTACTTGTTCGGACGTCCGCAGGACTACGGGTGGGCCCACGCTGAGCCGATCACGGTGGTGGCATCACGTCATCACCTACGTCTCTGGCGTGCGCCGGTCCAGATCTCCTCCAGCAACGTGTGGGTGGGCGCGGCCACGCACGACATTGGCTTCGAGCGCGATCGCCGTAACAATGGCATTACGCATCGGATCGATCCCAATGTCGATGCCGAACGCGAGTTCGTCGAGCAGACGCTTACCGGCACCGGGATAGTTCGGGCATTCACGTACTTCCTTCCCGCCCAGGCGATCCGGGAAGGGACGACCGCGACCGGCGGGTATTTTTATTCCGATGGGCGAGTGCTCGCGCTCAAACTCGACGAAGCCCAATCCAACAATTGAGACGGTGGGCAGAAGAGAACATTTGGTCGAGACGCGTGCCAGCTCTGCGTCCGTAATGTCTCAGTTGCTCGGCGAAGGGCTTGGGTAGCTTGCGAAGCCATCTCACTGATCTCAGAACGCGACGACCTCGGTCACCGTCGTGGTCGTCGATCTGATTCCACAGAAACGCGGCATCAAGGCCAGAGGAAATCCACCAACAGATAAACCGGGCGCTCGGCGCGCGAACGTCGGCCGTTGCCCTTGGCCTGGTCGGACAGCTCGTGGACCTCGACAACCCGCGCGCCGCCGTCAAGGACCGCGCAAGAACTTGATGCGCCCGCTGGGGAGACAGCTGCCACTCTGGCCGAATTTCGCCCGGCCACTTTTCCAGAAGCCCTCCTCGCGACCCAGATGATCGGTACGCAGCGGATGGCACTTCCGTGCCTGGTGGATCACGAAGAGAGTGGGCCGAGGTTGGATAGGCGCTTCCCGACTGATGGCGCTCTTGACCGAGCAGGTGGCGGCGATGGTCGTCCTGCGACGAATCGATGCGGGACGCTGAAGCTCCGTGTATGGAGGCCGCGAAGCCCTCCGATCTCACGCCCTTCGAGCAAGCGCTCGTTCGTGCGCTTGTCAGCGCCATCATCGCTGAAATTCGCGACACTCAACGAAAGCCAGAGTATGAACGCAAACACTCTGCCCTACACCTGTGAAGGGGCGTGGCGACGCGCAGCGGAGCGATGGCATACTCGCTCGGTCTTCGTAGGTCCGGTGCTGGGACGGCTTGAGAAGCGATGACAGACGTTAGCGACCACAGGAGAAGCCCTTAAGATGGAGTCCACTTTTCATATCGACGTCGGCCGACGGTTCGTCTACTGGGCGCGTGTCCGGTACTGCTTTAGTGGACGGATTCCTGGCAGCGCAGGCCGCGATGGCGTCTCAGCCTGGCCTCGATCCGACGTTTTCGTGCGGCGTAGACCTGCGCTTTGTCGATCTCTCAGTGCTCAGGAGCGAAGAGATCCGGACACTGTCGCAGTATTCAGCGTTCGGACCAACAGCCAAACGCGTGATCGTGATGAGCACGGCGGAACATTATTGTTTGGGCCGGATATATCAGCAGTTTCGCGCCATGGGGGAGCAGCGCGAGGTGAAAGCCGCGCTCGAATGGCTGGATTTGGATCGGGACGCAATTCCGCCGGGCCTGACCGGGGAGGAGCAAGCCGCTGGCTAAGAGGACATTACTGTTCGCACATTGAAAGAGCGCTGAAGGGTGGACGCTCGTCGAACGGGATCAGATGGGCGGACAGTCTGACTTTCTGGCATTCAGGAGCCGGCGGATCTCCGCGAGGAGTAGGTCTGGCGAGCAGGGCTTGGTTAGGACGGCATCACATCCGGCCATCAATGCTCGATCACGGTCGAAGCCCCTCGTCCAGCCGGTCACGGCGATGACAGGAATCGTCTCTGTGTCGGTCCGGCTTCAATGCGCTCGCTCGTTCGAGCGCGTTCGCTACTGTGCTAGCCGACGACACCCGAAATCCCGATTGCCGCAGCACCATCTCGACCATCTCGCGCGTATCCGCATCGTCATCGACGACGAGCACATGGGGCGAGTCGGGATGAATCGTGTCGCTCATCATGGTCATTGCGCTTTGCGGCGCGTTCGCTGTGGCACGGCAAGGGTTGCAGCATCAACAGCAAAGCGCATGCGCGGTCTCCGCCTGACGATTGGCCACGGCAATCGCCCGATGTGCTTCCCAGGCTTGCCAACCGGCGAGCAATGCGGCACCCAACGAGATCCATAGTGCAACGGTGGCTCGCCTGACCTCGGAAGGATGCGGTGGTTTGTCCGTTTTGTCTTTTGCCAAGGTAGTTGACGCGATTACTAACCCACGGCGGGTATGACGGTTTAGCTAGGGTAACAGACCCTGGCTAGTGCCGGTCTTTCCGCTTCGCGTTTTCGTCGAGTTCGGCTGTCGTCTTGAAGTCGGGATCCGTCTTCTTGGCAATCGATTCGAGCGCTAGGGCCATGCGCTCAAGCACGGTGCGGATCTTGGCGAGTTCGTGTGCGGGATCGGTGACCATTGAACTGCTCCTTCGCGCGTGGTCGATTCTGGCTGCGGCGAATCGCGGGGCTGGAGGATAGTAACCGACGCACTATCAAGGCAGCTTCCCGCTCACGCGGGGCGGCCTCTGTCTTTTTTGGCTTCTGCGTGCGCGTGGAGGGATCGCTCAGACGGCGCGCGGCGCCCTGGACGGCCACCTCGACCCAGAGCCGCACCGGTCCGGGAGCAAACCGGATGTGCGCCGGCTGTGCATCGAACATCAAGAAGCCAGCGCTCCGATTCTGAACGGAGCGCCACTCGGCCACGCGAGATATCAATCCATGCGTATCCTGACGTGGTCTGACCGCAGGCGCTTCGGAGTGAGACCCGTCATCGCGCGGATCGTGCGGTACAGGTCCTTCTTGCTTCTATATCCAACCATCAGTGCCACGGCCTCCACCTTCTCTGTAGAACTGCGAAGCGCGTGGACAGCATTCCTGGCTCGGATTCGGGTCAAATGCTCGTGCACGGATACGCCCAGAGACAATCGGAAGGCGCGCGTTAGCTGCGCGCGAGAGCAGCCGAGCGACTGCGACATGCGAGTGATGGTCACGTGCTCCGCATAGTGTGTCTCGAGATAGCGCTGCGCGTCGCGCACTAACCGGGGCGGCTTGCCGGGATCGCGCGCCGGTTTGGCGCGCTCGACATGTTCCCACAGCTCCGCCGTCATCCCACGGAGCAACAACGACTCGAGCCGTGTCACGGGTGGCTGCAGCGCCGCGAACTGGCGGTGCAGCAAGGCGGCGCTGCCCTCTGCGACCGTACCTGCCCAGACCTGAAAGATCTGGGCGATGCGGAACAGCCACTCGCGTCGGATGCTCGAGGCTGAGGAAACCATCGACACGGCTGAGTCCAGAAGGGAACCAAAAAGCGCCGTTTCGGAACGAAATGCAGATTGCCACCATTCGCGGAAGTCTGTCAAAAGTATTTCCCGCACGACGGCGTTCCGTACATCACAAAGGGAGCGTCATGGCAAGCACGTGAGACAAAGGAAAACGGCGTTAGGGAGCTTCACATCGTACTACTGATGTACGACTTGAATTCATAATGACACGGGTCTACGCTCTATCCCCGTCGGGGGTCAGTCGGAATGATTTCCACACGACTGCTCATTGTGACAACGGCGGCAATCGTCGGTTGCCAGGATACTTCGAGCGGCCCCGTCTCACAGCCGTCCGGTGTTATGCAGCTTCTGACGGTACCGGAAATCAACGCAAACCGCGCTTCGTATGTCAACGCACAGGTGCAAGTCGTTGGCCGTTTGCATGCACAACCTCGCCTGACGGACGACGGCCCCGATGCGATAAGCGCAATGACATCTGCCGCGACCCTTTACCTCGTGAACCCCGAGGATCCGACCGGAGACGTCAACCTCCTAGCGCTGTATACCACTGGCAGAGACGGACAGCCGGAGCCGCTGTCGTGCCGACCTTCAACGTCGGCAGACTTCGACTGCGCGCCCTATATGCCTGGCTCGGTGGTGACGATTCCCGGAACCTGGACCCGACAGGAAGTGCCCGTCGGGCAGGTCGTGTCTCCTGGCGGTCAGTCCCAGACGATCGCTCGCCGCACCGCGTACTTCCTGCTCGTTCATTGACAGAGGCACGGTGCCTCGCCCGGCCCCCGTTTTTGTTGACGCCACGTGTGTGCGTCGCTAGGACGGCACGCCTCATACCTCGCACGATGCACCGGAGGAGGCTGGCATGTTTCGGATCTCTGCGGTTGGCATAGCCGCCGCCACGCTGTGCCCCGGGCTGGTCGCGCATCAAGAGCTGATCGACCTCGCCGTTCATCGCTCCAGACGTTCTTTCTATCACTGACACGGAACAGACCATCTCGCGGCGGTGCGGTTCACGGCCTGCGGCCGCACCGCCACACGCAGGTTTTGTATTGAGGTCACCTATAGGAGGTGCGACGACCGAGGAAGCGAACACGATAGGCGTGAGATTCGCTCAGCAGACCGCCAACGGTGCCAAGGAAGGAGTGGTTATGACTGGACTACACCCCCCGACCAACATCGTCGTGTCCACAGCCGCAGCCTTGTTGTTTTGCTCGATACCGAGCGAGGCGCAACTGCGAATCTCAGCTCCCGTCGTCAGTGGAAGGTTCGACGCGGTGCGCGCAAATACCGTCGGCCAGGCGCTGAGAGGCGACCCATTAGCCAACGGCAGGGTCATCCCGGAAGGTGTGTCCGAGCCTTCAACCGTCGGGGCTTTAGCCGCGCCAATTGCTGACGACGTCGCGCAGTTGGCCGCAAGGAGCAGCGAAGTGTTTGGCGCACTCGGCGATCCCATTGTGAACTTCGCCGGCATCCGCAGTGCCAGTAATCCGCCGGATACGGTCATGGACGTCGGACCCCATCACATCGTGCAAATGGTCAACGCCACCTTCTTTCAGGTCTGGGACAAACACGGCGCGGACCTGTCTGGTGGCCCCTTATCCTTCGGCGCCTTGTGGCCGGTGGGCAATCCGTGTCGAAGCAACGCCGGCGATCCGATCGTGGTATACGACCACCTCGCCGATCGGTGGCTGCTCAGCCAGTTCGCGAATCCTGCGTTCATGTGCTTCGCCGTTTCCCAGACGCCGTCACCGCTCCCGGCAGACGGCTTCTTTCTCTACACCATCGCGGTTCCTACCTTTCCGGATTACCCGAAGCTCGGTGTGTGGCCCGATGCGTACTATATGACGAGCTATGAAGGTGACGAGCTAGGGGTATTCGCCTTCGAGCGGCACAACATGTTGAATGGATTCGCCGCAGGGTACGTCAGGTTCACCCTGGATTCGCTCATCGGCAGTGTCAGGGACACGCGTATCCTGCCCGCGGATCTCGATGGTCGGCCGCCGAGCCACTCGCCTGGAATGTTCCTGCGCTCGGTTGACGACAGGCAGGATTTCGCCGATCCGCGCGATCGGCTCGAGATCTACGAGTTTGCAGTCGATTGGACCGTGCCGGAAGCATCCACATTCACGCAGGTCGACGACATCGATAACAGTGACACGCCGGCGCTCGCGCCGTTCAACACAATGGCCTGCAACCGTCATGGTGCTGGCATCAGGGACTGCATTCCACAGTCGGACTCGGACGACACGCTGGATGCGCTATCAAACAGGCCGATGATGCAGCTCAAGTTTCGTGTCATACGCCCCGGCGACTTCAGGATGGTGGTCAATCAGACCATCGACGTCAGCGGCAGCGTCCCACGCGTGCTGCCAATCACACCCGTTCACGAAGTGGCTGGCATCCGATGGTACGAGCTGCAGAAGACCGTCCGATCAGGTCATTGGTCCATTCGTCAGCAGGGAACCTACGCGCCGCAGCCGTTAACGGCGACCCAGGAAATCAATTTGCTGCACCGCTGGATGGGAAGCATCGCTATCGATCGCTTCGGCAACATCGCCCTCGGATACAGCATCGTGAGCGACGATGTCGATGATGGGATCAGGAGCGGAAACGAGGTATACCCGGGCATCCGATATACAGGCCGACAGCATGACGATCCACTGAATCTCTTGTTTCAGGGCGAGAAAGTGATCGTGCAAGGTGCGATCCCTCAAGGCAACCTTGTGGCTCCGGTTATCCCCCAGCGTTGGGGTGACTACAGCGCGTTGACCGTGGATCCCCTGGATGACTGCACGTTCTGGTACACAACTCACGTCGCTCTCGGGACGACACGAATCGCGTCGTTCAAGTTCGACGGGTGCCGTGTCCCGGCACATTAGTTCGCTTCAATTTCGACGCGGAACGCTTCGTTGAGTCTTGAAGGCTTCGTAGCCAAACAGCACAATATCAGCCGACTCTAGGCCGATTCCCGGAGGCGACGGGACGTGTTCCCGCCGCCTCCGCGGATACGGCTAGGTTTGGTTTTCACGAGAAGAGTCTCCTGACGCCACCCAAGCAACGTTCTGCCAAAGGCCCGTAAATGCGTGGGCCTCTTTTCGTTTGGTCTCTGTCTGGCAACCAGACAACGCCGTTTGCTAGCTCGCCAATGATGGTCGCCTGCTCTGGACTGACCGTCCAAATGACCCTGCTGTTCCTACTTGGAGCCCACGAAGGACGGATTGATAGCGCATACGCTTGGCGACCAGGTGCTCGTTCGGTCAGACCCTGTTGACTCTAACGACCCCCGACCCAACGGCCACCCACCGGCCAGTCACCCATTCGGCGATTGTCCAGGCCCTTATTGAGAGCTTGAGATTCCGCAGGTTCGAGGTCGTCGCCGACTCCTACGTGGTATGCCGCGACCGGAACCGAATGTTCGCTGTCTTGGAAATCAACGAGGTCGATGCCGGAGTCCGGTTCGCCATCGCAGGCAGAAACTCCGACGACAAGGTCTTCGCACTCAGTCTGACAGTCGGTTATAGAGTCTTCTGCTGCTCCAATGTGGCATTTCACGGTGACTTTACTCCCGTGACGAGGAGACATTCCAAGAACCTGGATCACGTCGAGGTTATCGACATCGCCGTGGGCAAGATGCAGCGGCACTTCGACCCGATGAAGCGTCAGATTGACGCTTGGCAGGGCTTCGAACTGCCCGATGCTAGAGCCAAGGCGGTCATTTACGAAGCCTTTGTAGCCGGATGCTTGGATGCTCCGAGGCGGTTGGTCTCTGAGGTCCACCGTCACTACTTCGAACCTACTCACGAAGAATTCCGAAATCGGACCA
>JBKPSC010000341.1:0-29102 GCA_046734915.1 Acidobacteriota bacterium | reverse complement strand
GATGCCGTTCACGTTGTTGGCCATTCGCGACCGGATGCCGGCCGGCAGTGTGCCGGCTCCGTACTGCGCCGATTGCGCTGCGCTGGGCGCCTGGGCCAGGGCGTCGCTGGGTACGGCGGCGGCAACAGGCGCCGCCGCGAGCGTTTTCAGTAGCTCTCGCCGCGTCCAGAACATGGAACCGGTGTTCATGTGATCACTCGTGTTGCTGCCCAGGGTGATAGTCACGTTCGGTATGCGCCTTGACATCCTCCGGGTAGAAGTAGACGTCTCGCAGGTCGCCGCTGGCATAGCGTTCGGCCTGATCGTTGAAGTGAGCTGACTTGGGATCGCCGCTCTGACCGCCGGCCGTGACGGCCTTCGCCGACACCTTGTCGCCGAACTCGACGATGGCGAGGAAACTGTTGCCGCTCGTACCGTAGATCTTCTTGGACCCCTTGTAAGCACGAGCGCCGAACGACGCGAGCGAGCCCCAGCGCGCGGACGTGAACGGCACCGGGATGCTCGGACCGGCATCGTCAAAGGGATGCACGATGTCGCCGGTGAGGCGCTGGAACCGGTTGACGTCGCCCCACGGCGTCTGCCACGTGCCAAAGTCAGCGGTCAACTTGTCGACGACTGCCACAAGCGACTCGAGCCGCTGCTGCGGCGTGGCGCGCGTCTCCATGAATTCGTAGACCGACAGGTTTGCCTGCCGTGCGTCATCGGTCACGCGGATCCAGAGGTCTTCGCCCCAGAACACGCCGAGCGTCGTCGCCACCGAGTCGGCCGCCCAGCGGAAGTCCCACTTCTTCAGCGACGCGATCGGGTCCGCGAGCTTCCGCTTCAATGGGTTGCGCGCCGACAGCCGGTCGTAGGCGCGAGTCAACGTGGGCACGAGCAGCTCGAGCTCGGGCAGTTGGCTGTCGAACGCCGCCTGCACGACCGTCTCGGGCGTGAAGTCCTTCTTCTTACTCAGGATCCTGATGGCGTGAACGCCGCGCGGATTCTCCGTGTTGCGTTCGACGTAGCGCGGGTAATCCTTCTGCTTCGGACTGTCGGGTCCGGCCGCCGTCCACGGCCAATTGTTCGTGTTGTAGAGCCAACCGCTCTTTGGATTGAAGACGTTGGGCGCCTCGTCCACCGAGTGAACGCCCTGCCAATCCGTTGCCGGATCGCTGCCGTCCACCGGTTTCGTGAAATCGAATCGCGTATCGCGCTTCGGGATGAAGTTGGCGTGGAAGTACGCGATGTTGCCCTCGGAGTCGGCAAAGACGGTGTTGTTCGAGGAGTTCGTGTGGAGATTCATGATCTCCTTGAACTCCTGCAGGTTCCTGGCCTTTGTCCGCGTATAGGACTGGATCAGCGCCTTCACGGGCTCTTCCATGAGGCGCACGCTGACCCACTTGCCGTCGACCTCACGAACGATCGGTCCGCGGTGGCTGCGATACACGGTGAACTCACGCTTCGTCATGCCTGTCGCGGTCTTGTATGGCACAACGATGGTGCGGGCTGTGAGCTGCCGCTCCTCGTCGCCGTACTTGTAGAAGACGTCGTTGCCTTTCCGCGTGACGGTCTCCAGGTATTCGTCGATGTTGTCGACGCCGCTCGAGGTGTGCATCCACCCGGCGTGCTCATTGAATCCCTGATAGATGAAAAACTGGCCCCAGGTGAGGGCGCCATAGGCGTTGAGACCTTCGTCGCTCGTGGCCTGCGCCTCGGCACGGAAGAAGAACGAGGTGTGCGGGTTGATCCAGAGCAGCGCGTGCTTCGACGCCGAGTTCGTCGGCGCGATGGCAAAGCCGTTCGAACCGGTCGGCTCGGCAGGAATAATGCCCGACTCGTCGCGCGCGACCTTGTTCGCGGCGTCCGGATTCTTGCCATAGAAGGCTTCGAGGTCGGCCAGATTCACCCGCTCGATGTCTCCGCCGATGCTGCCTTCGCTGAAAGTCAGCGCCATCCACGGCTCGAACCGGGTGATGACGCGCGGCTTCACCTCTGGATGTGTGTACAGGTAATAGTTGAGCCCGTCGGCCCAGCCATCCATCAGCGCCTTCAGCCAATTGGGGCTGGCGGCGAACTGGGCCTTCATCTCTTCGGGATCGATGAAGAGCTTCATGCGCAGGTCGCGCCAGATTTCGGCTTCGCCCGCCGCTTCCGCCAATCGGCCTTGAGAGAGGAGGAAGTTGTTCTCGATGCGGTTGAAATCGTCCTCAGCCTGCGCGTACATGAGGCCGAAAACTGCGTCGGCGTCGGTGGGACCGTGGACGTGCGGAATCCCCCAGGTATCTCTGGTGATCGTTACTTTTTCGGCCCGGCCCTGCCAGCCGGTCATGGCCGGATTGGTCATGGCCGGATTGGTCATGGCCGGATTGGTCATGGCCGGACTGGTCATGCCCGGACTGGTCATGGCCGGTTTGGCCATGACCGGATTGACCGCAGGCGGCTCGGGACTGTCGCACGAAACGATCGCGAGGGCCAGAAGCCAAATTAGCTTTCTCATGGCCATAACGATGCCACGAACGCCGGTCCCCGAGCACGAATTCCTTGGGATGACTATTTGATGCCGATAACCATCGACTCCGGCCCAAGCAGACGCTCGACGCGTGACTCCGAAAATCCCGCTTCCTTCATCCAGCCACAGCAGTCGGCACCCGTGTAGTCGAAACCGCCGGGCGTCTCGATGAGCATGTTGAGGCTCATCATGAGCCCGAAGGCATTCGTCGAGCGTTCGTCGTCGATGATCGCCTCGTAGACGATGAAGGCACCTCCGGAAGGCAGCGCGTCATAGGCCTTGCGGATCAGCATCCGCTTGGTGTCGAGGTCCCAGTCGTGCAGGATGTGCCCCATCAGCACCACGTCCGTGGCGGGAAGCGGATCCTTGAAGAAGTCGCCGGGCTTGAATTCGACGCGGTCGGCGAGGCCCAGTGCCCCGATGTACTCTCGGAAGATCGACTCCACGACCGGCAGATCGTAGCCTGTCCCGCGCACGTGGGGGTTGGCCAGCGCAATTTGCGCCGCCAGGTCGCCCTGCGCCGTACCAACGTCAACGTACGTCTTGTAGTCGACCCAGGGAAAAGCCCGGGCGATGGTCATGTTGGCTCCGCGGCTCAGGCCGCTCATCGCGGTCAGAAATTCCTTGAGCCGTGCCGGATCGGCGTACAGCTCGTCGAACAGTCCCCGGGATCCTGTCTTGATCTCGTTCTGCGGCTGTCCGGTGCGTAGCGCCTCCGTCAGCGACCCCCAGAACGAATACAGGCGCCGGTTGGCCATCTCGAGGATGCCGCCGACGTACGACGGCTTGTTCTTGTCGAGGAACAGCGCCGTCTCATTCGTGTTGCAGTATTGGTCGCCGCTACGCTCCAGAAAACCGAGCGCGACGAGCGTGTCGAGGAAATCCCGCGTCGACCGCGCATGCAGACCCAGGCGTGCGCGCAAGTCGTCTAGTTTCAGCGGACCTTTGGCCAGGACCGTGAAGACGCCGAGCTCGATCGCGCTCAAGAGCGTCTTGGCCGGCCAGAAGGCCAGCCCGGTCTGCAGAATCTTCTCGGGAGTGGGCTGTTTGTCCATCAGTTGTGCAGACCTTCCTTCGCTCATGAGGAGTTCGTCAGTCAGAGATATTCGACCTCGGCGGGACATTGTCGGGCCAGTCACCTCCGAGATGCAAATCGCGGTTTGGCCGTCAGACGGTCCCCTACGCTCTGGACAACCGCACGACGGCCTCGATGTGATCGGTATGCGGAAACATGTCGACGGCGCGAACCTCGTCGACCTGGTAGCCGGCCCTCGCGATCGCCGGCAATTCGTCCGCGAGCGCGTCCGAATTGCAGGAAACATAGACCGCGCGCAACGGCCGGATGCGAGCGAAGACGGCTTGGATGACGGCCGGCGGACACCCCTGCCGTGGCGGGTCGAGCACGACGGCATCCCAGCGCTGTCTGGCGAGCCGGCTCAAGGCCTGCTCCGCACGGGCGCAGATCAAGCGGGCTCGACCACGGCCGATGCGATTGAGACGCATGTTCGCCTCCGCGTCCCGGATCGCTTGCGGGTTTTCCTCGACGCCGACAACGTGAGTTGCGGTCGACGCCCGGGCCAGCGCAAGGGCGAACAGCCCGCTACCGCAATACAGATCGAGGACGCGCGACGCGCCGCTCAGGCCATCCACGACCAGCCGCTGCAAGGCTCCTGCGGCAGCGGTGTTGGTCTGAAAGAACGCGGCCGGCGAAACGAGGTACGAGGTGCCGTTGAGCGTTTCGCGCACGTGCCGTTCGCCCTCGATGCGAATCGTGTCGGGGCCGACCATCAGCGGCCCCGGTCTATCGTTGATGTTGAGGAAGAAGCCATCGGGTCGATCGGCTGAATCGAGCAGGGCGCGCACCGGCTTGCGCAGGGCTTTGTCGTTCCGCGTGACGACGAGCATCGCCACCGCTTGGGCGTCGTCGCCGCTGGTTCGCACCAGCAGGTGCCTGAGGACGCCCGCTCGCGACGATCCGGCGGCGGTCAGACCCGCCTCGGCCAGACAGTCTCGCAGCGTGAACGCGACGCGGTTGCCACGATCGCTGTGAACGGGGCACTCGGTCACCGGCACGATCGTCTGCGAACCGCGGGCATAGTGCCCCATCACCAGACCACGGCCATCTGGCGCAGTGCCGAAGACGAACGCCACTTTCTGGCGAAAGCCTCGCGGCGGTTGGTTGAACGCGAACACCGGCGCGAATTGAACAGGAGGCACGTGGTTCACACCGATTGCCGCGCTCAACCGGGCGCGGAGCGTAGCGGTCTTCGCCGAGACTTGCTCAGCGTATGTGAGATGCAGAAGACCACAGCCGCCGCACCGGTCTGCGTGGCGACAGAACGAAGACGCCTTGATCACGCCGAGCGGCCAATCCTGCCGCGCGGGCGGACTCCCCTTTGACCGCCCGGACCGGTCGAGACGTTGGCGTCAAGTCGCGCGGCCAGCGCGGAAAAAGCGATGGTCGGGCCGTTCCACCGCAGCTCGTCGACGGAGTCGAACAAGGGGATGTCGGTCCTGAGCGTAGCCAGCGTCCTGAACAGCTCCGCCCGTTCGCGCTGCTCCTGCAGGGTCCGGGCGAGCGTGGCCGGCTGCGCGGCGTTGACATGCCACTGGCGCCAGTCCTGTGGAATCGCCTCGAGATGTCCGAAGCGCGCGAGCACCGCCGCCGCCGACTTCGCGCCCCATCCCGGCAGTCCCGGATATCCGTCAGAGGCGTCGCCAACGAGCGCGAGGTAGTCGGGAATCGAGGCCGGTTTGACGCCAAATTTGGCGACGACACCTGCTTCGTCGCGGACTTCTCGGGTGCGGCGGTTCATCTGCACGACGCGCGTCCCATGCACCGACTGCGCCAGATCCTTGTCCGGCGTGCAGATGACGACGCGTGTGACCCTCGCGTCGAGGGCGGCCAGTGCGGCTCCTGCCGCCAGGGCGTCGTCTGCCTCGAATTCGATCATCGGCCAGACCGTGACACCGAGGGCAACCAGTGCCTCTTCGAGCAGTGGAAACTGTGCGAGCAACTCCGGCTCGACACCGGCGCTCGTCTTGTAGCCGGGCCAGAGGCCGTTACGAAATGACTCGATTACGTGGTCGGTGGCAACCGCCACATGCGTCGCGCCCTGGTTGATCTGCGACAGCACCGATTGGACCACGCCGCGAACCGCGGCCACGTCGCGGCCATCCGCATCGCGCAGGGACGGCAGGGCAAAATAGTGCCGGAAAAGCTCGTAGGTCCCGTCGATCAGGAAGACTTCCAACGTGCGGTCTCGTCGTCACGCCTATCGGACATTGCACTCTTGCTGATCGTGAGCGCTGTGCCTAACGATATGCGCCAGCCTGAATGCCGTACAACTGAGAATACGGTCCGCCGCGAGCCATCAGCGCCTCGTGAGTGCCCGCTTCGACGAGTCTCGCCCCATCCAGCACCAGGATCAGATCGGCCATGCGGACGGTTGAGAACCGGTGCGAAACGAGAATCGTAATCCGGCCCGCTTCCCCTTCGCGAGCAGCAGCCGCATAGCGCTCGAAAAGCGCGTGCTCGGTCTCGGCGTCGAGGGCCGCCGTCGGCTCGTCGAGCACGAGCAGAAGCGGGCGGTCACGCATGAATCCACGGGCCAGCGCCAGCTTCTGCCATTGACCGAATGAAACCTCCACGCCTTCGGGCCAGGTCTGCCCCAACTGTGTATCCAGACCAGCCTTCAGCCGGACGATCACGTCGTTGGCGCCCGCTCGCGCGACGGCTGTGACGACGGCCCGGTCGTCATCGAGCCGCGGCACATCGCCGACACCAACAGACTGGCGCGCGCGGAACTCGAAGCGGAAGAAGTCCTGGAAGGCACCAGACAAACGCGACCGCCATTGGTCGGCGGCGATTCTCGCGAGCGGCGTACCATCAACGAGGATCTGACCGGAGGTGGGTTCGTACAACTTCGCCAGCAGCTTGACGAGCGTTGTCTTGCCGGCGCCGTTCTCGCCAACGACGGCGACGACGGCACCGGCCGGAATCTTGAACGAGACATCGTCGAGCACCAGTCGAGTCGAGCCGGGATAGGCGAACGAGACGTGATCGAGCACGATACCGTCGTGTAGTACGTCGGGCGCAGGGCGATCGGCCGAGGCCACAATCGAGGCGGCGTAGTCTTCCAGCCATGCCAGCCGCCGCGATCCATCCATCCAGATGCCACGCAGGAAACCGATCTCGCCGACAGTTGCGCCGACGTACGCAGACAGGCGGGACCCGGCCGCGAGCACCAGCAACACCTCCTGAGCCGGCCGGGCCAGGCCGATTGCCACGAAGGCGACGGCGCCGACGAACCCGGCCCCGAAGACCGCCCACGCGAGCGTGTGCCAGAACGCCGAGCTCCAACGCGCCACGGCAATCGGACCATACCAGCGCTCCCACGCTTCGCGTCTCGCGGTGACCAAGCGCTCGCCGATGCCCGTCACCCGCACCTCCTTGCCCGGCGGCGCGGTCGTGGCGAGGGTAAAGAGATGCCGTGCGAGTCGCACCGACTGCGCACCGCGTTCCTGAGCCGCGCGCTCGACCCCGGGCCGCCAGGTGGATGTCATGACGGTCGGCAGAGCACATGCCGCGAGCAGCGCCAGCAACGGGTGAATAGAGGCCAACAGGGCGACCGTCACACCCAGCCGCAGAAACCAGCCGCACGTCGCGAAGACCGACATGTACATGTGGTCGAGCACGAAGACCTGATTCCTGAGTACCGACAACCGATCGAGGTAATCGGGCCGTTCGTGGTGAGCAATGGTCGCGACCGACGCCTGCAGCCGCGCGACGTGCGACTCGAGCGCGATAGTGACTTTGTCCCTGAAGCGGCGCTGAACGCGAGTGCTCACGATGCGCAGGAACCAGGTCGCTGCGGCTGACACCGCCAGTCCGACTGCCGCCGCGCGAACACGAGCCATGTCGCCGGCGATCACCCCGCTGCCGAGCATCGCCAGCCAGAGAGCGATGAGCGCGTCGGGCAGGGCTGACACGAGCGCCAGCGTGAACGCCACCGACATCAAACCTGGCTCGTGCCGGTAGCCGAGCTTGCACAGCCGCCACATCGACGGGATCGCCGGCGGCAGCTGGTCGTGGCGCTCAGGCGAGGATGTCATAGGTGCGGCCCTCTTCGTCTTGAGGCGCGGCGAACCGCTGCGCCTGGAGATCGAACATCGTCCGATACCGGCCGCCGAGCGCGATCAGCTCGTCGTGCGTGCCGAACTCGATGACGCGTCCGTGTTCCAGCACGCAGATGCGATCGGCGTGTCGCACGGTCGAAAAACGGTGCGAGATCAGAATCGTGGTCGCCGTCCGCGTGGCTTCGAGGATGCGGCTGAAGATCTCGGCTTCTCCGCGGACGTCGAGCTGAGCGGTCGGCTCGTCCAGCAGCACCAGTCCAGCTCCCTGCTGCACGGCGCAAATCGCCCGCGCCAGGGCGACACGCTGCCATTGCCCGCCCGACAGGTCGGTGCCGCCGTCGTAACCGCGCGCGAGAATGGTATCCAGCGACGCAAGCGACGCCGCGCCAGCCTGCGCGAGCGCGGCGCTCACCGATTCATCCGGGGCGCCCGACGGCGCGACGTTGTCACGGAGCGGCAGCTCGAAGCGGATGAAGTCCTGGAAGACCGCGGCCAATCGTGCCCGCCACGACGCGAGATCGAGGGTGCGGAGGTCGATGCCGTCCACCTCGATAGCGCCGGCCTGCGGGTCGTAGAGACGGCACAGCAGCTTCGCCAGCGTGGTCTTGCCCGCACCGTTCTGACCGACGATGGCCAGCGACGAGCCGGCGGGGATCGTCAGGTCCAGATGCTCGAGCACGGGAGCGCCGCCGGGATACGCGAACGTCAGGTCGCGGAAGCGGATCTCTTTGGCCGGCAGGCCGGCTGCCGTGCGGTCGCTCACCGGCAGCGAACCGACTGGACGCATCGCGCCCTCGAGGCGCAGGACCGCGGCCACCGGGGCCGCCGCGCCGTCGAGCGCCCAGTTGAGCCCGCCAAAGGCGATCATCGACGTCCCGACAGCAGCCTGAGCAAAGACGATGACGGCGGCGAGGCTGCTGGCTCCAGTCGCTGCCTGCGAGGCGAGCGACCAGAACACGATGACGTTCGCGGCGAGTACCAGGACGAGACTCCAGAAGAGCGGCTTCTCGCGGAGTCGGGTTGCCTCGTACTGCAGCGCGTGCAACCGTGTGCGGCGGCCGGCGAACCGGGCGATCGTCCAGTCGACGAGGCCAAAGAGCCGCAGCTCCTTGGCCGGCGACGGATCGACGGCGAGACGATAGGCGTAGTCGGCGTCACGGTGCGCCGCGCGGACTTCGTCAGTGTTTCGATCGTGCCAAACGGCACTCTCTCGCAGCAGCCAATGCGTGGCAAGCCAAGCGCCGGCAAGAAGAAGCGCAGCCCACCACGCATATGCGAGGAGGACGACCGCGCAGGCCAATCCTCCAAGTAGTTCCACCAGGCCGACGGCGATGAAGTCCATCGAGATGAACAGCGGCGGCCCGGTCATTCCCAGATCGAAGTCCCTTGCGACAGTGAGGTCCCCCGCCAGACGCGGATCTTCGAGGTGGCCCATTCCGGGCAGGCGTACGCAGGCTTCGGTCAGCCGATCGTAGAGCCACGCAGCAGTGCGATCGCCGAGGTTGGCGCTGATCGCCTGGTGAATCGGCGTCAGGATCTGAAGCAGAACGAACGCCGCGCCAACGAGGACGAGCGCGCCCCATAGTGGCTCTCCCCGTTGCACAACAGCCACCAACGCCCCGGTTGCGACGGCGAAAACCGCGGGCAGGACTCCGCGCAGGATGAGCACACCCCACCAGGCAGTGGTCAGCGCGGCGTCAGCCTTGGGAAGTACGCTGAAGAACTTCCACTCGTTGCGCTCGCGCAGCGCCAGCATCGCCACAGTCTAGCGGACCCCCTTCGCCGAATCTTGCGGATTAGTGACCAGCGGTCAGATCCTCACCAGCGTGCCGGTGACAGGCCGGCCGGTGGCTGCTCGGATGGCGCGCGCATAGATCGCCAACTGGAGACGGTACTCGTCTTCGGCCGCGGCGAGCTCGCGATCGGTCTTGTAGTCGACGGCAACCCAGCCGTGAGCGTCCTCGAAGGCGAGATCGACAACGCCTTCAACGAGCCGGCCGTCCTCGAGCGTCAGCGTGACCGGCGTCTCGCGACGGCACGACCCGCGTTGCGCAGCGCCGCGAGCACGCTGCCACAGGTCATGGGCGAGCACGCGTGCGACCTTTGTTGCGGCAACCTCTGCGTCGCGCTCGGTGAGACCAAGGACTTTCGCCTCGAGGGCGGCAACGTCGCGGAGCGCATCAGCGGACGCATCATAGTGCGCCTGCGCCAACACGGTATGAACGAGGGTGCCGAACGCCGTACCACCCGAGCCCGCCTCTCCAGGCGCCGTCAGATCGACGACGTTGATCTCGAAGTCATCCCCACCTGCCCGACCCGCCTTACCCGCCGTACCCGCCTCACCCGCCCTCTCGAGAATAAGCTCGCGAACTGACGTAACCCCGAGCGATGGCACCGAGCCCGCCGCGCGCGCGTCGTGTCTGGCCAGCAGCCATTGGTCGTAGCGGGCGCGTCCGTCGGCTACGACGTTCTTCGGCACGTCCTTCACGACGAGGTCGCCACGGCGAAGTCCGAAGGGCGGGTCGGCCTTCAATTCGAGCGCACTGGGATCCCACCACACGACGTGATATCCACCCTCGCCGTCGAAGGCGTGCTGGCCTGGCGCGACGGTTGCCGGCGACGCCGGCTCGTCCTGAGGCCGGTGCAGAACGCTGTCCTTCGACTTGAACGCTGGACAGCCCGTTGAGCGCGCCGGCTGCCGGCGTCGGCTGAGCGGCGGATACAGCGCGCGGTTCAACGGACTGAGCCACCCGCCTTCCCAGGGCTCGTCGCCGACAGCAGGCACGACGAGCAGATCGCGGGCACGCGTGGCGGCCACGTACGCCAGCCGGACACCCTCGGCCTGGTCGCGTGCGACCTCTTCCGCGGCGTGGTCGTGCAGCTCGTGCGGCGCCCAGCCGGCCAGCTTCAACGCGCACAATCCTCGGCTCGCCTCCACGTACCGCGAAGCATCAGCGCGGCTCATCCTGCAGGTCAGATCAGCAAGGATCACCACCGGAAATTCGAGACCCTTGGCTTTGTGGACGGTCATCAGACGCACGCCGTCGCTCGTGTCTTCCAGGATCGGCGCTTCGGACGCCTCGCTCTCCGCCGCCGACCGCAGCTCGTCGATGAATCCTCGAAACGAGATGCCGCCCGACGCCTCGTACTGGCGCGCGAGCTCGGCGACATGGAGAACGTTGGCCAACGCCTGTTCTCCCGCCGGACGCAGAATGAAACCCACGTGAGCACGGGTCTCGGTCAGGAGGCGGCCGACGGAATCGGCGACGGGCCGATAGTTGCGCCGGCGATGCAGATCCTGCAACAAGCGGAGCCCGTCTGCGATCGGCAGGAGGTGAACCGTCGACTCAGCCGACAGCGCGAGTTCCTGGCCCGAGTTGCCGCCGAGCTCTCTCGGGATGCGGTACGGATGAAACGAACCGAAGCGCGCTTTCCACTCGAACAGGTGCGCGTCCTCGATCGCGAAGAGCGGGCCCTTCAAAGCCGCAAAGACCGATAGCTCGTCGTCGGGCCATTCGATTGCCGCCAGCGCCGCGCGGATGGCTTCGACCTCCTCGCGGCCGTGAAACGCCTTGCCGCCGACGAGCAGGTGCGGAATGCTTCTCGCTTCGATTGCGTCGACATACGGCCGGGTGACGTCGTCGCCAAAGCTCGTGAACCGCCGGAACAGAATTGCGATGTGCCGCGGCTTGAGCGGGACCCAGCGTTCGCCCCCATCGGCATCCGACTCCTGAACGCACCAGCCGTGCGCGGGATCGATCAACCATTCGATATACGCCGCGATGGACTGCGGGAGCGAACGCTCGATGGCCCAGGCCGACACTCTTCGCATCACGCCACGGTCAGAGTACGGTTCCGGGACCGGCAACACCACGACGGCCGGCTGGCGGTCGTTCGCCGCCCGCGACTCCGACAGCGCGACATAGTCTGGTTGGAGCGCCCGATCATCAGCCACCATCTCCGCCCTGAACGCAGCGTTCACGAAGCGCTGAATTCCGGGGACGGCGCGGAAGCTCGTGCTCAGCTGCAAACGCTGGCCGCCGTGACATTCGATCTGACGGCTGACCCGCCAGTACGCTTCGACGTCGGTCCCGCGGAATCGATAGATTGACTGCTTCGGATCGCCGACGATAAACAGCTTGCCTGAAGCCGGCCGCACAGCGGCGTGGTCGAAAACGGCCGGATCGTCGGCGGAGAGGAGCAGCAGTATTTCCGCCTGCAGCGGGTCGGTGTCCTGAAATTCGTCGACGAAAATTCGTTTGAACTTCGACTGCAGGTAGACGCGTACGTCTCGGTCGTCACGAACAAGATCCCGCGCGCGAGACAGCAGGTCGACGAAATCGAGGGCGCCCGTAGCCGCCTTCAGCTGGTCGTACCGAGCCGTGGCTCCCGCCAATTCCTGCTGGAGCAGTGCGGCCAGATCGGCATCCGCTTCTTTCTTGAACTGCTGGAGGTCGTTGAAGAGCGCGTCGCGGGCGGCAAGCACGGCCGGGCGTGTGACGTCGCCGCCGTACTTGTAGCCACTGCCCTTTCGTGTCCGGGAGAAGCCCCGGTCGCGAACGAGATCGACGAAGCGCGATTCCCAGCCGTCCAGATCACTCGTTCCGAAGTCCTGTTCGAGGCGGATCTGCCGGCTCAGACGACGAACCGCGTCGAGATCGTAGAAGAGATTGTCATTTCTGTTCGACGCCGCATCGGAGAGATCCGACAGCTGATGGAGCGCGTCGACGAGCCGGTGAATCTCGGACGTGCGGTTCCAGGCTGAGCGCTGCCAGGCCGCCGGATAGTCGCGCGCTTCGACGAGATCCCAGCCGGCTGACTGGAGGCGCCCAATCGGTCCAGCGTCCTCGAGCCCCCCACCCCCAAACGCCGGCGCTGCCGAACGACGCAGGGCACGGCGGACACCTTCCGGCGGTTCACGCAACGCGTCCTGCAGCCACGCCCGGAAGGCACGCTCGTACAGCCGCTTCGCCTGCAGTTCGGTCAAGACGGTGAACAGCGGATCGACGCGCGCTTCGACTGGACGCTCACGCAGCAGGTCGGCGCAGAACCCGTGAATCGTGTTGACGTGCGCCTCTTCGAGCGTCTCGAGCGCCTGCTCGAGCCGGTCCCGTGTGGCGGCGTCGGCGGCATGGGCCCGCTCGACTTCGAGCGCCTCCCGGAGGCGCAGCTTCAGCTCGCCGGCCGCCTTCTCCGTGAACGTCACGGCAACGATTTCGACCATCCGCGCCCGGCCGGTCGCGAGCACACGCAGTATCCGGTTCACCAGCTCGGTCGTCTTGCCGGTGCCAGCCGCCGCCTCGACAATGAGCGTGGCGTCGAGGTTGTCGGCGATGACCTGCCGGGCGACCGCGTCGAGCGGCGTCATCGCATCGACCTCATCACGGCGAGATCCGCGAGCCGGTCTTTCGCCTTGCGCTGAACGCGCTCTTCTTCGCGCGGTCCGCACACGGGCCGGAAATCGCACCACGTGCAGGCACGCTCGGCCGGCGCGGCCACGAGAAATCCCTGTTCGACGGCGCGATCGATGATGCTCAGCACGTGCAGCGCCTGTGCCCGCGCGTAGTCGTTGAGCTCGATCGCCTTGTCAGCAAAGCCCCCCACCGTGGTGCTGTAGTACAGCCGGCCAAACGCGACACGCCGGCCCAGGCCCTGTTCGATCGCCATGCTGTACAGGACGGGCTGAAGCGTGCCGCCACCGCCGACGATGAGATCCGGGTTCGATCGGTTCTTGCCGGTCTTGTGATCCGTGACTCGAAGCACGTCGAGCGTCTCGTGACGTTCGATGAGATCCACGGAGCCGCGTAATTTGAATCGTCCGTCGACGACGATCGGCTCCTTCAGACTTCGCGGGTCGCGCCCCTCATCGTTCAGCCCGAAGCTGAACTCGAAGTACTCGGGAATCCACTCGCGCTTTTCGGCCATGCGCCGGACCCAGATGGACAAATCGCGTCGCAGATCGTCGATTTCATCCTTCCAGATGCGCTCGATGGCCGGCGCCAGCAGCTCCCCGTACTCGGCGGCAACCTGGTCGACGACCGAATCGAGAAGTTTGACCGCCTCACCGACCGATGGCTGGTCGAGCGGCAGACCGCCGCGCGACTTCAGGGCGCGCTGAAAATCCGCTTGCACCCGGTGATACAACGACCCTCGAGTCAGCGGATCCAGCCGGACGAGCGGCTCCGGCTCGATCCGCGGCTCGAGCCGATGAATCGTTGCCAGCAGGAACTGATATGGACACGCGCTGAATCGTTGCAGCGCCGAGAGCGAGTACGGTCTCGCACCCAGCCGGTGCTTCGCCAAGTAGGGCGCGAGCGTCTGACCCGTCGCCACCAATCCATCGCTCGGCGACCAGGCGGCCTTGTCGCGAAGCCAGCGGCTGGTGATCGATCGCCGCAGCGCCGGGTTCAGGCCGAGCATGTAGTGCGCACGTCCGCGAGCCGAAGCTTCGTCACGAGACTCGAGCAGCGGCTTGAGAACGGCGAGATCGTGCTCGAGGGCGTCGATGGCGCGATCGGGATCGCGCGGCGCCGGCCAGCCGAGGCTGGCCCCGGCTTCCTGCGCGGCCTCGACGGCCAGCACCCGGTGGTCCGGCACCCGGCCGGTCACCGCGCGCATCACGTCGAGGGCGTAGAACGACGGCACGCGAGCCCGTCCCTCCGCGGCGCTGTCGAGGCGCGGATAGGACAGGTAGACGCGATCGACGGCAGCGCCAACGGCGATTTTCAGCAGCAGGCGCTCCGCAGACGAACGCTGCTCCTGATCGACGAGCCCGGCGTGCAACTGTGCGCGCCGCGCGTCGAGCAGCAGCGGATCTTCATGCGGACGTTGCGGCACCACGCGTTCGGCGAGCCCAGGAACGAACACGACTCGAAACATGCGGCCGCGCGCTTGATGCGGCGTGCCGACGAACAGCCGGCCGTACCGACGGCTGGGCGGCTCCCAGTCGAGGGTCGCAAGCTGATCGTGCAGGACTCGCCGCACCTCGTCGAGATCGACGCTGGTGACGGCGCTCATCGGCCGAAGCTCCGCCAACAGTGTCAGCACGTGATCGGGCCGCCTGAGCGCACCGGCGGCCAGCGCATTGAAGTGATCGAGCCATTCGCCCCAAGACGCCCGCTCGGGCCAGGCGGCGAGCAGGTCGACAATCGGCAACGCAAAGGCGCGCAGATGCGCGAGATTCTTCAAGTCGCGCTCGAGCCGCTTGATGAGCGCCGAATCGGGTTCTTCGGTTCGCAGTTCTTTCAATCGATACCGGTAGTCCGCGGCGAGGCCGTCGAGGCGCCGGCGCCATCGAGAGCGGCCGTCAGCCCGTGTGCGGCCGGCAACCACCGACGACTCAACGATGAGCTCTTCCCACTTCCAGGGGGCGCGCAGCGTTCCGGAAACAATCGCGTCGTCGTCGGTATCGGCCGGCGACGGCGAGTCATCAGTGTCAGCGGAGTCCGCCGGCGGGGCCTGTGGCGGTTCAAGGAACGCAAAGAGATCGTCGCGCGGCGGCACCGGGTCGGCGAGCCGCGACTCGTTGCGCGCCGACTCGCCGAGCCGGGGCACCTGGCCGAGCGACAGATACTCGTCGAACCGCTTCGCGGATAGACCCTCGGCTGCGCATGACAGGAGCGCCAGGAACGCGCGGCCGGCAGGATCGGGCCGGCGGGTTCCTCGATCGAAATAGACGGGCACGTCGCCGCGCGCGCACGCATGCTCGAGGAGACCGACGTAGTGCTGCGGCGCACGCAGGAACACGGCCATCTGGTCGAAGGGAACGCCGGTCGACGCTTCGTCGAGTACCCGTCGCACGATTTCCACGGCCTCACGGCCTTCGCCCGGGGCCGAGAAGAGCCGGACGTCGCCGACGCGCGTGCGCGGCTCGGGACGCCGGGCGCTGAATATGAACCGGCGCAGGTGACGCAGGTCCGAATCGGGAGGCGCCGGATCGTCGAGCACCTCCACCAGGGTGGGAGCGATTTTCAAGGCATCGCACGTCGCCTGGTCACCGTCAGGGATTGTCACAAGCGTGCTGGAGGCCCGGTCGGCCATAGTACGGGCGAACGCCGCTTCGCCTCGGGATCCGAGCGCGATGTCGATCAACACGAGCGGCCGGCCGATCCACCGCGAATCATCAGCCGCCAGCCGACAGGCGTCCGTGGCCAGTTCGAAAAGAGCCGCACGATCGGCGATGGAAGCGGCGCCCAGCTCACTCTCCACACGCGTGAGCAGCCGGGCCAGATCGACCGCTGCCGGAGATCCTCCAGCCAACTGTGCGGACGTCACACCGGCGAGCCGCAGCTCGTGAAGCGTGCGCGCCAACGCCTTGGGAAAGCCGGGCAGGCGGGCTACGGGTCCGAAGTACTCCAAATCGTGCTCGGCAATGGCGTCGAACGTCGCGCGCGTCGCCAGAGCCTCGGCCCCTGACAGGCTGCTCGGCACATGCTTCGTTCGGGCCAGCCGTTCTGCGGCCAGTCGCGCCGCGAGCTCGGTGAAGCCGACGCGGACCAAACCAAAGGTGCCGCCGGCCCCATGGGCAAACGTCCGCGCCACATCGTCGGCAGCGCCACGAGAGGCGGCGACGATCAGGATTTCAGCCGCGGGAGCTTGTGAACGGAGGAATTGCGCGACTGCCCCGAGCCGGGCGGACGCGGAAGTCGAGGTGAGCACACGCATCTGCATTGCAGCCTCCGGTTGCCTTACCGGGCTTTCGACAACGGCGGCGCTCGCCACCGTAGGGGACACTCTAACACGGAGCTCGGGACTTGGGGGGACGCGGTTTTTACTGCAATTAGATTTCCAACTGAATGCCGATTTCGACGACGCGATCGGGCGGGATGAGGAAGAAGTTGGTCGCGCGACGTGCGTTCTTCGACAGAAAGATGAACAGCTTGTCGCGCCAGGCGCCCATGCCCAGCCGCGAGTTGACGAAGAGCGTGAGATGCGCCAGGTAGTAGGTGGTGTCGGCTGGATTGATCAGAAGTCCTCTCTCGCGCGCACGATCCAGAGCCGCCGGGACGTCGGGCTGCTCCATATAGCCGAACCGGGCGACCACTCGCGTGAAGCCGTTCTCGAGCGGCTCGATCTCGATGGCGCGGTCGCTGTCCACGGTCGGGACGTCTCCAATCGACACCGTCAACAGCACGACCTGCTCGTGCAGCACCTTGTTGTGCGTCAAGTGGTGCACGAGAATCGGCGGAGCGCCCTCGGGCCGGGCGGTCATGAAGATCCCGGTACCGGAAATACGATGCGGCGGCTTGAGCTCCACGGCGTCGAAGAACTCCGACAACGGGACCTCGGTTTCAGCGAGCCGCCGCGTCACGACACGCCGGCCCGTGTGCCATGTGGTCATGACGCCGTACACCGCGGCGGCGAGCAGCAGCGGAAACCAGCCGCCGTGCTCGATCTTGATGACGTTAGCGCCAAGGAATGCCAGGTCGGTCAAGAGGAATGCGCCGGTGACTACTCCGGCCCACCACGCACTCCAGCCCCAGCGCTCGCGCGCGACGACATACGCCAGCATCGTCGTGATGACCATCGTGGTCGTGACGGCCATGCCGTAAGCGCCGGCCAGGTTGGTCGACGTGCGGAACCAGAGCACGAGGCCGACCGTCACCAGCATCAGGAGCCAGTTGACCTCTGGGATGTAAACCTGCCCTTTCTCCTGCGCCGACGTGTGGTGAATGTCGAAGCGGGGCGAATACCCGAGCTGCATGGCCTGCTGCGTCAGGGAGAACGCACCTGATATGACCGCCTGCGACGCGATGACGGTCGCACAGGTCGACAGCAGCACCAGTGGATACAGTCCCCAATCCGGCGCCAGCCGGTAGAACGGAAACTCGCGCGCTTCCGGATGGCTGATGAGCAGCGCACCCTGACCGAGGTAATTCAGGATCAACGCCGGCACGACGAGCGTAAACCAGGCAATCCGAATCGGCTTCCGGCCGAAGTGCCCCATGTCGGCGTAGAGCGCTTCCGCGCCAGTCACCGATAGAAAGACCGCGCCGAGCGTGATGAACGCGGTCAACCCGTGGTTGTACAGAAATTCGAGCGCGTGCTCCGGATCGATCGCGGTGACGACAACCGGGTTGTCCGAGATGTGCCGCAGCCCCAGACTGGCCAGCGTGAGAAACCAGATGATCATCACTGGGCCAAAGACGCTACCGATGCCGGCCGTCCCGCGGCTCTGGACCACGAAAAGAGCAACGAGAATCACCACAGTGATCGGCACGATGAACGGCTCGAACACGCGCGTCGCGACACCCAGGCCTTCGACAGCGGACAGCACCGAAATGGCGGGGGTGATGACACCGTCGCCGTACAGCAAGGCGGCGCCGAACAAACCCACCGCGATGAGCGAGGGGTGGGCCGCCGCGCCGGCCTTCGACCTGATGAGCGCGACCAGCGCCAGAATCCCGCCCTCGCCCTGGTTGTCGGCTCGCATCACGAACAGCAGGTACTTGATCGTCACCGTGACGATGAGCGACCAGAAAATCATCGACAGCACGCCGATCACGTTGTCGGGGGTGACGGGGATGGCGTTGACGCCTGAAAAGCACTCCCGCATGGCGTAGAGAGGGCTGGTGCCGATGTCGCCGTACACGACGCCAAGGGCTGCCAGGATCAGGAACGGCAGGCGTGACGATGACTGGTGTGGGTCGCTCAACGTTGGTCGGATCCGCTCACGCTACCGCTCGAATCGCACCTGGATGCGAACCTGGCGATATTCGGAATTGTAGAACGTTCCGAATGCTGGAGAGCTGACGTTGTTCTGGACGTCTGACGGGAGCCACGCCTGCAAAGCATTATCAACCCGGACGCCTATCCACGGACGCAATTTCTTGAACGTGAAGCGATGCTCGACGCCGAGTTCGGTCCGCATGTACTGCGGGAAGCGGAACGCCTGTCTCGGCCCGACGAAATTCAAGGACGCGTCGACGATCGAATACGGCAGACCGGTTCGCCAGTCGATCACCGTGACCAACAGCCAGGTCGGCGTCGGCAGGACGCGGCTCCGCAGCAGCATCCGGTTCGGCGCATCGGTACGTGCGCGTGCATAGGCGTTCTCGCCTACGATGGGCCACTGGATCGCGTCGAAGTAGTTGGTGAACGCGTTGGTATCGGCGTCGGCCCGTGACCGCACGTATGACACGTTGAGGTCCACCCGCGTCCCGACCGTGTAGTGGACGCCGACTTCGGCTTCGCGATAGCGCGAGCGGCCGTCGCTCGCCAGTCGGAGCTCGGCGCCACCGGGCCTGACGACGGGCACCACCAGCAACTCGTTGTCGCCGCGCCGATCGATCGTGCCGAAGTGGAGCGCCCAGTTGTTGTTGAGACGATGGTCGTAGGCGAGATCCCAGGTCAGGCTGCGCGACGTCCGCAGATCGTCGGACATCGTATGGGGGAACGCCTGCGAGACCGGACCGCCCGGAAGGTAGCGCGTGTCGATCGCCCGCTCGTATTGCGTGAATGAGCCCGCCGCCGATGGCGTCCGCTCGTAGAACAGTCCAATCCCGCCGCGCAGCACCGAGGTCCCGGAGTCGTTGAAGAGCAGCGCCGAGCCGATACGAGGCGTCAGATTGACCCGATCGATCACACCATCGCGATCGAGCCTGGCGCCGAATTCGACGTACCAGCGGTTGGTCGGTTGCACGCGATCCTGAACGAAGAGCGCGATGTCGGTGCTGTTTTGCTCCTGGGTGCTCGGACCGCTGTAATCGAGCCGGCGGACCAGCGTTCCATCAGTACGCCTGATGAGGACTGGCGCGCTGGAACTCGACCCTTCGAAGCGGCTGTGCAGAATGTCGACGCCGGCCTTGAAAAGGTGCAGGACGTTCGCCCGGCGCGCCGACCCCGACAGCGATTCCACGACTTGATAGGACGTGGTGGTACGTATCTGCCGATTGAAGAAGTTGCCGAGGGTGTTTTCTGGCAGCAGCTCCATCGGCTGACCGCCTTGCGGTGTGGCGTCGGTCCGGTAGCGGTTCACTTCGACCGTCGTTTCGGTGAAGACCGCATCGCTCCAGAGCGAGCGCTCGGTGACTGCGGCAGTATTCACGCCACCTTTCATATCGACGGTCGCGTCGAGCGGTATGAACGTTCCGAGGTTGGCGTACTTGGTCGTGGTCGGAAAAAATCCGGCGACGCCAACGAGCGAATGTCGGCTCGACAGGTTCGCGTCGGCTCGCGTGAACGAGCTGAAGCTGTGCGACCGGCGCAGCTCGTCCGGCGGCCGGCTGGGGATGTCACTGGAGCGGTACCTATACTGGGCGGCCTGCTGGATGAACAGACGATCGCGAATGAGCGGCCCGCCCGTCTCGACGCGGGGCGAAAAGCCGGCAATGCCCGTCACCTTGAGCGCCGAGCCGCGTTCGGTCCGGAACGTCGGCTCGAGATTGTTCACGCGGGTCCGCCACTGATCAGTGGCCCGACGCGTCTGGATGAGCACCAACCCCGACGAAAACCGGCCGAACTCGACGGCGTACGGATTCGGCAGCACCGTCACCGAATCGATCGCGTCATCGGGCAGCCGGACCTGTGACAGTCCCGTTGACGGGTCGACGAAGCTGCCCGGACCAATTTGCACCGTCGCCTGACTCGGACGGCCGCCCTTGATGGCGACGCCCCCGGGCACCTCGATCACGCTCGCGATCAATCTCAGCGCCGCCTGAAATCCGCCGCCCGGCGAGAGCTGCTCGAGCTCACGGCCGCCAAGCACCTCGGACTGGGTCAGCGTGCCGGTGTTTGGCACGACGGTCTGAGGCGCGACAACATCGACGCGTTCCGCGACGCCGGCAATCGGCAGATCGAGTGGCACTTCGACCGTCTGGTTGTAGACGACGCGCACGACGACCGCCTTTGGATCGAACCCATCCAGTGACGCCGACACGCGGTACTCCCCGGCCTCCAACTCTTCGAACCGGTACGTGCCATCCCCTTCCGACACGACGGTCAGGACCTTGGCGGTGCGGTCTTGTGCAAGCGACACCAGCACTCCGCCCAGTGGAATCGTTCGGTTCTGCGTCGTTACGGCGCCGTGGATGACACCGCCAGACGACGTCGTCACTGTTCCAGGTTGAGAAGAGGAACCTCCGGGGGCGCCGCCGGCGGTCACCGCCATGACGACCCCCCAGAGGATCTGAGTAAACACTGAAGATATTGTGACGGGGAAAGCTGGAAGGAGTCCAGCTTGACGAGGGACCGCGTACGGGCTGAACGGTGTCGAGGCTGACGGACATTCCGTCAGCCTCGAAGCGAGCTCAAGCAGGTGTCACTGCGCGGGACAAACAGGATGAACCGTCGGCCAGCGGCCGCTGCTCGTGAGACTCGGCACGCTCGGACAAACCGTATTGACCGTGCAAGTCACCGACGAACCTCCACTCGTCAACGTGACGGGATAGGTTCCGATGTTCAGGTACTGTGCAGAGAACGACGAACCAGTGCCCGAGTCCGTGAGGCTGTCAGGAGCGCTCCAGGAATAACCACCTGAGCCACCTGAAGCGGTCAGAGTCGCGATCGCTCCGACTTCAACGGTCTGCGTGGTCGGAGAGCACGCCAGCGGTTGAGTTTGTACTGTCACAGTACAGGTGGCGCTCTGCTGCCCGCTGACGACGCTGATCGTGTTGGCCCCAGGCGTCGCATATGACGTGCTGAAACTCGCGCCCGAACCCGTTGACGTCGAACCACCGGGCGCGGACCAGCTGTAGGTACCTGTGCCACCGCTCGCAGCCACGCTCGCCATCTGCCCAATCTGCACGGTCTGAGAAGGAGGTGTGCACACCAGCGTGGGGATGACCGGGACAGTGACCATGCAAGTAGCCGTTTGCTGACCGCTCGTCACCGTAATGGTGTTCGTCCCGCTCGAGGCGAACGAAGTGCTGAAGCTGGCTCCGGTCCCGGTAGAGGTCGATCCGCCGGGCGCCGACCAGTTGTAGCTCCCCGTTCCACCCGCGGCGTTGACCGTCACCGTCTGGCCGGCCTGTGCCGTCTGCGTCGGTGGCGTACAAACCAGCTCCGGACTCGTTGCTGTCGTGACGGTGACTTGACACGTAGCGGTCGCAGAGCCAGACGTAACCGTCGCGACGTACGTTCCCGAGCCGGCGTAGCTCGTCGTAAACCCTGAGCCGGTGCCAGAAGCAGGCGAGCCGCTCGGCGCCGACCACGAATACGCGCCGGTGCCGCCGCTGGCTGTGAAGCTCACCGGCTGACCGACGATCGCATTCTGTGCCGGAGGCTGACAGACCAGAGCTGACGTCGGCGGGGCACACGTGCTGCCGTAGTTGATAACGACACCGACGATCAGAATCTCGTTGCCAGCCGCATCGAAGATCGACACGTCCACCTGAACGCGCCCGCAGTTGTATATCTTCGGATCGAATGTGAACGTCGTCTGCCCACTCGAATGCGGCGTGTAATCGGACACGCCACCGAGAGCCACTCGCGTGCGCGGGTTCTTCTCAGTCGCCGCGCAACCCGGCGTGTCGTCATGCGAAGCCATGGCGATGAATCGCAACGCCGACGGCCCGGCGTCGGTCATGTTCAGGATCCACTGCATGGGGTTCGTGCCGGCCGTGAAACAGTTGAACGGATCGCGAGGACCCGAGAGTGTGTACTGCGGAGACCCTGCGTTGGCGCCGGGCGCGGGCGGCGTCGGATCAACCGTCGGCTCGTTGACGGCAGGCACGCCAGACGGATCCGCGGTCGCCTGAACGGTCTGGCTGCCGCTGCGGGAGCCGGAAGGTGCCGTCGGGAGCGACCCCGAACAGGCAACCGTCATGAGAGAGAGGCCAATGAGCAATCGCTTCACATTTCGTCTCCGGTAAAGGTGACTCGCGTCGACATGCACTGCTCACACAGCAAATTTGCGAGCCACCACCGAAGTCAAAAATCCCTGGGATTTTTCGCGAACTCTAGCTCATCAGTCAGCTGCCGCGGCGACTATTGCCACCCGTGAGGCAAACACCCTCCCATGTCTTTTCATCTATTACGGAGACAACTCCCGCGGCGCACGCACGCAATCGGCGCTCCGCCGGCAATGGGCGCGCTGGAGGATGTTCCGACGCGGAACGGGACCTTTGCGGAACGGGACCTTTAAGGACTGAGAGTCCGGAGACTGGAAGATGTCAGGAGACGTTCGGCGACTTCACGGTCGCCAGGCGTATCAACGTCGGCCCACGGAATGTCGCCGATGTCCGCCGAGTAGAGACTTCCCGATTGGACGAGTCGCCGCATCGCCGAAGAGACGGTTCGCGGCTCGAAGGGCGGCACGTCAGTGAGCGCACGAAAGATCTCGGGCGTCAGCACGAAGCAACCAGTGTCGATCGCATCCCAGGGCTCGATGCCCTTGCCGATACTGGTGATTCGAACGCCATTCAGCCGCACCCGGGTTGCATCAGCGAGATCGATCGACTCGTCCGGATTGAGGTCGACGAGAAGCCGGGCAGTCTCTCCTTCGTGCGGCCGTCCGCGATCGAGCAGCGGCAGGACCGGCTGACCGAAGACGTGGTCGACCATCTGCACGAAGAAGCGTGACCTGGCCAGCGGGGCGGCCGCAAGCAGCGAGTGTCCGTTCGGCGCTGTGGGATCCGGCGATTCCACGAATCGAACCGTCAGTGCGGTGTGAATGGCCTCGACGGCCGAACGCACCCGGGCGCCCTCATATCCAATGACGATCACGGCGTCGCGACAACCGCTCGCTTCGGCATGCGCGAGCGCGTGCGCAATGAGCGTTGCGCCACCAACCTCCATGAGGGGCTTCGGCACGCCCGCTTCCGCGCTGCCCAGGCGCGAGCCGAGGCCCGCAGCCAGAATGACGATCTGTTCGGTGAGCGACATCCGTAAGAGGATTGTATCTGAACAGTTCTGTCCGCCGCCGCCGGCGACCTGCAAACCTCCTGCAACCCTCTCGGAAGTCAACGGTTGTGCAGACGGCGGTGTCAGGTATAACGTTCATGTTACCTTGCAGGAAGTGACCGACCGCGCCGCAGGCCCCCGACCGCTGCCACCAGACGACCTCCTCGAACGAGACACCATTGAAATTCTGAAGCGGTTGAGTCGAAAGCCCATCGAGCCGACGCCGCAAAGCGAGTTGATGGCCGATCTCGGCTACGACTCGCTGCTCGTGCTCGAGTTGGTCGGCGAGCTCGAGGACCGCTTTTCCATCGCAGTGCCCTTGAACTCGCTGACCCACATCCGAACCGTTGGCCAAATCGTCTCGGAGGTCCGGCGCCTGGTGGCTGAACAGGAGCCGGCGGCATGACCCACCCGGCAACGCTCAACGACACGCTCATCGCGGCGTCCGCGACCAGTCGTGGACTCGAGACCGTCGAGCACGATGGCTCTTCGACGCGGCTCACCTACGCCGACATCCTGGAGCGTGCGTTGCTTGGTGCGGGAACGCTGACCGACGCCGGCCTCGAACCGGGCGACCGAGTGGCTCTCGTCGTGCCGGAGGTTGCGCGATTCATCGAGGCGTTTTTCGGCATCCTGGCCGCAGGCCTGGTACCGGTCCCACTCGTGCCGCCGGCGCAGGCTGGCGACATCTCGACGTTCGGGCGCCAGTCCCGCCAACTGCTGACGGCCAGCCGTGCCGCGGCGGTCGTCACGACGGCAGACGTGGCTCCGCTGATGAACCTGGGATCGGCTGCAAGCGCGCCACAAATCTTCACGCTCGACGCGCTTGGCGCCGGACGCGCGCTGTCGGCGCCCGTCCGTGTGCCGCCGATGTCGACAGCGCTCGTTCAGTTCACGTCCGGTTCCACCGCGGCCCCGAAAGGCGTCGTCCTTTCGCACCAGAACTTGATCACGAACGTCGCCGCCATCGCCGGACCGCACGGCATCGGCGTGACGCCATCCGACGTGGGTGTGAGCTGGCTGCCGCTGTATCACGATATGGGGCTCATCGGAATGCTCTTGACGGCAGTGTATTCCGGCAACGACGCCATCGTCATGTCTCCGGTGCTCTTCCTGAAGCGGCCAACGGCGTGGCTCGATGCCATCTCGCGCTATCGCGGCACGGTGTCCTTCGCGCCGAATTTCGCCTACGAGCTCTGCCTGAGACGAGTGAAGCCGTCACAGATCGCTCACTTGGACCTCTCGAGTTGGCGCGTCGCCGGCTGCGGCGCAGAACCCATCCGACCTGAGACGCTGCAGGCCTTCGGCGAGAGGTTTGCCTCGGCCGGCTTCCAAGCTTCGGCTTTCTGTCCGAGCTATGGCCTGGCCGAGCACTCGCTGGCCGTGACGATGTCCCGCAAAGGCGTCGTCGTGGACCGCGTCGACGCCGGACGTCTAGGTCGCGAGTCAATCGCCGTCCCGGCGCAGAACGGGACCCCGGCCGTCCGAATCGTGGGCTGCGGACGCCCGTTTCCGTCCCACGACGTTCGGATCGTGAACGACCAAGGGATCGAATTGCCGGACCGGTATGTCGGCCGCATCGTGGCACGTGGTCCGTCCGTCATGGCTGGTTACTTCGACAACGTCGAGGCCACTGGTGAAGCCCTGCACAATGGCTGGCTCGAGACCGGCGATTTGGGCTACCGGGTAGACGGTTGCCTCTTTGTCTGCGGCCGGACCAAAGAAGTCATCATCCGGCAGGGCCGCAAGTATCATCCGCCCGATCTCGAATCGGCGATCGCCGACTTACAGGGCCTCCGCGCGTCGGGCGTCGTGGTCTTCGGCATCACGCGTGTGGATCAGCCCGACGAGGTCGTCGCCGTCCTGGAAGCGCGGGCCAGCGCCAACTCGGACGACGTCGTCGACAGCGTGCGGCGTCGCGTGCGGGAAACCGCCGGCCTGGAGATCGACCGGGTCGTGCTGACTCCACCTGGGACGATTCCCCGCACGACCAGCGGCAAGGTCCGGCGCGCGGAAACACGCGCCCGGCTCGAAGCTGGGACGCTTCTCACCGGCGGCCGAGAACTGGTGCAATGACCCTCTTCGACAAGCTGGCGCTCACCGCGGCTCGGCTCGAAGGTGCCGGCGAAGGTGCTGTACCGTTCGACACGGTCATCGAAGCCGTACTCAGTCCGACCGAGGTCACCATTGAAGGCCGCCGCACGTTGATGTGCGGCTCCAATAACTATTTCGGCCTGAGCTTTCATCCGGAGGTCATTGCCGCTTCGACGGCCGCTCTAGAACGGGAAGGCGCTGGCACGACGGGATCTCGCGCGGCGAACGGCACCTACTCCGGTCATCGACGCCTCGAGCAGGCCTTCGCCGGTGCGTACGGCATGCGCCGCGCGCAGATTTTCACCACTGGGTACCAAGCCAACATCGGGGTTATCTCGGGTCTGTGCGGGCCCGGCGACGTCGTCCTCCTGGACGTCGAGAGCCATGCCAGCATCTACGACGGCGCCCGCTTGAGCGGAGCGAATTTCTTCGCGTTCCGCCACAACTCTCCGGACGACCTTCGACGGAAGCTGGCTCGCCAGCCGGAACCGCAGCGTTGCCTGGTTGTCGTGGAAGGTCTCTATTCGATGAGTGGAGACGTGGCGCCGGTGGCGGAATTCGCCGACGTCTGCCGGCAGTGTGACGCTTTTCTCATGGTGGACGAAGCACACTCGTTCGGGGCTTACGGCCGGCGGGGGCTGGGCCGGGCCGAGGAACAAGGCGTCCTCGATCGAGTGGACTTCATCGTCGGGACGTTTTCGAAGACGCTGGCCGGTGTCGGCGGCTTCTGTGTGTCCAACCACGACGAGCTGAAGCTGCTCCATTTCACCTCGCGACCCTACGTGTTCACGGCGTCGGCGTCGCCGGCCAGTGTGGCGGGCGTCGAAACCGCCCTTCGAATCGTCATGCGGGAGCCGGGCCTGCGCGATCGACTTTGGGCCAATATCCGGCGTGCCCGGGCGGGTCTCGCAGCGGCCGGCTTCGAGATCGGCGCGAGCGAGTCGCCCATCGTACCGGTCAAGATCGGCGCGGCGGACCGTGCCATCCAGTTCTGGCGAACCCTCCTCATGCACGGGCTCTACGTCAATCTGGTGCTGCCGCCGGCCACGCATCCCGACAACTGTCTGTTGCGAACCAGCTACTCAGCCGCACACCGCGCCGAAGAGATCGATCGGGCCGTCGCCATCTTCGCGGAAGTCGGCCGCGCTCTGTCGATCATTCCGACGCCCGCTTAGCCCGTCAGATCCATCCCTGCTGCCGATACCACTCGACGGTCCGTGCGAGACCGGTCCGTAGTCCGACGCTCGGGCTGAAGCCAAGCCTCGTCTGCGCGCGGGTCACGTCACAGACAAACCCTGGTGCCTCGAATTCGGCGACGCGCGAGGAGTCGATCGGCGGGCGCCATCCGACAGACCACGCGACGTCGCCGGCCCAGCCCGCGACTTTGACCAGCAGCGGCGGGAGTCGGACTGGGTGATAGCGTGCGCCGAGGCACTCGGCAATGCCGCGAAGAAGTGTCTCCGTCGTCTCCGCATGCGGATGACCGAGAAAGAACGTCTCGCGCGACGTCTCGCTCTCTGCCGCCAGCACTATGGCCTCGGCAACGTCATCGACATAGACGAAGCTGAAGGGCGTCGTCTCGGGCGCCGCCAACAGAAACGCCCCACGCCGTGCCAGACGGACGAGCGGCAGGAACGCACTGTCGCCTGGTCCGTAGACGGCTGACGGCCTCAGGATGATCCACGGCACGAGGGCCGTCTCGTCAAGCACGCGCTCGCCTGCAAGCTTGCTGCGTCCGTAGGCATTGATTGGAGACGGTCGGTCGCCCTCGCGGGCCGGGCGTTCCAGCGTTCCAGGGCCGATGGCGGCGAGGCTCGAGAGGTGCACGAGTCGAGCGCCAACCTCGTTCGCGGCCGCCGTCACCGTTCGCGTGCCGCCAACGTTCACGGTCTCGAACGCTCGACGGGTCGACGCACGCACGACACCCGCCGCGTGGACCACGACGTCGGATCCGTTCATGGCGGTAGCGAGCGACCGCGCATTTAGAAGCTCCGCTTCGCGGACGTCGACATCCTCGGGCACTGGCTTTGGGCGCCCTGGTCTGACGATCGCGCGAACGTTCCAGCCGCGGTTTCGAAAGGCTCGCGCGGCATGGGTACCGATGAAGCCTGTGGCGCCGGTGATGCTAACGCACCGGCTTTTCATAGAGACGGTACGTCTTGTAGCGGCGCCCACCCGCCGCCTCGATCCCGGCGTTGACGAGCTCGTTGTCTTCGAGCGTCCACGATAGCTCGCCCCGCGTGTAGCCGGCGGCACAGCCGCGTCGATGGAGCTCGTAGACCAGGAGCGGATACAGCCCCCGCCGGCGGTATCCGGGCAGGACTCCCAGCAGGAGCGCACGCGTCCGCGTGATGATCGAGCGCCGACGCAGGTAGTGCCAGAGCCCACCGGGCAGAAGTCGGCCACCCATCCGCTTCAGCACCTGATTCAGGTCGGGCAGCGCGACGGCGCAGCCAACCACGCGTCCCTCGTGCTCGGCAAAGAGCACCAGATTCGGATCGACGACAGGCTTCAGCTCCATGGCGAGCTGGCGGATTTCGGCGTCGGTTGGCGGGACGAAGCCCCAATTGTCGCTCCAGGCGGATCGATAGATCGTCTTCAGATGCTCGAGGTCCGCGGCAAACCCGTTCGAGGACATGTCAACCGTTCGCACGCGGATGCGGCGCTTGGCCATGAGGCGCTGACCGACACGCTGGATGCGTTCGCCGAGCGGCACGCTCAGATCGAGGTCCCATGCGAGAAGATCCTTCGCCTTCACGTAGCCGGCGTGTTCCAGGTAGCTCGCGTAGGCGGGCGGGTTGTACGGCATCAGGATGTACGGGTCGTGCTCGAATCCATCGACGAGCAACCCCACGCTGTCGTTCAGCGATGGGTTCGCCGGCCCGCGAACGCTCGCGCTGCCGTGGCTCCGGGCCCCGCGCTCGACGGTGTCGAGCAGCGCGCGCGCCGTCGATTCGTCAGACGCTTCGAAGAAGCCGAACCAGGTCACACGCTCCCGATGCGTCTCGTTGTGCAAGCGATCGTCGATGCTGGCGATGCGGCCCCTCAGGCGGCCGCCACGTCGCGCCAGCCACAGCCGGACGTCGGCGTGCGCGAAAAAGGGGTTGTGATCCGGTGACAGCCGGTTCCGCTCATCTCTCTTGAGCGGTGGGATCCAGTGCTCGCTGCTTTTGTACATTGCGTACGGCAGATCGACGAACTCGCGAATGTCCCGCCGGCCCATGACGGCCTCGACCGTGACCGCGTTCGGCGGCACGGGTTGCGTCTCGCGATCGCGATGTGTGACACTCACGGACATGCGAGGGCTTTCATCGTACCTTCTTTCCTGATCGTTTCGCAGGAGCCATCACCACGGTTCCTCGGTCTTGCCGCCGCCGAGCGCAATCGTCGCGTCGCCTGCCGACATGGTGCCGTCGTTCGTCGGAGCGGTTCGACCGCACGCCTGCCGACGCTCTGGATCCCGGCCCAAGCGGCGATCACTCCCGATCTTTTTCGCCAGCTACCGGCGCTCACGCCGAACGAGTCCTGCCGCGTGGTG
>JBKPSC010000340.1:0-10835 GCA_046734915.1 Acidobacteriota bacterium | reverse complement strand
TTCGTCCTCATTGCGGGCTGCAGGCGATGGCACCATCGGCAGGCCGAACGCATCCAGGACCCTGAGCACCTCTTCCTGGGTCAGCCAGGTGTCGCCGCGAGCCGCAATGGCTCCCCGACACAACGCGCGCGCCTCGTCCACCTGCACGTCGTCGAATCCCCAGGGAAGGCCGAGCGGTTCGCGTCTCCATCGGGCATACGCAGCCACCTTGCCCAGCGCACGCATCGCATTTTCCGGAAACGCGACGGCCGGAATCAGTTCAGACCCGGCCGGAACTGGCGCGCCTTTCGTCGATTCAGTCATCGTGCACACCAGCACCGGTTTGTTGGCGATACCAGCCGCCCGCGCCGCCGCCACACCCTCGCCGATGGCTGTCATCACCTCGTCGGACTGCGATCGCTCGACGGGCACGTAGATCACCAGCAAGGCGTCAATCTCCGGCGCTGCAAGCGCCACTTCAATGGCTCGACGGTATTCAGCGGCTCCCGCCGATGCCAGCAGATCGATCGGATTCCCAAGACTGGATGCGGCCGGCAGACCTTTCGAGAGACGAAGGCGAGTGTCCGCCGCCACGTCGGTCGTCGCCAGTCCGGCCGCTTCACAGGCGTCGGCGGCGAGAATCCCCGGGCCGCCGGCGTTGGTCAGGATGGCAAGGCGCGATCCCGGTGGCAACGGCTGCAGATCCAGGCACATCGCGATGTCGAACATTTCGTCGATCGTGCTCGCGCGAATGACGCCAGATTGACTGAAGAGAGCGTCCACCGCCACGTCACTGGCCGCCAGGGCGGCCGTGTGGCTGCCAGCCGCTCGGGATCCGGCGCCAGTGCGTCCAGCCTTGACGACAACGATCGGCTTTGTCCGGCTGATTCGGCGTGCCAGTTGCGCAAACCGGCGCGGGTTCCCGAACGACTCGAGATACAGGAGGATGGTGCTCGTGTGCGGATCGCTCTCGCCGTACTGCAGCAGATCGTTCCCCGATACGTCGGCCTTGTTTCCCAAGCTGACGAAGGTCGAGACCCCGATGTTGCGCTCGGCGGCCAGTTGCAGGAGGGCCAGGCCGAGGCCCCCGCTCTGCGAAGCCAACGCGATTCGCCCGTGCGAAGGCATGTCCGAGACAAACGACGCGTTCATCCGCACGGCCTCATGGGTGTTGATGACGCCCATGCAATTGGGACCGATGAGACGCATGCCGTAGTCGCGAGTTTTTTCGAGCAACTGGCGCTGCCGCTCGGCGCCCGGCTCGCCCGTCTCGCCGAAGCCGGCTGAGATGACGATCAACGCGTGCACGCCGGCGCGGCCGCAATCGTCGACGACATCCAGCACCTGCTCGGCCGGCACCGCGATCACGGCCAGGTCAACGCCGGACGGAAGGTCGCGAGCCGATCGATAGCAGCGCCGGCCATCGAGCTCGTCGCTGTGTGGATTGACCGGATAGACGGCGCCCCTGAACCCGCCGTTCGTCAGCGCCTCGAGCACGCGCCGCCCAATATGGCCGGCCTTGCGCGACGCGCCGACTACGGCGACAGATTGCGGTTCGAGGATCGGCCTGAGCGACGCCACCGTGCCAAGGCGATCACGTTCGTCGATCGCCTGCAGACCGCCAGGCGATGCATTGACGCTCAGGCGCACGTCGACGACTCCCCTCCCCGACTTTGATCGAACCTCGAAGCCCGAGTCACGAAACACATCGAGCATCGCCGCGTTCTCGTACAGCGTTGTCGCCTGGAACCATTTGAACCCATGCCGTGCGGCGATCTCGGCGAGGTGCTCCAGCATCGCGGTCGCGATGCCGCGATGGTGAAAGCGATCGTCGACGGCAAATGCGACCTCGGCGGTCGTGGCATTGATCGCGACGTAGGAGCAGACGGCGATGAAGTGCAGTGCGTCTGGCAACTGCCGCGACGCAACGAGCGTCATCGCCTGCGCTGGGTTGGACGTCTCGCAGAGCCGGTCGATCACTGCCTGCGGTGCGTCGCCCGCCGCCATGAAGCGGAGGCGCCGCGATTCCGGTGAGAGCTCACGGTAAAACTGCCGTATGGCGTCTCGGTCCGAGGGCACCGCCGGGCGGACCGTCGCCACCGAGCCGTCGCGCAACACGAGCCGACTCGCCGGGCTAGCCGGCCAAGTCACTGCTGAAGCAACCATGGCAGCCATTTCCTGATCCTTTCGTGCGATCTGCTAACGCCAATCGCCAGAGACTGCTACGGTCGTCGTGGAAATCTCTCCATGATCTTCGCGACGATCTGATCGGTGCGCTCCTCCATCCATCGCTGGTTGTCGATCACGCCGCTGACGTTGCTTTCGGCCCATCCCCGCCAGACCACCTTTCCGACCGTCGGGTCGACGACGTCGATGGTGAGCGCACCAGCTTCATAGACGAACGGCGGCGAATCACCGCCGGTGGTGTATCCGGAGCCGTGATCGAAGGCATTGACGTCGATCTCCTCATGCCACGTGGCGTGGTAGTGGACCTGGAGGTCCGGACTGTTCGCCGTGGTTTTGCTCAGGCCCCGATCCAGCAGTCCACGCTCGACCCGTTCCTGGATCCGTTCCGAGAAGAACCGGTTGTTGTCGAGGCGAGGGTCGCCCGTGGATTGCTGATCGGCCGGCCCCCAGCCGAACGTCTGGTAGCCCTGCAGGTCGAAGCCTCGTTCGGCGTACGAGTTCACGCGCACCGTCCCGCAGGCAGCGACGGTGAGCGCCAGGATGGTCACTGCGGCACTCCGTACAAACGGTGATCGACGCATGGTCGTCTCTCCTCTTGGAACCCCGGACACGCGAGGCACCCGGGCGGCATCAGGAGCCCTGCATTCGCATCACAGCCTGGGTGGGAGCCGCTCGAGCATCCGCGCCACGGCGTCGTTGATCATGCGCTCCATTCGGTCTTCATTGCCGATGACGCGCTCAACGCTGTCGCGCGCCCAGCCTCGCCAGATCAGCAGGTTGGTCCTCGCGTCGATGATGTCGAGGACGAGCGTGCCGGCCTCGTAGTCGCTGACCCCTGAACAGTTGTCGCCGTCGCAATAGCCGTATGCGCGATCGACGCTGTTCGCGTCGATCCGGCGGCTGATGTGGGCGTGATAGTGAATGAGCAGGTCCGGCGAAGTCGACGCCGCCAGCGTGAGCCCTTTGGCGGCCAGCTGTCGTTCGACCGCCCCCTGCAGGTGATCTTTGAAAAAGGGATCGGCGTCGAGTCGCGGATCGCCCGTCGGCAGCGCGTCGGCGGGGCCCCAGTCGAAGGTGCGGTATCTCCCGAAATCCAGGTCGTGCTGAGCATGCGAGCTCACGGTCATCGTCGCGCACCCGGACACGATGGCGGCCGACATGACAACGGCGGCCCATGGTATGAAACCAGACATGGTTGGCTCCTATCGCAATGTGACGTCGATCGCCACCCCGTCTCGACGCCGCGCAACCTCCTCCGCGCGGCGCCAGTCGATTCGAGAGCGAACTCCCAGATAGTCGGCGCCGGCCTCGAGAATCGAGAGTGCATCGGGGCTCCAGTGATAGCGATCCGGATGCACTTCGGCGAATTGGCGCACGCCGTCGGTCCATAACAGCGCGGGCTCGTAGACGATCTCGCCGCGGCCGCCGACCGGCACCGCGTCGAAGAGCGTCCTGATGTCGCCCGCGCCCAGGCGGATGCATCCGTATGTCGTGAAGCCGGACGCCGCCGCCGGAGCACTTGTGCCGTCGATGCCGATGGGAAGGCTCAGTCCGATCCAGACGGGATTCAACTCCTTGCGAAGAACCCGAAAGGGCCCGAGGGGGGTCGGCCAGCGAGGTTGTCCGACTGCGATTGGCAGGTTCCGCGCGACCCCGTCGCCGGCGATGAAGAACAGCTGGCGCTGGGCAATGTTGACCACGACCCCGTGCTCGACACCCGCCGGCACGATCACTCGCGCTTCGATGGTGAGCTTCATGCCCGTCTTCAGCAGCGAATGGACCCAGCGGGTATTCCGACGGGCGAGGAGGAGCGGATCGCTCCCAATGCTGTGGGCGATCGTCTCGAACGTGTCTCCCGGGGAGACGACGTAGTCGACGACGGCCGTCGTCAGCGCATTGCCGACGTAGCGGGGCGGCGCCTGGCCAGCATGCGCCGACATAGCGGCCGCGACGACGTAGATGTAAAGGGCGCGCACCGGATCCTCGATCCCAGCAAGAGCAGATCGGATGCCACGCCGAAACCGAGCTCACGCAGTCCCGCTGTCGGACGCTGCCGGCTTTCCGTCACTCAGAGCGCGTTCGAGGGTGGGGTCCGAAGACTGTCGCAGGAACGATCGTTGCTCAGGGGGGGCGCATGGGGCGGATATCCGTGCACGTCGAACCCGCGGGAGCGCCAGCGACATTCCGCCACTATCTTCGTGACCTCGTCTACGGCGCAAACGACGGAATCATCACCACGTTCGCCGTCGTCGCCGGCGTCGCCGGCGGGGCGCTGTCGAACAGCGCCGTGCTCGTGATCGGCGCGGCGAACCTCGCGGCCGATGGTCTGTCGATGGCCGTCGGCAACTTTCTCGCGATCAGGGCTCACGAGGGCGCTCGAGCCGCCGCGAATCTTCCCGAAGAGGAGGCATATCCGTGGAAGCACGCCGTGGCGACGTGGATTGCGTTTGTCGTTGCCGGCATGCTGCCCCTGGCCCCCTATTTGTCCTCGGATCATGGTAACGAGCCATTTCTGTGGTCCGGCTTGGTCGCCATGGGTTCGCTCTTCAGCGTCGGCGCCGCCAAGTGCGCCGTAACGATCGACAACTGGTTGATCGCCGGGCTGGAGATGCTCGCACTCGGAAGCGTGGTGGGCGCCGCCGCCTATGCCGCTGGCGCCCTTGTCCAGCATCTGGTCGTCTGAAGTCGACGTCCGACACGCCACCTCTGGCCTGCGCCCTGATGACGTGGGATCTTTTCACGGGCAACCGCGGAAGATTCCCCAGTCGTCAGCGACGGGCGGCCTATCGGCCGCCGGATTTGCGGGCGAATCAACGGAAATCCGGCAGCCTGCCGGTGGCATTCCGGTTGCCCCGCATGCCGGTGTTTCGCAACACGTCTCTGCGTACGGAGTCCTCATGACCCGTCAACGAATCGAATCGGTCCTGGAACGGGTCCGGCCTCTCCTGCAAGCCGACGGCGGCGACATCGAGCTCGTGGGAATCGACGGGCATTCTGCCAGCGTGCACTTGACCGGCGCCTGCTGTCACTGCCCCAGCGCGCACATGACGCTTGTGCTCGGAATTGAGGCGGCACTGCGCCGCGAGCTTCCCGAATTCGACAGCGTGTATTTGCGCTGAGGAGCCGATCATGAGCGCCTCACCACCCCCGTCGGAGATCTTCAACGACCTCGTCGTCGGCCGCAGCGCGCGAATGCGTGCCGTCTTCGACTTCATCCACCTGATTGGCGGCAGCGACAGCACCGTGCTGATCACCGGTGAGAGCGGCACCGGAAAAGAAGTGATCGCCACCCTGATCCATCAGACCAGTCGACGGCAGCACCATCCGTTCGTGGCGGTCAGCTGTGCGCTCTTCTCCGAAACGCTGATCGAGTCCGAGCTATTCGGCCACGAGCGGGGCGCGTTCACGGGGGCGGTCAGGGACCGGCCCGGGCGATTCGAGCTGGCGCAGGGCGGGACGATCTTTCTGGACGACATCGACGACGTCCCTTTGGGCATGCAGGTCAAGCTGCTGCGCGTCATCCAAAATCGGACCGTCGAGCGGCTCGGGGGGATCCGGCCGATTCCGGTGAACGTGCGCATACTCGCGGGCGCGAAGCGTGATTTGAAGCAGATGGTTCGCGAGGGCACATTCAGAGAAGACCTGTATTACCGGCTGAACGTCCTGCCGCTCACGCTGCCGCCGCTGCGAGACCGGCGTGAAGACATTCCCGAGCTGATGGATTTCTTTTTCGAACGGTTCTTCAGGCGGAAGGGTGAGGAGAAGCCGGACATCAGCGACGCCGTCCGCCAGGCCTTCGTGCGATACGATTGGCCCGGCAACGTTCGCGAGCTGGAAAACGCCTGCGAGCGCATCGCGCAGACCTGCACGTGCGGTGTGATTCGTGTCGGGTGCTTAGCGGCGAACCTGCTCTTCAGCTCGACGAACCAGCCGCTCGATGCGCCTGCGGCGGATCTGCGGCCCACCAATTCGACAACCCCTATTTCGCTCGACCGACGCCTCCGCGATCTGGAGGCGAGCCTCATCACGTGGGCGCTCAACGCCAGCCGCGGCAACAAGTCGAAGGCGGCGCAACTGCTGCAGATCAAGCGTTCGACACTGGGCGACCGGATCAAGCACTGCGGCCTCGACCAGGCTGACTCCCAGGCGACCGGGCCGCCCAGAAGCGATGTCGAGGCCGCCTGCTAGACACAGCTTGTCTTGCTCATGCGGCAGACGGCAGCTTGCCGAGGAGCTGCCAAATCCAACGGTGTACCTTGTGATAGCTGGTCGGATGCGCGAACATCAGCACACACTCCCCAGCCACGACACCCAGCCCGAGCTGTTGACAGAGCTGCAGCACGTCGGCTGATTCGGCGCCCTGCTGAAGCCAGATGTGATGAATGCCGGCCGCAGCGGCTTCTCGGACAACCGCGGCGGCCTGAAACGGCGGCACGACCACCAGCGCAGCATTTACGCGCTCGGGCAAATCGGTGAAGCGCTGATAGCACCGCACTCCGTCGATCTCGGCCGCGGTGGGATGAATCGGATACACCCGGTACCCCTTCGATTGCAGCTCGCGTCGGGCGAGGTTGCCAAACTTTCGGCCCGACCGCGAGACCCCGACTACTGCGATGGCTGGTTCATCAACGAACGCTTGGACTTCGGCGGCAGATGTCATGGCGATTCTCCATCACTGCCGGATCGCCGGCGTGTACCGCTTCTGCAAATCGCTGCCCAATCTCTGGCGTCCAGAAACTCTTCGATCAACGACTGCTCCAGACGCTGCTCAGGATCCTCCATCCGCAAGTTCCATGCCTCCGGCTTTCGGTCTAGGAAGCGGAGGCCTGCGTCGGAAGCGACGCGTAGGTTTTGTACATCGACAGCGATACCGCGCCCAGGCCAAACAACACACTCGACAACACGACGAGCGTGCCGAGCAGTGGGACCGTTCGCAGTGCTGCCAGTGTCGCAGCGCCCACGATTAGCCACACAACCCGCTGGCGCCGGCCGGCAGTCGGCCCGCCTCTGATCACATGTGCTTCCCAATCGCCGACGAAGAACGCCACCGTCACGACACCAAGAATCAACCCGATCAGATACAAGGCTCCCATGCTGAGGCCAACTGGGATTCCAATGACGCTGACGAGCAGCAGGAGCACCGCTACGGGCGTGGTCACCAACAAGGCGCTTCCGAGCAGCAAGCTTTGTCCCGGCGCAGTGCGCAGCGTCGCCAGGCATTCCGCTGGCAGGCGAGGCGAAATCGCCAACAGGAGCAACCCGGCGATCACTAGATGGACCAGGAACAGCAGGCTCGAAATGCCGCGCCACGATCGAGCGTCTCTAGCCTGGTTTGGCGTGATTTTTTCGTACGCGATCGGGCCATCGATCACAGCTGCCGGAGCGATGCTCGCCTCGGTTGGACTTTTGTAGTTCAGCGGGCCCTGAATCCGCGCCGACGGGAGCACTTCGAGCTTCTCCGCGATCACCGTGACAGGTTGGGCCATCTCACCGGCAAGCTGCACCGTTTGACCCGCGATCCGCAGCTCGCGCTCGAACCGGCCTTCCACGCGTACGCTCTGCCCGGTCAGCCAGGTTCGGCCTGTGACGTGCGTCCTCGGACCGGTGACCAACGCTCCACCGGCTGCCGTCAGGTCCCCGGTGATGACCCCGTCAAGCTTGACGTCCGCTCCCGCAACCCTCACATCGTCGGGCGTCCGCCCGGTGAACGAGACAAGCCAGCCGGCGGCCAGCACGTCACCTGCCACGGTCTCGGTGATCTCGACGTGTCGGCCGGCCACGATGACATCGCCTTCGATAGGCACGGTGACCTCGATGCGGTCGCCCGCCGCATAGTAGTTCTCCGTCGCTGGATGGAGAGGGCCAGTCGTAGACGCTCGAGCCTGTGCGACCGCGTTCGACGCGGCCAGGAGGACAATCAGGGACGCCTCGACGAGACGTCCAACGAACAACCGGATGCCGTTCGAATGAGCAGACATGTGGCGCTCCTTCGCAATGACGACCACCACAGTGCAAGGAGGCCTCCCACACGCCTACCTTCAGTTCGACTATCACGGCTCGCTGTTCGGTGCCGGACGACGCTTTTCCGTCACAAACGGCGTCCGATTTCCGGCGGGGTGCCGGATGAGCGGCATCGCTGATTGGCGATCCTCCGCTCGGGCAGCCATCAGGCGGGAGTGTGATTCTGTCGGCTATCGGTACGTCCGTTGCGAGTGGTTCTGTCGTCGGAGGCTCATCGGGTCATCCGGCACTCTGTCCAAGGAGCACACTCGTGACCAAACCGCGAAGTGTACGCGACTTGATGAATCCGGACATCATGACCGTGACCGATGAGATGACGACGGATGAACTGGCCCGGTATCTCATCGAGCGTGAAATTTCCGGCGCGCCGGTCGTCGACAGCCAGGGCCGCGTGGTCGGTGTGGTGTCGATGACTGATATCGGCCGCAACCTGGCCGAGCCGGCCGAGGTATCGGCGACGTCCGGCTTCTATCGCGATGACGCCGCGGATGCGCTCTTTGAAGGCGTCGGTCAGGACAATGCCGAAGCGCCGACGGTCACCGTTCGCGACGTGATGAGCCCCGTGATCTATCAGGTGGCAGCGACGGCATCAGTCGCCGAGGCGGCACGACAGATGGTCGACCAGCACATCCACCGGCTCCTGGTCGTCGATGGGACCGATCCGGTGGGCATCATCACCAGCATGGATGTGTTGAAGATGGTCGCGGGCCTGTACTGATGCCCCGTCGCTCTCCTACTTGAGCTCGATAGCGATTCGGTCCGCCGGCTGGTCGCTGGCGTTCTGTTCGGTGTGTTTGGCCGGGCCGGACATCCGCACATCGTCGGCCTTCGCCGCAGGCTGATCGTTCAGATACACCACCACCCGGTTGAGCATGTGTTCGTGCAGCGCCCCGTCCTCGCGCGGCCCATAGTGCACGCGGAGCACCCGGACGTGTTCGTTCTCGAACGCGACCTTGTAGTGCTGCGCATCCACCACCGCGGGATCCAGCGGCGTGACCGGCGCCGGACCCGCGGGCGGGCCTTTCAGATCGATTTCCAGAATCCGGATCGGATGGTCGCTCGTGTTCTCCGCGACGTACGCGCCGCTTGCCGGGCGCCACCGGACATCGCCGCGCTTGAACGTGATCGTCTCCTTCGCGGCGTTCTCCTGCCGCGTCATCACGCCGTCATCGAGATAGACCAGCATCCGGTTGGTCGCATGGCCGTTCGGCGATCGGGAGGGCGTGCGCGGCAGGAGCGTCGCCACATAGACGCGCGCCTGGGGCGTGTCGAGCTTGTTGACGATGGCCGCGCCGGGGCTGGAACTCTGTGCCACGGTTTCGATCCTGTTGCCGGCGCCGTTCTGTGAGGTGATCTGTTCGAGAACGGGCCGTGGCGTCAGGCACATGAAGTTGGCCGCGTCATCGATGCCGCCCGTGCCCTTGTACTTCGCCACCTGTGGGTACGGGCACAGCGGCCGCGTACGATCCACTTTGCCGCCGTCGATGTGCGACGCGATCAACATGTCCGGCGCTTTCCCCTGTTCCACCCATTGCTCGAGCGCACTGACCTTGTCGAACACATTCGGACCTTCGCCGCCGCCGCAGTGGCCCATGCCAGGCGCCAGGAACAACCGGACGCTGTTCGAAGCTTTCTCGCTGCCACCGCGCGTCTCAACGACGCTCCGGTAGTAGGCAATCGTTTGCAGCGCCGGCACCCGCGGGTCGCTCCATCCCTGGTACAGCAGCAGCTTGCCGCCACGCGAGAAGTACGGCTCCATATTGGGATCGGTCGCGTTCATGACGAGGTTTTCGGGCAGGTCGCCCCGAGCCACGTCACGGTCGAAGTCGAATGTCTTCCAGTCCCACTTGGGATCTTTGAACACCACGTAACGGTACTGGTCGTAGATGTTGGCGTTCGGTTGCGGGCCGATGGCCTGTTCGCCCCACGCCAATTCCGTTCCCGGAACGAGCGGGGATGAAAGCGATTTCCCCGTGCGTGCGTTGACCGGCGGCGCATACATCTTTTTCGCCGCGGTCACCTGCGCGGCCGTCAGACACGACAGACCGTCCGCGCCTTTGCAGAGTAGAACCGCGGGATCGAAAACACATTGGGCCGGGTCGTCGATGAGGCCGTCCTTGAGCCCATCCCGTGCGTCACACGCGGCGAGAGCCGCTTGATGGATAGCCGGGTATTTGGCCGGTGGGATATAGCTCGCCGGCTCCTTCAACACCGCGTGCGCGATCCACATCGAAAGCGCCGTCCGGTTCGCGGGCGCGCCCGCGATGATGCCGTCGTAATCATCCGGAAACATCTGCGCTTCTTTCAGCGCCTGCCGTCCACCCGTCGAGCAGCCGTTCCAATACGAAAATCGGGGACCGGTACCGTAGAACTTCTCGACCACGGTCTTGGCCTTGACCGTCATCTCGTGTTCAGACCGCCACGCGAAGTCGATCAGCTTCTCGGGGTGACCAAACGCAAAGGCACCGCCGGGGCCTGAGTGGCCAGTGTCGGTCGACGCGGTCGCATACCCCGCGCGAAGCGCATCGGCCATGGCCGAATAGCTGATCACGCCGGCCCAGCCCCCGTTGCCCACTGCCTGGAACTTGCCATTCCACCGGGCGGTCGGCAACCAGATCTCCACTTTGATGTCCGAGTCGCTCGTTGGG
>JBKPSC010000339.1:0-9100 GCA_046734915.1 Acidobacteriota bacterium | reverse complement strand
GTACATCCTCGACAAGCGCATTCCGCTCGAGATTTGCTTGAGCAGCAACCAGCACACCGGCGCCGTCGACTCGCTGCCGGCGCATCCGTTCGGCATCTACCACCGTTACAAGTTCCGCGTCACGCTCAACACCGACGACCGTCTGATGAGCGACACGACGATGACGAAGGAGCTGCTGTTGGCGCAGGAGCTGTTCGGGCTCGGGTTGGATGATTTCGAGAAGCTGACGATCAACGCAATGAAAAGCGCTTTCCTTCCTCATTACCGCCGCATCGAGCTCATTTACGACGTGATCAAGCCGGGGTATGCCAAGGCGCGGGCCGGTCTCGCCAGGAAAGCCCGGCGCTGACGCGCCCTCAACGGCTCAACGTATCTGGAAGCGCGCGCATGAACCGCCGGACGAGGAAGATCTGCGCGCCGGTCGAGATGAAGTCGTAGTCGGCGCCGCTGAACCCGCCGGTCCGGCGCTCGAGAATCGCCATGACGGCGGCCGGAATCACCGGGCACTCGCTCAGCAGGCCGACGAGGGCAGACCAGGCCGGCAGGTCGACCGGCGCGATCGCTTCCAGGGCTTCTTCGGCGCGCCACGGTGTTCCTGACGCGCATTGCTTCATCAGCTCGCGCCGCAGATCGTCGAGTCCATGCTGAATCTGGCGGTCGACACCGCTAAACGCCTTCAGAAACTGAATCAGCGCTTTCGCGACATAAAGGCTCACTTCGCGGTGCAACACCGACCAGCCAAGCTGGAACACGGCGATGAGGTCGTGCGCGCCGAGAAAATCGTGCGGCGGCGACGGTGACCAGCGTTCGAGACCGAGATTGCAGGCGGCGACGACTGCATCCGACGCTTCTTGCGTGGTGAACGGCTGCCCTTTAATCGAGCATCCGGCGATCACCGTGTTGGCTAGAAACGTAAGCTCGCCGCTTCGCTGCAGGTACGCGTCTTCGTGGTGCTCGCGCAGGTAAGCCATGCGCGCGCGGATCTGCGCCAGCGGCAGCGCCGCTGGCGCGCGCTCCGCAATGAGGGCTCTCGGGCGTTGCGGCACGAGACCGGCCAGCGCCAGCACCTCTTCGACGGCCCTCAGCGCCGCAGATTCCTCAGCCGCCAGGGCTTCGACGCCGGCGGGCGTATGGGCAGCAAGTTCGGCCGTGACCTCGACTCGACTGGCCCGCGGAAGGTGGGCGGTGGCGAGCACCTTGCCGGCCGCGCGACTGTCCGGATCGCTGCCGCGTGTTCTGGCGAGCTCCAGGAACGCGCGGGCCTCGGCTGGCGTGCTGTAGCCCTGATCGGCGCGACGCTCTTCTCGACAAAGCGTCACCTCATGGAGCAGCTGCTCCGGCGCGTCGAGCAGTTCATCGAGCCCATCGAGCTCCCGGCCCGAGTCAGAGAGCGTGCGGCAGGCAGTCATGAGCGCGTGAAACCGATCCGGCGCGACGGTTTCGAGCGCGGTCAGGACCTCGACGATCGTGTCCCACGGCGCGTGCTGACCGGCGCGAACCAGGTACCCGCCGATCTCACGCTCGAGCCCATCGCCGCTGTCGGATGAGCCTTCCCACTCGTCGTCCGTCTGAACGGGTGATCCAAGGGCGGCCGGCTCGAAAACGCGAACGTAGCGAGAGAGCCCGGCCACCGTGAGCCGGACATCCATCGCCGCAATCGTGCGGACCGCTGCGTCGATGTCGGTATCGACGAGCACCTCGAGCCACTCGCCAAAACGATATGCGTCGAACTGCTCGTCCGCGCCGGCATCCGAACGCCGCCACAGGTCGAGATCGAGGACCGCGGTCAGTTGAGAAGGGCTGGCCGCCATGACGATGTCACCGCAGGCGTGCAAGCCGCAATGCTGAATCAGCTCATGCAGCCGCTCAGGGGCGAGCCGCTCGACCACCCGGGCGAGCTGGGGCGAGTCCAGCCTCGCGAGAGCGGCAGGGAGAGAACCGACATCGCGCAGCTTCGACATGAGCCGCGCATCATACCGATGCGCGGCGCGCAGAAACAGTCTTGAATTTTCGAAAGTCCCTTTGGATACTGTTACTGGGAAGAGACTTTCACGCTCCCACCTCGCCGGCCCCCTTCGGCATTTTCAACTGTCAACGAGGCCCGCCAGACGACGTCGTGGCACAGCCGTCGGGGCCCGCTATTGGAAAGAGCGGCGGGGTCTCGCCGTGGCGAGACCCCGTGCGCTTGGTCCGCGCTCAATAGGTCAGGACGAGACCCGCCGTGACGCGGTGGCCGTACCGGCTCGACTGTCCGAAGAAGGCGGGGGCGGACGCCCTGCCGTCGACCATCATGAAGCGATAGTCGCCGCGCACGCCCCACGTGCGGTTGGCGAACCACTTCGCTCCCCCGCCAACGTTCCCGGTGAGAAACGTCGTCGTCGACGTGACGCCGAGATTGGCGACTTCCTGGTTGTCGAACATCGTCAAGCCGCCCAGGCCGCCGATCACGAAGGGCACGAAGCGCCGGTTGCTGCCCCACGGGTTGACGGCGACATTGCCGGTGTAGGCAAACATGTTCGGCGTGTGCTGATCGGTCAGCGTGTAGCCGTTGAAATCCAGCGATTGGTGCACGCCGACAAGGCTGCCCGCCTCGCCCTCGAAGCCAATCCACCGGTTGACGTTGTAGGTGAAGGATCCACCAACGACGTAGTTGCCGAACTCCGGTTCGGCATTATTGTTGGACGACGTGAACAACACGGCGCCCGCCGGAAGCGCGCTGATCTCGAACCGGCCGGCGCCGGCGTTCTCCTGGCCGTGGGCAAGGCTCGCACTAAAGATCAGCGAGGCCCCGATTAAGAGTGATAGGCGTCGCATGACACCCTCCTTTGGAGCACGTCAGATTCGCAATCCGCTCTGGCTGGTGACGGTCGCGCTCGGTGTCGGCAGCTCGAGGCTCTAGGATTCGGCGGCACGACGAGTGCGAGCGGGCTAATCAGTCGAAGCGCGCGCATGGCCGTACTCCGGGTTGCGCCGCAGTGATGCAAACCGGTTGTCGAAGATGCAGAAAGCTTGCCTGCACCTCGGGCTGATTCTGGGCGACATCCGTGAAGCGACGAGCGAATCGGCCGGAAAAGTCCGCATCGGGTTTGCGCCGCCGCGAATTCTTCCGCATCGATGCTGCTAAGCGGGCTCGAACTGCGGCCCGCTCGACAGCAACGAACACGCACGAGAAGCGTCGGTATTCCGGCAGCCGCCGCGTCAGCAGTTCGAGGTTTTACGTGCGTCAGCCCCCGGCAGCTTTCGATCGGTGGGCATCGTCACTCGAGGCTCGAGACACGTCGCAGCCGAAGAGCGAGCACGATCAGGCATGCGAACCATACGGCACACAGAACGCGTTGCAGCAAGCCGGCCCATGGATGGAGCGGCGTACCGTCATCGATCGCGAAGAACCCGACCGTGACGAATAGCAGGAGCACGGCAATCCCGGTGAACATCGTGTAGTTCGCCAGATCCCGCCAGCGCAGATCGGCCGCCATGCGCGTCGAAAACGCGATGAGGCCAAGCCCCGTCGAGACAAAGGACAACACCGCTCCAGCCACGTGAGCGGGCGTTTCGGTCGGCACGCCATCGACCATCTTCCACGAGAAGATGCCGGCGAGAACGAGGCCGACGCCGCCCATCAGCAGTAACACGAATCCTGTCCCTCCCCGCCGTGTTGGGCCTACGCCGTGATGCAGCGCCCAGGCGAACGCCATCGTGAGGGCGCCGGCGACGTAGAAATTCACAACTTGAATCCAACCGCTCGGCCACGCCGCGAGCGCGCTGATCACCATGCGCACGTGGCTGTAATCTGGGAGAAGGGCACCCTGGACGATCACCAATGTCGTGAACAACACGGGTCCGACGATGCCGGCCAGAGCCAGCGCTCTCGTCCGCGTAGTCCGATTCATACCGGCGACATAGTCATTCTAGATGAATCATCAGCCTTGGCCGCCCGTGGAGGGGAGCGACCGGGGATTGACCACGTTGATCGGACTCCCTCCCGCATACGCGAGGATCTGGTCGAAGATGTCCGAGAACTGCAGGTCGTACTCATCGCGCGTGACGTAGCCGATGTGCGGCGTGCAGATGACGTTGGGCATGTTGAGCAGCGGGTGGCTCGGATCGGTCAGCGGCTCCTGCTCGAAAACATCGATCGCCGCCATGCCCGGATGGCCAGCACGCAGCGCCTCGACCAGCGCGCCAGGCACGATGAGGCCGGCGCGGCTCGTGTTGACCAGTAGCGCCGTGGGCTTCATCCGGCCAAGATCGGCGGCGGTGACGATGCCACGGGTCGCCTCGACCAGCCGCAGATGCAAAGTGACGACATCGCTCTCGGCGAAGAGCTCGTCTTTGCTCGCCGCGACGGCGTAACTATCTTCACGGGCACGCGCGCGCGCCGCCTCGCGTGCCCACACGCACACGTTCATGCCAAAGGCCTTGCCGTAGCCGGCCACCGCCTTGCCGAGCCGTCCGTAGCCGTAGATGCCGAGTGTCTTGCCGCGCAGGGTCGCGCCCACGCCGCTCTGCCACGCCCCTCGTCTGAGCGCCGCGATCTGTTCGGGAAGCTGCCGCATCGCGGCCAACACCAGCGCCCAGGTCAACTCGGACGTGGCGTAGGACGGCGTGTCCGCGTGCAAGTTTGACGACACGATCACGCCGCGCTCGGTGCAGGCGTCGATGTCGATATGGGGGTAGACGCTGCGCTGACTGATGAGCCGAAGCTTGGGAAGCCGGGACAGCAGCGGCGCCTGGATCTTCGTCCGCTCGCGGATGAGCACCAGCACTTCACTGCCCTCGAGGCGTTGGGCGAGCACGTCTGTGTCTTCGACGTGATCGTTCCAGATCGTGACGTCGAACGGCGCCAGCTTGGCGAAGCACGGTAACGTGTGCAGCGTGTCGAAATAGTCGTCGAGGATGGATACCGTCATGGCGCGGCGTTCGCGCACGGCTCGGCCGAGCGGCGTCAGCACGACTCGCGCATCCGACTCACCGTCCGCTGCCTGCATGGTCAGGAGACCGTCGCTGCCGGCGTCCTCCCAGATCGGCATCCGCGGACAGGAGGTCCGCCAGGCGGCCATCGTCTCGACGTACGTGCGCGGGCGTTCGGCGACCCAGTTCAGAAGCTCGAGCGTTAGGGCGCTCGGCGGCGGTGTCTCGATGCGACGCATACGAAAATCCCTTTCTATCAGCGCGGATTCAGACAGCGGTGGGAAATCTCAGCGCAGCTGCCCGCCGGTGTGAACTTGCCGCCTGCGAATCTCGTCTTTCGACGTAATTCCTCGGTGTCCAAGAAAGGTTACGGCCATCGACCTCCCAGCGGTGTCTAAGCAATAACCCTCTAATGTCTGGGCTCTGGCAGGACTTTCGTTTCGCGGTCCGGTTGCTGGTGAAGGACAAGTGGTTCACGCTGGCCGCCGTCACCGCCCTGTCTCTCGGCATCGGCGCTAACAACGCCGTCTTCACTATCGTCAACGCGGTGATTCTTCGCGGACTTCCCTTCGATGGCGCCGACCGCATCGTGGCCCTCGGGACCCGCGACCCCCGCGGCCGTGATGCGTCGACCTCGTTGAAAGACAGCCAGGACTGGCAGGAAGCCAGCCATTCGTTCAAGTCGCTCGCCTCGATCCTCGGCACCTCGTTCGCCGTCGGCGACGAAGACCATGCGGCCGACGCCCTCCCCGGGACCTACACCCCGTCGAACTTGTTCTCCATCATCGGCGAGAAGCCGGTGCTCGGCCGTGCCTTCGCTCCCGACGACGACCGGGAGGGAGGCCTTCCGGTCGCGGTCGTCAGCAACTCGGTGTGGAAGACCCGCTACGGCGGCGATCCAGCGGCGATTGGCCGCACGATCCGTGTTAACGGCGTGCCGGTCACGGTCATCGGCGTCATGCGCGACGGATTCAAGTTTCCGTTCAACACCGAGATTTGGATGTCGGACTCGTTTCTGGCGCCCGCGCTGCGGAACCAGGGGCGCGAAATTCGCAACCGCATGCTCATCGCTCGGCTCGCCGATGGCGTCTCGGTCGGCCAGGCCGGCGCCGAGCTGGCGACGATTTCCGCGCGACTCGCCAGGGAATACCCCGACACCAACAAAGACGTCAGCGCGACCGTCGCGACGTTCAACGACCGCGTGGTGGGGACACCGCTGAAGGTCATCTTCTGGTCGCTGCAGGGCGCGGTGGCGTTCGTCCTGCTCATCGCCTGCGGCAACGTCGCAAATCTTCTCCTCGCGCGAGCCTCGCATCGGTCGCGCGAGATCAGCGTACGGGTGGCCTTGGGCGCGGGCCGCGCCCGCATCGTGCGGCAGCTGCTCGTCGAGAGCCTGCTGCTGGCTGTACTCGGTGGAATCGTCGGCCTGGGGCTCTCCATCTTCGGCATCCGATGGTTCGACGCAGCCGTTGCCGATGCCGGAAAGCCGTACTGGATGACGTTCACGCTCGACCCCAGCGTGTTCGCGTTCTTCGCCCTCGTCTGCATCCTGGCAGGACTGCTCTTCGGGCTGGCACCCGCGCTGCAAGTATCGCAGACCAACGTGCTGGACGTGCTCAAGGAAGGCGGCCGATCGGGAACGGGAGGCGTGCGCGCGAGGCGCTGGGCCAGCGCACTCATCATCGCGCAGATCACGCTGACGCTCGTCCTGCTGAGCGGCGCCGGATTGATGATGCGCAGCTTCATGGCGCTCTATCGCCAGGACCTCGGGATGGACACCTCGCGTCTGCTGACGGCGCAGCTCACGATGGTCACGCGAAAGTTCCCCACGGCCGAAAGCCGCGCGTCGTTCCTCCGCCGGCTGAACGAGCGCCTCGCAACCGCCGGCGATGTCGTTGCGGCGACGACGGCGAGCAATCTGCCGATGGGCTTTGGCGGAGAACGTCAGCTGCTGCTGGATGGCGCGGCCGAAACCGACCGGCCGCCGCTCGTCACGCTGCTGGATGTCGCTCCGCGCTATTTCGAGACAGTCGGGGTGACGCTCCTGCGCGGGCGCGCCTTCGATGACGCGGACGGCATGCCCGGCCGTGAGAACGCCATCGTGAACCAGCGGTTCGCGTCGATGTACTTCGCCGGCCAGGATCCGATCGGCCGCCGGATTCGGCTCACGTCTCAACCGGCAACCGGACCGCAAATCGGCTGGGTCACGATCGTCGGCGTCGCGCCCACCGTCCGGCAGCGCGACTTCGACCGGCCCGATCCCGATCCTGTGGTCTACGTGCCTCATCAGGGCAACACCGCCCTTGGCCCCAACACCGCTATCATCCTGCGCGGCCGCGGCGACCCGGCCGGGCTGACGTCCGTGCTCCGCAAGGAGCTGGCGGCCCTCGATCCGGATCTTCCGCTCTCGAACATCAGGACGATGGACAGCTTCCTGGCGTTGCTGCGCTGGCCGGCGCGCGTGTTCGGCATCATGTTCGCGGTGTTCGCCGGCATCGCCCTGGCGCTGGCCGCCGTCGGTCTGTATGGCGTCACCGCCTACTCGGTGACGCAGCGCACGCAGGAGATCGGCATCCGCATGGCGCTCGGCGCCGAGCGGCGGCAGATTCGCTGGCTGATTCTCCGGCGCGGGATGGCACAACTGGCGTTCGGGTTGGCGCTCGGCCTTGCCGGCGCCTTCGGGGTGGGACGAGTGCTCAAATCGAGCACGCTGCTCTACGAAACCAGCGCCAACGATCCGACCACTATGGCTTCGATCGTGGTCATTCTCGCCCTGGTGTCGATGGCGGCGTGCCTGTGGCCCATCAGGCGCGCCTCGCGCCTCGACCCCGCTGTGTCGCTTCGCCTGGACTGACACGAAAAGGAGGCGGCGCGAACGCGATTGCATCGTCGCGGTCAGGACTACGACAAAGGATAGATGCTCAAGAAGAACTGCGCTGATTCGAAGTCGTACATGAGCTGCCACGACAGAGGCTGACCGGTGGCATCCAGAATGCGACCGAGGACGTCGCGTGCGCGTTCCCCCGATGCCACGAGATGCGTCGTCGACTGACGAATCAGATTGACCGGCGCCATTCCCACGACAACGCTCTGTCGGCAGCGAGCGGTCTCGGGTCGACGATCGTGATCTCGCCGTTGTGCTGCCCGAGGCCAATCGCCACCGGGCCAATACTGACCGTGCATGTTGTGGCAATGAAAATCAAGAACGCGCTGAAACGAACGACGCGCATGGCGGGTTGCGTATCCATTAGCCAGGTTCAGGCAATCCAGACGACGTCAATTGCCGGCATCGCGACTGCGCTACCGCTTCTTCGCGGTGAAGGTGCCGGCTGCTCGGTCTCCCCGATCGTCGACGGACCGCCAGGTCCCGCTCACGGATGATGCCTTGTCGTCGAGCCGTCCGGAAAACGACATAACCGGACCATCGATGCCGGCCTTGAACTGGAAGGTGATGCGGGACTCCTCGACTTGGCCTCGGATCGTGACGATGGAGTCGAAGCCGGAGGCACAGCTGCCCGACAGCCGGTCGCCTTCCTGCTCCCAGACACAATCGGCCACGTAGCGCGCGCTGGCGCCATCTCGCTGGAACTCGAGAGCCCAACGGCCCGACAGATTCGCCGCCGCGACGGCCGCTGCGGCCCACAGCAGCAGCGCGCTTCCGACGAATCCGAGAACAGCCCTCATGGAACAAGCCTATCCCTAGCGAGGGAAAATGCGCGGCGCTACTCGCTTGCCTCGACGGCTTGGCCATCAACCTCCCGAACAATGCTTTCGACGAGACGAGGTAGCGGACGCTTGTGGAGGGCGATGAGCAGCCACGGCCATATGAAGCCCCAGAAGAGCACCATGATCCAGGCGATGCCGAGGTTCTGAGCGACCGAGAGCCCCGGGAGCCTGGCTGCCGCGTGACGAGCGATGTAACCCCGCACGTCCAGTGTCAGAAGCAGCGCAAGACCGACGAATCCCAACACACCGCTGAGACCAAGGACGTAAGCGGCCCATCGCCAATACTGCACTCGAAATTGGACCGAGCCACTCGGTGCACACCGAAGCTCCAGGTCATTCAGGCCCACGTTGATGGCCGTCGAATAGTCGGCCGCGCGCACGCGGAGGGTGTCGGCACCGCCTTCGACAATGTGGTAGTTGGACCGAGGCGACGGCTGGCCCAGAAGCAGGCCGCTCACCACGC
>JBKPSC010000338.1:0-17017 GCA_046734915.1 Acidobacteriota bacterium | reverse complement strand
GCGGCTCCTGCCGCGGCGGTGCGCCGGCGGGTTCTTGACGGCAGCAAAAGCCGCCTTGAACGCGCTCAGGAGGGCTGCACCCTCGCGCACCGGCTGGTAGAGGGCGTGTTGGACCGAATCGAGGCTGTGTTCCATCCGGCCGGCGACGTCGGCGAACAGCCGATCGGCCCGCTCGACCTGAGTGCTGGCGATCGACGCCGCGCGCGCGGCATCGCGTCCAATCGAATCGAGGTGGGTGAAGATGGGCTTGATCTGCTGTTCGACATCGGCCGCGACGCGCGCGATCCGGCGCGCGAGCACCCCCGCGGCGACGAGCACGCCAATCTGGACGATGGCGATGAGCAGCGTGGCGGCTGCAATCAGCCCGAGATACAGGTTCGCCGTTTCGCTCACGCGTTCTCCCGTGCTCGGGCCTGCTGGTAGGCCTCGCGTCCCCGCTCGATGGCGTGTGAGAGCGTATCGCGTCCCTGGTTGAGCGCCTGGCGGCCCCGCTCGCTGGCTTCCGCGGCCCGCTCGCGTCCCTCACGGGCCTTCTCGCCGAGGAACTCACGCGTCTCGCGTCCCGTCGCGGGTGCGTACAGGAGCGCCACCGCAGCACCGCTCACCGCGCCCAGGATGAATGCCAGCAGAATGCTTCCCGCTCCGGCTCCTTCGTCGCGTGCCATGGTGCTCCTCCCAGGCCTTAACAGTCTTAGGTCTTACGTCTCGGGTCTTAGGTCTTACGTCTCAGGCCTTGGGCTTTGCCGCCGCATAAGACCTAAGACTTCAGACCTGAGACCTAGAAAATGCTGACCTTTACGTTCAGGTATTTCTTGGGGTCCTTCGTAATCTCGGCGATGAGGGCCGAGAGGTCCATCGTGACCTTGTTCATGTTCTCATACAACTGCTTGTCTTTCAGCAATTGTCCCGCGGTTCCTTCCCCTTCATTCAACTTTGTCACCAGGAGGTCGAGCCGCTCGGTCACGGCGTTGAGGCGATTGAAGAGAGCCGGGTCGGTGGCCAGCTTTCCGAGCGTGCCCTGGCCATTGTTCATGCCCGCGACCAGCGTATCGAGGTTATTGGTGGCAGAGGTCAGGGACCTGTGGAAGCTTTCATCTTTCAACAGCTTTCCGAGACTCCCTTCGCCCGAGTTAATCTGGGCGGTCAGCGACTCGATGTTTTTGAGCGACGCTTCCAGGGCGTTTGCCATCGCCGGGTCGTTCAGCAGCTTGCCGGCGCTGCCTCGTCCCTGTCGCAGGCCGTCGGTCACCGCGCCGGCGGTCGCCACGAACCGCTGCAAGTCGTTATACAAGGCCTCGTCCGTCACCAGGCGCCCGACAGTGCCCCTACCCTGCCGCACGTCGTGAATCAGCGCCGTGAGCTCCTGAATGCCCTGGTTGGCCTGATCTGTCACGTCGCTCAATGCGGCGACCGGCCGACCCTGCGGCACGTACCCCCACTCGGGAATCGGCTCACCTGAACTCGAGGGCGTCAAGTCGACGGCGCTCTCCCCGAGCAGCGAAACCGACCCTAAGCGCGCGACCGAGTTGTTCGTGATGAGGGGCCGGTAGTCGTCGCGCACCTCGAACGTGACGTCCACCTGATCCTGCGCGAATGCGATGCCGGTGACGCTCCCGACCTCGACACCGGCGACGCGGACGGGCGATCCCGGCGCGAGGCCGGCAACGTTGGGAAACCGTGCCTTGAGCGAGTACCGCTGCCAGAAGAACCCCCGGCTGCCCGTCAGGCTGAAGATGAGCACGGATGCAATCGCGATGGCGGCAATCGTCAGAATACCGATTTTCAGTTCCGACCACGCGAGCGATCGTGTTCGTGGCATGTTGTGATCCTTGTCGGCTCGGGACTTTAGTTATGACTTGGGTCTCAGAAGACTTAAGACCTAAGACCTGAGACTTAAGACCCAGGTCTCAGGCCTCGGGCTCTATCGTACCTGACTCAGGAATTGAGCAACGGAGCCACTGAGCCCTGAGTCACGCTCAAGACAAAAACGTCTGAATGTATGGATCCTCGGATTGGCGGAGTGTGTCCGCATCACCTTCGAACACGATCAACCCGTCGCGAAGCATGATGAACTCCGCCTGCTTTTCCTTCTCGCGCGACGCCGGCACGATGCGAACGTGGCCGCTGCCGTCGCGGTCCGCCATGTGCGTCGCCACATAGAACGCGTCGCGCAGCTGGTGCGTCACGACAATCGAGCTCACACCCTCCAGGTCCCGCAGCTTGATGATTTCGTCGTCCACGGTCGTCGCCGTGATCGGATCGAGACCGGTCGTCGCTTCGTCGTAGAGCAGAATCCGGGGCTTGAACGCCATCGCCCGCGCAATCGCCACGCGACGGCGCTGTCCGCCGGACAGCTCGGAGGGCATCTTGTCGATATGCTCTCCGAGCCCCACGAAGCCGAGGACCTCATTCACTCGCCGATCCACCTGCTCGATCGGCATCTCGGTCTCCTCGTAGAGCTTGTACCCGACGTTTTCCCGCACCGTCAGCGAATCGAACAACGCGCCCTCCTGAAAGATCATGCCCAGATCGGCGCGCACCGCCATCATTTCCTGTTCGCTCAGCTGATCCACCCGCTCGCCGTTCACCCACACCACGCCGGCATCGGCCCGAAGCAACCCAGTGATGATCTTGAGGGCAGTCGACTTCCCCGATCCGCTTGCACCAAGGATGATTTTGGTGTGCCCGTTCAAGAGCGTGAAGCTGACGTCCTTGAGCACTACTTTCTCATCGAACGCGAGCTGCACATGGTCGAAGACAATGACCGGCGCTCCCTCCTCGGCGAGCGCGGCCTTGGCCGACAGTTCCGGCTGCTCTTTCTGTGGAGGCATGGCTTGTCTAATACAGAAAGGTGATGAGAATCTGCGTCACGAAGAAGTCCGCGGCGATCACCGCCACCGAGCCGGCAACCACCGAGACCGTCGTCGACCGCCCGACGCCGGCGGTCCCCCCCGAGGTCCGCAGCCCCACGTGACAAGCAATCGTGACGATGATGAAACCAAAGACGAACGGCTTGGCCAGCCCCATCCAGACGTCTTCCATGAAGAGCCCTTTGACGACCGACGACCAATAGAGACCACTGTTCACCTGAAGCTGGAAACGGGCGACGACCCATCCACCAGTGATGCCGACTGCGTCGGCGATGACCGTCAGAATCGGCGTCATGAAGATGCCCGCCAGTATCCGCGGCAAAACGAGCTTGCGTGTTGGGTCTGTGCCCAGCGCGCGGAGCGCGTTGATCTGATCGGTCACCATCATCGAGCCGAGCTCGGCCGCAATTCCGGATCCGATTCGACCTGTGAGCATGAGAGCCGTGAGCACCGGCCCGAGCTCCTTGATCATCGACGCGCTGACCAGCCGGCCGACAACAGGGCGCGCACCGAACTGATCCAGAGTCATGCCGCTCTGGGACGCCAGCGCCATGCCGGTGAAGAGCCCGGTCAATAGCACGACGGTCAACGACCCGACGCCGATAAGGTCGAACTGCTCGACGATGTCGTGACGGTAAATCGGGCGTGTCACCATCCCGCGGAATGCCGCAAGGGTCAGGCGCACGTACTCCTGCATCTCGAGCGCGGCCGACTTACCCCACTTGTCGATGAGCGAAAACACCGGCAGGTCAGGCCCTCCGCGCCGGGCGAGCGTCCCCAAGGCCGGGGCTGCGCAGTTGCTTGATCTCGTCGCGGATGTTCGCGGCCTTCTCGAAATCCAGATTGGCCGCCGCGGCGCGCATCTGGACCTGCAGGGACGCGATGTGGGCGTCCAGCTCGGCCTGCGTTCGGAATGCCGAGGTTGCGTCGCGCCGAAGACCCGGGGTCAGGTAGTCGTGCTCGTACACGCTCGACATGACGTCATCGATGCTTTTGACGATGGATTGGGGTGTGATGCCGTGCTCCTGGTTGTAGGCTTCCTGGAGCGCGCGCCGGCGTTCGGTCTCGTTGATGGCTGTGCGCATCGATTCGGTCACCCTCTCTGCGTACATGATGACACGGCCATTCACGTTCCGCGCGGCGCGACCCGAGGTCTGGATCAGTGAGCCTGACGATCGCAGGAATCCTTCCTTGTCGGCATCCAGGACCGCGACGAGCGAGACCTCGGGCAAGTCCAGCCCCTCGCGCAGTAGATTGATGCCCACGAGGACGTCAAATGCTCCGCGTCGCAGGTCGCGCAGGATTTCCACGCGCTCGAGCGTCTCGATGTCCGAGTGGAGATACCGGACCTTGACCCCCAGCTCCTGGTAGTACTGCGTGAGGTCCTCGGCCATCCGCTTGGTGAGCGTCGTTACGAGCACGCGTTCGCCCCGGGCGGCACGAAGTCGAATCTCCTGCAGCAGATCGTCGACCTGGCCCTTGACCGGCCGGACGTCGATTGGGGGATCGATGAGGCCAGTGGGTCTGATGATTTGCTCGACGACCACGCCTTGCGACTGCGACAGCTCGTAGGGACCCGGCGTGGCCGAGACGAAAACCACCTGGCCGACGCGCGCATCCCACTCGTCGAAGTTCAGCGGCCTGTTGTCGAGCGCCGAGGGGAGACGGAACCCATACGCGACGAGCACCTCTTTGCGCGACCGGTCGCCGAAGTACATCCCCCGAATCTGCGGCACCGTCTGGTGGCTCTCATCGACGATCACCAGCGCGTCGCTCGGGAGGTAATCGAGCAGCGTCGGCGGCGGCTGTCCGGGCTCCCGCCCGGTCAGGTGACGGGCGTAGTTCTCGATCCCGTGGCAGTAGCCAATTTCCTTGATCATCTCCAGGTCGAACATCGTCCGCTGGTGGAGCCGCTGGGCCTCGAGCAGCTTGCCCTCGTGTTCGAGCTTCCCGCGATACCACTCGAGCTCTTCTTTGATCGACACGACCGCCCGCTTGGTCTGCTCGCGCGGTGCGACGAAGTGCGTCTTGGGATAGATCGCGATCTTGTCGTGCCGCCTGAATGTCTTGCCGGTCAGGGGATCGAACGACGACAGCTCGTCGACCTCGTCGCCGAACAGCTCGACGCGCAGGCCGTGTTCCTCGTACGAGGGATACACCTCGACGATGTCCCCGCGCACGCGGAACGTGCCGCGGCCGAAGTCATGGTCGTTGCGCTCGTACTGCATCTCGACGAGCTTCCGCAGTACCTGATCCCGCGAAATGCGCTGCGCACGCTCGAGCGGCAGCAGCATCCCGTAGTAGGCCTCTGGCGAGCCAAGGCCGTAGATGCACGAGACGCTGGCCACGATGATGACGTCGCGCCGCTCGAAGAGCGACCGCGTTGCGGACAGGCGCATCCGGTCGATCTCGTCGTTGATCGTCGCTTCTTTCTCGATGTACGAGTCGGTCGCCGGAACGTAGGCCTCCGGCTGGTAGTAGTCGTAGTAGCTGACGAAGTACTCGACGGCGTTCTCGGGAAAGAACCGGCGGAACTCCTGATAGAGCTGCGCCGCCAGCGTCTTGTTGTGCACCATGACCAGCGCCGGACGGTTCACCGTGGCAATCGTGTGCGCCATCGTGAACGTCTTGCCCGACCCCGTGACGCCGAGAAGCACCTGAGCGCGGTCGCCCCGGCGGAGGCCTTCGGTCAGCTCGCCGATGGCGCGCGCCTGGTCGCCCGCCAGCGAGAACTCGGACACCAGGTTGAAGCGGTCGTAGGTAGAGGCCATGCGAACCCCCAATCGTACCAAAGCTGCTTCCTGGCAGCCAGTTGATGGCGGTCCGCCGCCGAAGATGGGCGTGGGCCGAGCTCGAGCGGCGCGCGTATAATCAGGGTTTGGCAACCCGATGCGGTGTCTAGCCGTCTGTCAGGACGAACTGGTCATCAGGATGCTCGACGAGATCTTGATGCCTGGGTTCGAGGTGGAATTCATCGTCGAGAACCGGCCCCTCGCCCGCCGGCTCCATGATGCGGGAGTCACCGTCCTGACCGGCGATCCCCGGCGCACCGACACCTTCCTCAAGGCCGACCTCGGTCCCGGCACCTGCGTCATCATCGAAGACAACGGGCGCCGCAGCCCGCGCAAGATTCTCGAAGCCGTTACGGACGCCGGCGGCACGCTCGTCTACGTTCTGGGCATCGGCACGGCTGCGACCGACAAGCGGGCCGACGAGTTCCGCGACGACTTCCCCGATGTCTCCTATCTCGCGATGTCGGAGCTCTTCGGCGGTGCGCTGCTGACGGAAGTCGGACGCTCGCTGACCAAGGCCCGCGTGCAGCAGTACCAGCGGTACTTCGCTGACGCCGACCGCGTGCTGATCCTGTTGCACAACGATCCGGATCCTGACGCCATGGCGAGCGGGCTGGCCCTGCGCAACGTCCTGCATCGGACGAAGGCGACGGCCATCATCGGCGCCATTCAGGGCGTGACCCGGCCGGAAAACCTGCGAATGCTCAACCTGCTCGACATCCACGTCGAGCCGATTACACCGTCGACGCTCGGCGACTTCGACCGGATCGCCATGGTGGATGTCCAACCGCATTACTTCGGCGGCATCATCGACCGCGTCGACCTGGTCATCGACCATCACCCCGAGCAGCCCAATTACACGGCGATCTTCAAGGACATCCGGGCCGACTACGGGTCAACGTCGACCATCCTCACGGAGCATCTGCGCGCCGTCGACGTCAACATCTCGGAACGGACGGCCACGGCCATGCTCTACGCCATCAAATCCGACACGCTGTTCTTCAATCGTCAGACGAACCGCGTTGACCTGGAAGCATTCTCGTACCTCTATCCGCTCGCCGACGCGGCGATGATCCGGAAGATGGAAGGCGCGGAAATCACCGGTGAACGGCTCGACTACGTCATGCGCGCTCACCAGACGGGCACGCTCATCGACCAGGTGTTCTGCGCGTTTCTCGGTGTTTCAGCGCGCGAAGACTTCATCCCGTATGTCGCCGACTTCTTCCTGCAGCTCGAGGGCGTGAAGTGGACGATCGTCGGCGGCATCGTCGATTCGTCGCTGGTGCTGTCGTTCCGCAACCTCGGTTACACGAAGAACGCCGGGGAATTCGCGCGGCGGTACTTCGGGGAGATTGGCAGCGCCGGCGGTCATCGCGCGATGGCCAAGGCGGTGGTGCCGATGAGCGCGTTTCGCGAGAAATACGGTGTGCGCGACACCAACGAGATTGGTCCGAAGCTTCAAGAGATGGTCTCGCAGTTCCTCCACGAGACCCGTCAGAAGTCTGACGAAAAGGAAGAAGTCAGAACTCGATAGGCTCTCAATAGGCTTCGGGCTTCGGGTACCTTTCTTAGTGGCTTCTTCTAGAGCCTGAGCCCAGGGCAAATGGCAGTCCCACCACACGCTTTTGCTGAACAGGCTTTGACCGGCTGGCTCGAACGTCGAAAAAAGCAACCCGAAGAGGTACCTGTAGCCTAGAGCCCGGAGCCCGAAGCCTACTGGAGCGCCTGATCTAGATCCGCAATGATGTCGGTCACGTCCTCGAGGCCAACCGACAGCCGTAGCATTCCTCGAGTAATCCCGGCTTCGCGCAGCTGATCGTCCGAGTGTCCCCACTGCGACGTGATGACCGGCAGGCTCACGATCGATTCGACACCACCCAGGCTCGCCGCACGTTTGACGAGCTTGAGCCGATCGAAGCAAGCCGACGCGCGGTCATAACTGCCTCCCAGGTCGAAGCACACGACGCCACCGAAGCCGCTCATCTGCTGGCAGGCGACGTCGTGGTCCGGATGACTGGTCAATCCGGGATAGAACACGCGCGTCACGCGACGATCGCTTTCGAGAAAGCGGGCGACCGCGAGGGCGTTCTCGTTGTGGCGCGCGACCCGGATCGGCAGGGTCTTGAGACCGCGACCGAGCCCGTACGCTGCGGCGGGATCGAGGATGGTGCCGAGCAGGCGGCGCACGGAAGCGAGCGGTTCGATGAGCGCCCGCGGACCCGTGACACAGCCAGCCGTCACGTCGCTGTGGCCGTTCAAATACTTGGTCGCGCTCTGCATCACCAGGTCGACGCCGAGCGCGAGCGGTTGCTGGTTGATCGGGCTGGCGAACGTGTTGTCGATGACGGTGATGACGCCGCGCGTCCGACAGGCCTCGGCGATCGAGCGGATGTCGATGCAGCGCAGCGTTGGATTGACGGGTGACTCGAACCACAACACTTTCGTCCGGCTGCCGATGAGCGTTGCGGCCGACCGCAGATCGTCAATCGAGACGAATCTCGACACGACGCCAAAGCGCTTGAGCAGATCCTCGAGCAGGTGCAGCGTTCCGCCGTAGATGGCCGAGGCGCAGATGACCTCGTCTCCCGATCCGGCGAGGGACATCACGGTCGACGTCGTGGCGGCCATGCCCGACGAGAAGAGCAGCGCGGCTTCTGCGCCGTCAAGCGCCGCGAGCCGGCCCTCGACGCCGACGACGGTCGGGTTGCCGTAGCGGGAGTAGAGGTACTTTGTCGAGCGGCCCTCGTTGAAGGCGACGACTTCCGCCGCGTTCTCGAAGACGAACGTCGTTGTCTCATAGATCGGCGCGACCAGAGGATGCACGTCGGTCGCCGCGATTTCGCTGTGAATCAAGCGTGTGGATGGTCCAGCCATCGTCGTTCTCTATTTCACTGCCCTTGACCGCACCCGGCCGAGACGCTCACCGCTCGGCGCTATCACCGGATCGACGAATTGACGGTACGCGTCCTCGTAGCCGCGCGCCATGAGCTCGGTCAGCGGCTGCCGCCGGTCGGATCGATCGTCGAATCCGCCGCGCAGATCAAAAGGTCCGACGGGGTTGTGGGAAGGACGAATGACGAACAGCCGGAGGCCACCCAGCCGCAAGCTGTCCTGCACGTCGCGGACCGCGGCGGCTTCGAGGGCCTGGATATGCTCTCCGATGCGTCCGCGCCCGTCCAGGCGCGGCGGGACGAGTGTATGAGGCGCGTCGATCTCGGCGGTCGCCGTCACGAGGATGACCTGCTCGACGTCGAGCGCCTCGATCTCGTCGACCAGACGCAGCAGACTGCCGGGACGGTCACACAGCCGATGCACTTCCCCGCGCCAGAAGCTGTCGCTGTCGAACTGAATCGCATGCGACGCGGTCGCCAGGGGGATCGCGACCGCGCCTTCGATCGCGTCGGCAAGATGCCCGCGTGCGACACCAGCCAAATCCAGCACTTCAGCATGGCGGACGTCCGCGTCGGACATGCCGCGCCGCACCAGATCTTCGCGTCGGTCTTCCGCGACGACCGCGCACACGAGATCGCGTCTCGTATCGAGATCGTGGACCGTGATGACGAGCTCGCGGAATCCGGGCTGGCCCAGGTTGTCGGACAGCAGTTCGGCATACCGGCGCGCCAGCTCACCTGGGTCAGGCTGGCTCACATTCGCCGCGCCGCGCAGCAGATCCCACAGAACGCCCCAGCAGTGTGCGACCATCTCCGCCGCAGACAGCGGCGCCGGCACCAGGCGCCACCAGAACGGTCCGCGCCCGCGTCGCCGCGGCGCACGCATGACGGCGGCGACGACCGCCAGCGCAAGGGCGGCGCCAAATACCACGACGGCCAGCCTCGGCAGCCACGTCGGCAGCGCGGTCGGTGCAAAGGCCGTTTCGGCAAACTGCAGGTAGGCGGCAGCCAGGCCGCTACCGGTCGCGCCCATCATCTTGAGGGCGAAATCGACAGGGAACACCACCAGGCCAGCGGCCATCGCGAGGAGCGGGATGGCGATGATGGCGAGGCCAATCGCCATGGCCGTCGCCATGAGGCGCAGCAGCGGGTGCCAGGGGTACAGGTGCGCCACCCGGCGCGCCGTCCAGAACCCGTCCTCCTCCCACAGTCGAGTCCCGCCGTCGACCGCCGCAAACAGCGCCGAAACGGCGCCCATACCGCGGCCGCCGACGAGGTCGATCTTGACCCCCGCCTCGTGCAAGGCACGGAGAACGCCAGCGTGGTAGGCGCCGGCCGTGCCGGTGCCGGTCAAGACGAGGGCGGTGCGTCGATGCGGAGAATACGGTTCAGCAGCCGCACCTGACCGATCGCCGCGTCTGGTCATTCCGGCGAATCGTCGTGGATGGTGATGAGTCGGGTGATTTCGAACTCCCGCGTGCCGCCCGGCGTCACGACCCTGACTGAATCGCCGGGCTCCTTGTTCAAGAATGCCCGGCCAATCGGTGAGGTCGTCGAGACGAGGCCCTTGGTGGCATCCGCATCTTCAGGCATGACCAGCTGGAAAACCAGCTTTTCGCCGTTGTTCTCGGTGACATGCAGGGTCGAACCGAAGCCGGCGCGGTCAGCGGGAATGCGATCGACGTTGATCAGCGCGATCTCGGACACGCGCTTTTTGAGCAGGCTGATTCGGGACTCGACGAGGCGCTGCCGTTCCTTGGCCGCCGCATACTCTGCGTTCTCCCGCAGATCGCCGAGCTCGCGGGCTCGCTTGATTTCCTTGGGCAACTCCAGCTTCAGCTCGCGATCGAGAGCCTGGATTTCGTCTTCGAACTTCTTGATCAGGCGGTCTTTCATCGTGTCGGCCATGGCCCCCGCGTCTCGGGTCCGGCGAAAAGTCGTATGGTACCACAGTGCTATGCTTCGACCAGGCCGCGGCACGCGCGATGAAACACGTCACCAGCCGACAGAACCCGCTCGTCTCACGCTGCCGCGATGTGCTGCGCGGGCGCGACCGCAATCGCATCCTGCTCGACGGCGTGCACCTCGTGGCTGAGGCGATCAACGCGGGAGTCGTCCCCAGCGAAGCGGCCGTGGCACACGCGGCGCTTGCGACACCAGAGCTCGCAGCATTGCTGCCGCGGCTGACCGCCGCCGGCGTCGCCATCGTCACCGCGAGCCCTCTGGTCATGTCGGCGATCAGTCCGGTACAGTCGTCGAGTCCTATTGTGGCGCTCGCGGCGCGCCGCACCGTGACCGCCGACGAGTTGTTCCGGCCGCACACGCCAGTGATCGTCGGCGCCGTCAATGTCCAGCAGCCAGGCAACGTCGGCGCGATTGCCAGGGTGGCTGAAGCCGGGGGCGCGTCAGGCGTCGCGGTGATCGGGCAATCGGCGGATCCGTTCGGATGGAAGGCGCTGCGTGGGTCGATGGGCAGCGCGTTCAGGCTGCCGCTCTTGACCGAACCAGACACTGGCTACCTGGTTCAAACGGCGCGGCGGCACAATTGTCGCGTAATCGCCGCAGTCCCCCGCGGCGGACGGCCGCCCGACGAAGTCTCGCTCGCTGGATCCGTCCTGCTGATGGTTGGCGGTGAGGGCGCCGGCCTGCCATCTGACGTCATCGACGATGCCGACGAGCGCGTCACCATTCCGATGACTCCGCCCGTTGAGTCGCTCAACACCGCGGTGTGCGCGGCGCTGCTCGTCTACGAAGCGCGGCGTCAACGCCGTGCCGAAAGCCCGCATGGATTCGCTCTTTCCCGATAGTCCTGAGCCACGGACGGCCCGATCGGCGGGACCGGCTCCACTTGCCGAGCGGATGCGCCCGCGGGATTTCGACGAGTTCGTCGGCCAGGAGGATCTGCTCGCGCCTGGCAAGCCGCTGCGTCAGGCCATCGAGCGCGACCTGTTGCAGTCGATCATCCTGTGGGGTCCGCCCGGTACCGGCAAGACCACGCTGGCCCGCATCATCGCCGACCGTACCAAAGCCCGCTTCGTCTCGTTCAGCGCCGTGCTGTCGGGAATCAAGGAGATCCGCGACGTCATGACCGAAGCCGAGCGGATACGGCGGGCGACGGGGCGTCGGACGATCGTTTTCATCGATGAAATTCATCGATTCAACAAGGCGCAGCAGGATGCGTTTCTGCCGCGCGTCGAGGCCGGAGACATCGTGCTCATCGGGGCGACAACGGAGAACCCATCCTTCGAGGTGAATGCCGCGCTGCTGTCGCGGTCGAAGGTGTTCGTCCTGCGCGGCCTCAACGCGGATGAGATCGCTGGCATCCTCGATCGGGCCGTGGCCGATCCCGAGCGTGGGCTGGGACAGGAGCGCGTGCGCGTGGACCCCGAGGCGCAGAAGGCCATTGCGGTCCTCGCCAACGGCGACGCGCGGGCGGCGCTCAACCTGCTCGAATTGAGCGTCGCCGCCGCACCGCTCGTCGACGACGTCAAAGTGGTGGATGCGAAGCGCGTTCAGGAGGCAGTGCAGCGCCGGGCCCTGCTCTACGACAAGGGCGGAGAGGAGCACTACAACCTCATCTCCGCCCTGCACAAGTCGATGCGGAACAGCGATCCCGACGCGGCCGTTTACTGGCTCGCGCGGATGATCGAAGCTGGAGAAGACCCCTTGTATGTCGCTCGCCGCCTCGTGCGCTTCGCCTCAGAGGACATCGGCAACGCCGATCCACAAGCGCTGACGGTTTCGGTTGCCGCAAAGGACGCGGTGCACTTCATCGGCATGCCTGAAGCCAACACCGCCCTCGCGCAAGCCGCCATCTACCTGGCCACGGCGCCGAAGAGCAACGCCGTGTACGAGGCGTATAGCGAGGCCGCTCGTGACGCGCACGAACAGATCGCCGAACCCGTCCCGCTGCATCTGCGCAATGCTCCGACGCGGCTGATGAAGCAGCTGGACTACGGCAAAGGCTATCAGTATTCCCACGCCGAACCGGACGCCATCGCCGACATGTCGTGCCTGCCGCCGTCGCTCGAAGATCGCACCTACTATCGGCCGACCGAGCGCGGATTCGAAAAAGAGATCAAGCGGCGGCTCGATGGCTGGGCCGAAATCAAGCGGAAGCGCCGAACGACCGGGTGAACAACGCCTCGATCGCCACCCGCCCGTTGTCCTTCATCGTTCGGGTTCCCGTGCCGGTGAAATGGGTGCGGGTGATGACGGGCGGATCGTCCGTGGTCCGCGGCTGCCAGTCGGACCCGGTCCACGTGTACCAGCCGGCTTTGTCCTGATCGAAGACGTGGAGCGGCTTGTTGCAGAGCTTCGCGAACTCGGCTCCCCAGCCGGTGCCGCCGCGAACCGTTCCGTCTTCCAAAATCGCGCCGATCACGTAGATTTCCTGTCCGTTGTTCACCTGATACCAGATGGTCTGCAGAATCTTGCGGATGGTTGGCGCGTCGGTGTACTTGCGCTTCATCAGGCGGGAGACGTACTCGAGGCTGACGTCGCCGGCCTGGAGCTCCTCGTGGTTCAGCATGCGAATGCCACGCCGGCGAACGTCCTTGTGTCCATCGAAAGTGAAGTTCACTTCTTCGACGCCGTGGCGTTCGGCACAGGCACCGAACTCCGCCTCGGCGCCAGCCGCTCCGCCACTGAACAGAATGCAGTCACGAGCTTTCATAGGTGGAATGATAACCCGGTCATAAGGTTCACAAGTTCCCGGGTTCACCGATTCTGGTTCGGATCCACTCGTGCGCTGAACCTGTGCACCAGTGAACCTGTGAACATCAACGTGCCAGCCACGCTCTTATCTTCCCTGTCATGAACGTGAGCGGCACGCCGCCGTCCTCGAGCACCTTGTCGTGAAAGGTCTTGACCGAGAACGCTGGCCCGAGACGCTTCTCGGCTTCCTCGCGCGCCCGCCTGATCTCGAGCCCGCCCAGCATGTACGACGTCGCCTGTGCCGGCCATATCGTGTAGCGGTCGACCTCGGCAGCGATGTAGTCCGGCGCTTCGGCGGTGTGCGCCAGCATGTAGTCGATCGCCTGCTGCCTGGTCCACCCGCGAAGATGCAGACCCGGATCGACGACCAACCGCGCCGCGCGCAATGCCTGCGAACCGAGCATGCCCAGGCGGTCGAGGTCACCTGAAAACAATTTCATCTCGTCCGCCAGTCGCTCGGCGTAGAGCCCCCAGCCTTCGGCGTACCCGCTGTTGAACACGTATCGTCCAACCGGGTGGGCATCACGGCGCTCGAGGGCGATGGCCGACTGCAGATGATGGCCGGGAATCGTTTCATGGAACGCCGTGGATTCGGCGATGGCGCGGCTCTGCTTCTCCGCCTGATAAGCGCTGATGTAGAACAGGCCCGGCCGGCTGCCATCCTCTGCCGGCGGGTTGTATTCGTTGGCCCCGTTTTTCTCTCGATACGCCGGATACGGCTCGATGACGACGTCCGCTTTCGGCAGGCGGCCGAACCACCCTGGCGCGGCCGCTTTGGCGCGGTCGACCGCCGCCTTCGTGTAAGCGATGAGATCCGCGCGATTCCGAAACGTGTACCGCCGATCGGTGCGAAGCGCCTTCAGCAAGGCCGGCACGTCCGAGGTCTTGAACGATTTCTCGGCGAGCGTCCGCATCTCGGCCATGAGCGCGTTCATCTGCCGCTCGCCCAGGGCGTACACCTCGCTGGCAGGCACCGGCAACGAGCTGTATTGCCGCACCAGGCCGTCGTAGCAGGCAGCGCCGTCGGGCAACTCGCTGATGCCGACGCTCTCGCGGGAGGCTCGCAGATACTCGTCGGCGAGGAAGTCCCGATACTTCCTGAACGCCGGCACGAGCTGATCGGTGACGAGGCGATTGAATTCTTCTTTGAACGCCGAGTCGTCGTCTCGTTCCGCTGGCGAGCGGAACGGCGAGTCGGCGACCGGCGCGGCCGCAGCCGAAGCCCTGATGAGACCGTCGACCTGGTCGATCACGATTCGCACGATGTGGCGCGGAGACGTATAACCGGCGCGGATGCCGTCGCGCAGGTTCTCGATCTCGACATCGAGGTAGCGAGGCAGACTCCCCCAGCGAACCAGGGCCTGGTGGCGGGCTTCAGCGGACTTGACTGGCTGGATCGTCACCAGATAGCCAAACTGGGTCTGCCAGCCCGTCATCTGACTGACCGGCCATAGCTCGCTGCGGCACACGCGCGAACCGGTGGCGCCTTCGAGCGCTTCACGAACAATCGCGTTGGTTGCACGCAGTGACTCGGACGTGATGGTCGCCGGATCGATGGCGCGCGCCTCGGTCAGCCACCCATCCTCGCGGGCGCGCCAGGCCCGAAGCGCCGCGGGCGTGTTGTCAGGCAAACGATCGTGGCGCTGCCCAGGCACGCCGTAAACCGTGGCCTGGTCGGGATTTCGCTCGAAGTACCCGGCAAGATATGCGTCCGCCAGCGCCGTGACGCGCGCGTCCGACGACGGGGGCGGCGGCGCCGGCGCCTGCCGGCCACAGGCGCAGCCGGCGACAAGCGCGAGGATGAGGAACGATCGGCGCATCCGCCTCAGGTGAGCGCACTCGTGCATGCGCGGCACCGCGTTGCATCGGCGGGAATCGTGTCTTTACAGAACGGACACGTCTTGGTCGGAGCTGGCGCCGGTGCCGGCTCCGGCGTGAGCACCATCCGCAGGATGAGAAAGACCACCGCCGCGACGACGACGAAGTCGATGACGTTGCCGATGAACGCGCCGTAGTTCACGGCGTTGACAACCGGGTGGCCATCGGGTCCGGTGCCCTGGCTCAGGACAATCTTGGCATTTCGCCACTCACCGCCGGGCATGATGAGGCTGATGAACGGCATGAGCAGATCCGCCACGATCGACGAAACGACGCGGCCAGCCGCCGCGCCGATGATGACGCCGACGGCCAGCGCAAGCGCGTTCTGCTTGAACAGGAAGTCCTTGAACTCTTTGAGCATCGAGCGTCCCCTGTGCTGGCTGCGATTATATGCACAGGAGGCGCGGTGCGAGCGCGTCTACGGCGCGACGTGCTCGTCGAGCGTGACGCGGCGGAGCATCTCGGCACGCAGGGGCAGGATGAACGAGAAGCGATAATCGCCCTGCATTCGACCGATGGGGATGCCGACGAGGTCGCCGCGGCGGTCGAGCACGCCACCGCCAGACACACCGGGATGGCCGTCGGTCAGCGCCGTGACGAGGCCATTGGGCATGCGCTGCCCCACGTAGCCCGTCGACACGATGATGCCTTTGGAGTAGTCGTTGCCGAGACGGAAGATTGGCTCGGCGAAGTCGTAGGCGAAGGTGATGTTCGGGCGCAGCGGCGGCAGATCGAGAACGGGCGTCCGGATGATCGCCCAATCGCCCGGGTGCACTTCCGCATCCGCGTCGCCGGCGTCGACGAGCGTCGCCGGCACGTCCTGGCCGTCGTTCAGCACCTTGATCGAAACGATGCGTCGCGCGCCCTTACGGCCTTCTTCGGGGCCGAGCGCCACCACGGCGTGCTTCACCGTCACGAAGTAGCCATTGCCAAGGTATCCGGCCGTGCCGTAGCTCGTTTTGCCGTAGTTGTCTTCGGTGTACAGCTCCACGAAGCTCGAACGACGCGCGCGGATCAACTGCACCGGCATGAGGCCCATCTCGACCTGCAGTTCCTGCTTCACGGTCTCGACAAGCTTGGTCCGGAGCGCATCGTCGCTCATCGAGCCCGCGTCGCTCGCCGCCTCGCCGCTGGTGCCGGCGGCCCGCGTCTGCGAGCTCGAATGAGTCAACTGCGCGCGAATGGCTTCGAGCTTCGCATCGAACGACGCGCGCTCGACGGCCTCTTGATTCCTCGCGTGCAGGACGCCGAGGACGAAAAACGATGCAGCGATGGCGACAAGAGATGCGAGGAACAGCACTCGACGCGACAGCATGTCGTCTACTCTCCGGAATACACTTCCAGAGGAGTTATCGGCAGCTACCACCTCGACCGTGAGCGGTAGACGTGTGCAGGACTGAGTGGACGGCGGCAACGACGTATTGGATTGGCGCTAGTTTATCTCATCTTTGTCAGGCCCCAACCAGCTAAAAAACATCCGACGCCCCACATGAAGAGCTTGGGGTCCGGGCCGAGCGGGCCCGCGGTGAACAGGTCCACTAGAAGCATCCACATGCCTAGCAGCTGGGCGCCGCGTCCGGCGTAGTAGATCACGGTCTTCTCATCTTTCAGATGCGATCGAAATTCTTCTCGATTTCGCGCCGCGTGAGGCGCAGCATGACCGGCCGCCCGTGCGGACACACCGTGGAGTACGCCGTCGCGCGCAGTTCTTCCAGAATGTGCGTCATCTTCTCGTAGGTGAGCGGGTAGTTCGCCTTGACCGCCGCATGACACGCAGTCGTCGCCGCGATGCGGCGTAAGGCTTCATCGACCTGGGCGCCTTGATCGAGGCCCTCAAGATCCTGCGCCAGGGCGTGGATGGCCCGAGAAC
>JBKPSC010000337.1:0-7447 GCA_046734915.1 Acidobacteriota bacterium | reverse complement strand
GAGTCACGCCGCGCCGCGAACTTGGCGGGCGACCCCAATCGATTCCTCGTGGATCCCGGCGCGCACGTCCGCGCGCTGCGCGAGTCGAGGCACCAACATCTCGAGATCGTCGGCTTCTACCACTCACATCCCCATTCGGCGCCGATACCCTCGGCACGCGACCTGGCCGAGGCGTCGTATCCGGATCTGATTCATGCAATTGTCGGCCTGCAGAACGATCTGGCCGAGACGCAGGTCTATCGCTTATTCGGCGAGCGGTTCGAGCGCGTGGCCGTCGAGGTGGTCGACACGCCGCTGATCGCGGGGCGGCCCGAGGCTGCGTCGTGAGGCTTAAAATTCGCGCGCGCCCGGCCTGATCTGAATGTTGGTCGAGGCGGTCGCCAGCTGCTTGTCCCGGCGCTTCAGCCGAATCGTCACCTTGTAGGTGCCCGAGCGCGTGAACACGTGTTGGATCGTGACCCGGCGTTTGATCTCGCTCTTGCCCGGCTCGTAGGGCTGGCAGTCCACGTTCGACTCCGAGCGCGTGTCGTCGCCCCATTCCCACTCGATGGACGCGCAGTAGTACTCTTCGAAGTCGTCAGCGCCGCCGACGAGCTCGGCAGTCAACACGACGCGCGCGGGCGAGATGCCGACTGCGGGTTGCGCGCGCAGTACCAGCTTCGGACGCGGGTCGGCCTCCTTGTGCTGTGCCGCCACGGCCGGCAGCACCGTAGCCAGCGCAGCGACCGCCACCGTGATCATTCGACGACCGATCGTGCTCATCGTCCGGTTCCTCGCTGCCGCCGGCCTGCACGCTTCTTGCCAGGCAGGAAGTGAGCGCAACCGCCAGCATCGAAGATAATAACGCGATGCAGGTTCCGACGAAATCGCCCCGGATTGAGTGGATCTCGGCGCCAGTCGCTGAGGTCCAGGCCGATCTCGTGGTCCTGCCCTGGTTCGAGGGCGATCGCGTCGACGATGTGCCGGGCCTCGACCAGGCGACCGGTGGAGAGTTCAGCCGAGCCCTATCCACGCAGGAATTTGTCGCCAAGCCGTTTGACTTATATGGCGCGCCAGTCGTCTCGCCCGGTTTGTGGCGAGCTCGTCGGATTGCGTTGATCGGCGCCGGCGCGCGTTCGGCGCTGACGTCGGCCGTGGTACGGAGGCTGGCGACTACCGCCGGTCTGGCCGCACGGCAACGTCGGGCATCGTCATTGGCGTTCGCCTGCCCTGGACCGCCAGACTCAGCCGCCGCACTGGTCCAAGCCGCGGCGGAAGGGCTCAAGCTCGCGGAGTTTCAGGCCGCGACGTTCAAGACGACCGATCCGCCCCCAACGGCAATCCCGTCGTGGTCGATTGTGGTCGACGGTGTGGCGGCGGTGATTGAGGAGGCGGTCCGCCGCGGTTGCATCATCGGCGAATCGTGCAACCGAGCCCGTGACCTCGCCAACGAGCCGGGCAACGTCCTGACCCCGCGTGTCTTCGCTCGCCGGCTCGCGGAGGTCGCCCGCGAAGGCGAGATCAACGTCCAAGTTCTCGATCACCCCCAGGTCGAAGCGCTCGGGATGGGCCTGCTGCTCGGCGTCGGTCGTGGCAGCGCCGAGCCGCCGTGCATGGTCGTGCTGCGGTACGATCCACCTGCAGCGGCCGGCGGACCGGTGTTGGGGCTTGTGGGGAAGGGCATCACGTTCGATACCGGGGGGATCTCGATCAAGCCGGCCGAAGGCATGGATCGGATGAAGGACGACATGGCCGGCGGCGCGGCGGTCGCCGCAGCGATGCGCGCCATCGGACGGCTCGGTGCACCCATCCGCGTCATCGGCGTCATTCCTATTGCCGAGAACATGCCAGGCGGCCGCGCGTTCAAACCTGGCGACGTGCTGCGCAGCGCCGAGGGCAAGACCGTCGAGATCGTGAACACTGACGCGGAGGGCCGGCTGATTCTGGGGGATGGTCTGTGGCACGCGCGTCAACTGGGGGCCACTCACCTCGTCACGATCGCAACTCTGACCGGGGCCGTCGTGGTCGCGCTCGGAAAGGGCACATCGGGCCTCTTCGGCAGTCCGGACGCGTGGGTCCAGCGCGTCAAGGCGGCGGGCGATACTGCGGGCGATGCTCTGTGGCAGTTGCCGCTCGTCGACGAGTACCGTGATCAGCTCAAAAGCGAAATCGCAGATTTCACCAACAGCGGCGGCCGGCCCGCGGCCTCAATCACGGCCGCTCTCTTTCTGCGCGAGTTCACCGGTGGTCTGCCGTGGGCGCACCTCGACATCGCCGGCACCGCATGGGCAGACGATGCGCGCCCGTATCTGCCGAAGGGACCAAGTGGCGTCGCTGTTCGAACGCTTGCGGAGCTGGCGTTCAGCGCAGGAACCTGGGCGTGAGCACCTTCGTCGCCGAAGTTGCCTCGGCAATAGCGGTCGTGATGCGATTGACCGGACAGCCGAAGACCGATCCGATGATCGTCAGAATCATCGAGCCGCCCAGTGACGTCTCGGGCCTCGGGGAGGTCCTGCTGGGCGCCCTGGGACTCACGGCCGTCATCGTGCTGGCGGCGATGCTCTTCGGCGTGATCTGCGCCGTCTTGATCTACTTCGTCCACTCACGGCAGGCGTCGGACGGTTCCTGACCCGCTACTGCTGCGTGGCGCGCGTCGTCCTGGACAGCGACGCCTGATACTTCTGCACCGCGGCAAGGAGCGCTTCCGCGATTCTCTGCCGGTAATTCGGTCCCCTCAGCAGCCGGGCCTCCCGCTCGTTGGTCACGAACGACACTTCGGCCAGGGCGCTCGGCATCGACGCGCCGACGAGGACCACGAAGGGTGCCTGCTTGACGCCCAAATCGCGGACCGTCTGATTCGGCACCTTGAGGGACTGGACGAGCGAGCGCTGGACCTGCGTCGCGAAATCGCGCGACTCGTCCACCTTGTTGTTGAGCGCAATGGCGCGGACGAAATCGGGCAGCGCGCTCATCGGCTGTCCCGATGCGGCGTTTTCCCGGGCGGCGACCGCCGCGGCGTTGTTGCTCGTCGCGAAGTTGAGGAAGTAGGTTTCGACCCCGGCGGCCTGGGCGACGGCGCTCGCGTTCGCATGGATCGAGAGAAACAGGTCGGCGTTGTGCCGATTGGCAATGGCCGTCCGCTCTTCGAGCGCGACGAACTCGTCGGCTCGCCGCGTCAGGATTACCTCGACCCCGTGCTGTTTCTGCAGCAAGGCCTCGAGACGCAGGGCGATATCGAGCACCAGCGACGCCTCGGTGATGCCGCTGCCTTTCGCGCCCGGATCGTGCCCGCCGTGTCCCGGGTCGATGACGATCCGCGACACGCTCAACCCAAGCTGACGCGCCATCGAGAAGCCCCCGGCGAGATTCCTGACCGGGGCCACCGGCGCCGGCAGCAGGGCCTGCGTCTGTGTCGGAGACAACGTCGTCACGTCAGGAATCGGCTCTGCCGCAATCACCGCGAGGCTCGCCGCGGAGATCGAAGGCTTACCCGCGGGCAACGCCCAGGCCACCAGCCCGAATCCGGCGAGGCGTGCGAAAAGCGGCCCCGGCACGAACATCGCCGACACGGTCGAACGCGCAGCGAGTGCGATCGCCGGTGGCGGTGTGAACGTTGCTCCAGTGGTGCCAACCGCCTTCGGCGGCACATCTGTCGCCATGGCCGGCACGGCCGGGAGCTTTCTGGCGAGCGTCGCTGGACTTCGGGGCACGGGCCGGCTGACCGCGGTCTGAGGTCCGATGACGACGGTCGACTTCACCGCACTCCGGACGCAATCGACGACGAGGCGATACGGCGTGTAGAGCGGTGAGACGCTGCACGACTGCGCGCCGGCGGTTTCGAGCACGACCCGCAGCGTGTTCTCGGGCTGGCGGCCGATGCGGATCTGGCGCAGGATGTCGGCATCGCTGTCGAACCGAAGCGTGCGGTCGGCGAGGTGCTGGGCTGCGCGAGTGCCCGCGAGATCGAAGAACAGCCGCGGTGGTCCGGACAATTCCTCCTGACGATAAGGCACCTCGACGTCGAGAGCGATTGTGACGCGAACGACATCGGGCAGGACAATTCGCGTGATTCCGGTCAACGTGGCGATCTCGCGCGGGGCAGTGGTGTCGGGCGGCGTCGGCGCTGCGGCTGTCGACAGCGTTTCGCGCGGGGCGGCGACTTCGCGACTGCCAGCGGCGTTGCGCGGCGTCGCGGCGGTTTCGACGAGTGACTCGGGCGCGGCGCCGAGGGCCGCCAGGGCGTTCGGTGTCTGCTTTGCCCACTTGCTCGACGGATACTCCGACGCCAGTCGTTTCAAGAGCCGGATGGCGACGGCCGACTGGGACGAATCGTGGAGCTGTCTTGCCGCTTCGATGGACAACTGCGCCGCGTTCCACAGCGCGTCGTCGCAGTAGCCGCTGGTCGGGTAGTGACGGACGAGCGCTTCATATCCGTTCACCACGGTCCGGACAGCCTTCAGGACGGCGGCCGCCGGCTGTCCCGTGCTGATCGCCTCGCGTACGGCTTGTTCCTTCGCCTGCGCATCGGCGTACATGGCCGGCGCCGAGAGAAGCGCACCGGACGCCGTCGCGACGGCCAGGCCCAGCAGCATCGCGAGTGAGAATGAACAAGTTCGCTTCCGCATGATCCGGTCCCGTTATCGGAGCTGAGCGTCGACTTCGTCGAAGTACCCCTTGTCGACGAGAACCTCGCGGGCCTTGCCGCCCGCGGCGGGCGACACCAGGCCATCCATTTCCATCATGTCGACCAGCCGCGCCGCCCGGCTGAACCCGATGCGCAAGCGCCGCTGGAGGTAGGAGATCGACGCCTGTCCGCTCTGGACGACAATGCGCGCCGCTTCGTCGTAGAGATCGTCTTTCTCCATCTCGACGCCGTTGGCAGCCGTCTTTTCTTCGGCGGTGATCGACTCGTCGTAGGTCGGCTTCCCCTGTTTGCGGAGGAAGCTGGCCAGTCTCGCGCTTTCCTGCTCGGAGATATACGGGCCGTGCAGTCGAATGAACCTCGACGATGCCGGCGGCAGGAAGAGCATGTCGCCGCGGCCCAGCAGCTGTTCCGCGCCATTGCTGTCGAGAATGGTGCGGGAATCGATCTTCGACGATACGCGGAACGAAATGCGGGACGGTAGATTGGCCTTGATGAGGCCGGTGATGACGTCGACCGACGGCCGCTGTGTCGCGAGAATGAGATGGATGCCGACTGCCCGCGCCATCTGCGCCAGCCTCGCGATCGACAGCTCGACCTCGTTGCTCGCGACCATCATCAGGTCGGCGAGCTCGTCGATCAGCACGACGATGAAGGGCAGCGGCTTCGGCAGTTCGGCCAGATCCGAGCCGCGGGCCTCGAGCGTCGCGTGATGAATGTTGCGGTTGTATTGTTCGATGTTCCGCACGCCTTCGGAGGCGAGCGTCTTGTACCGCTCTTCCATCTCGCGAACGGCCCAGCGCAGCGCGTTGGCTGCCTGCTTGGGATCCACGACGACTGGTGTCAGGAGATGTGGGATGTCCTCGTACATCCCGAGCTCCAGCCGCTTCGGGTCGATCATGATGAGCCGCACGTCGTCTGGCGTCGCTCGATAGAGGATGCTCGTGAGCATGGCGTTGATGCCTACCGACTTCCCCGTGCCGGTCGACCCGGCAATGAGGAGATGGGGCATGGTCGCCAGGTCCGTGACGTACGGCTCGCCGTGGATGGTCTTGCCGAGGGCGAGCGTCAGCTTCGACGTGGAGCGGCGATAGAGATCGGTGTCGAGAAGCTCACGCAGCGAAATCTGCTCGCGGGTGCGGTTTGGGATCTGGATGCCGACCGTGGACTTGCCGGGAATGCGATCGATGAGGACCGATTCGGCTTGCATCGCCAGGCACAGATCGTCGGCGAGCCCGGTGATCTTCGCGTACTTCACGCCGGCGTCCGGCTTGAACTCGAATGTCGTCACCACGGGACCCGGATGGATCTGGACAACGCTGCCCTCGACCGCGAACTCGCGGCATTTCTCCTCGAGCAGCCGCGCACCGTCCATGAGCTCGCGCTCGTCGATCTTCCGTTCGGTCTTCGGCGCATCGAGCAGGGCCCCCGGCGGATGGCTGTACTCGCCCTTCCGTCGCTCGGCCGGTCCCTTGATCGGCTCAGGCTCCGGGAGGGGCAGCGGGGGCAGGGGCAGTGAGACCTTCGGCGGCTTCGATGCCGCAGCGGGTTTCGTCGGCGGCGGCGGGGGAGCTGCCGCGGACGGCGGCTCGGCCTCTCGCTTCCGGGCTGCGGTTCTGAGCGCGGGCTCCTGGTCGGCAATCGCGGCTGCGGGCGTCGCAATCGTCGGCGTCAACCCTTTCCGTGTGTGTTTGGCGATCACGTCGCGACGCTGCTGGTCTCGGCGGCGATCTTCCCGCCAGGTGTGAATGAGGTCGAGGCCGCGCTGCAGCGCGTCGCGCACGAAGGAGAACAGGGACGACGTGAGCCGCCCAATCGACAGCTGCGTCGAGATGATGACGGCCAGGAACATCAGCGTCAGCAGCATGATGACCGAGCCGGTCCGGTTGAGATACGCGGACATCTCGGCCGACAGCCACTCACCCAGGTATCCGCCTGACCGGAACGGCTTGCCCCCGACTTCGACGCTGCCGACGATGAGCCCCATGAATGCGCTGATGCAGGCGAAGAGCACGGTGGCGCCGACGGCCTTGCTTGGCGCGGCATCAACCTCGCGGCACCAGAAGTAATGCCACCCCACCATGACCATCAGCGCGGGAATCAGGTACGCCGCATATCCGGAGAGCTGGAATGACACCTCGGCGAGGAAGGCGCCCACGCGGCCGGCGAAGTTGTCGGGCGGCTGCGTCAGACCGGCGCTGAAGAACCATGCGGGGTCGGCCGGATTGTAGCTGGCGAGTGCGACGATCCAGATGAGGGCGGCGGCAAACAGCGCCACGCCCACGAACTCGCTGACCCGCCGGGAGAGGGTCGATCCTTTCACGTATCAGATCTCCATGATCACCGGCAGGACGAACGGCCGCCTGCCGGATCGCTTACGAAGAAACCGCCGCAGCTCGACGCGCACCTTTTCTTTGATCAGCCCCTGGTCCGTGCGCTCCTCGACGCTGGATTGCCCGACGACCTCGCTGAGCACGCGCGCGCCGTCGGCCAGCAGTTCTGGGGCGTTTTCCATCACGAATCCTCGCGTGATGATCTCCGGAACTCCCTCGAGCTCACCGGTCTGACCATTGATCGCCACCACTGGCACCACCAGTCCGTCTTCGGCGAGGTGCCGCCGATCGCGAAGGACTTCATCGGCGACCTCACCCGACAGTGTGCCGTCGATGAGCACGCGGCCGACCGGCGTTTTCCCTTCGACCCGGGCGCCTTTGGCGTCGATCTGCAGCACGTCGCCGTTCTCGATGAGAAGCACCTCAGGCCGTGGCTCACGGCCGGCGAATACGCGCCGGGCCACCGCCGCGTGCCGCGCCAACTGACGGTACT
>JBKPSC010000336.1:0-6829 GCA_046734915.1 Acidobacteriota bacterium | reverse complement strand
CACCGGCACGACCTGGTCCACACCCTGCACGATCGCGTAGTTGTCGAAGACGCCGCCGACCGACGCGCACGCGCCCATCGAGATGACCCACTTCGGATCGGGCATCTGGTCGTACACCCGTCGCATCGCCGGAGCCATTTTCCGCGACAGTCGGCCCGCGACGATCATCAGATCCGACTGACGCGGCGAGCCGCGAAAGACTTCCGCTCCGAACCGGGCGACGTCGTAGCGGCTGGCGGCCATCGCCATCATCTCGATGGCGCAGCAGGCGAGCCCGAACTGCACCGGCCAGATCGCCGAACGCCTGGCCCATTGAATCAGCCACTCGAGTTTCGTCGTCAGGAAGGGGAGCTCGGGGTCGAGACCGTGATCGTGAGTATCAGCCATGGTCACGCGGCTTTCTGATCGCTCTGGCTACGCGGCCGCCGCGCCGCCGGCCCCCAGTCGAGTACGCCCTTCCGCCAGACATAGACGTAGCCGACGAGCAGGACCAGGAAGAAGGTCACGATCTGAAAGAAGCCGACCCAGCCCAGGCTGCGAAGGGCCACTGCCCACGGATAGAGAAAGGCGATCTCGATATCGAACAACAGGAAAATCATCGCCACCAGGTAGAACTTGACCGAGTGACGTTCGCGCGCGTCGCCGACGGCCGGCATCCCGCATTCGTAGGGTGCGAGCTTCTCAGGAGTGGGATTCTTCGGGCCGAGCAGCATCGACGCGCCGATCATGGTCCCCGCGAACCCGAGACCAAGGCCGATCATGATGACTACGCCAAGCCAGCCGTCCATTTAGCGGTGCGTCCTTCCCACAACATTACCGGCCGCTCCGTTCTCGCGGCCGGGAAACCGCGGTCGGAACTTACCGGCGGGTGGTACTCTGCAGGTGATACCGTCCACTAATGATTCACCGTGGAGAGATCTGCCGGCGCGCCACTCGCGCTTGTGAAGAGTTTCCCAAACCTGTTCATGCTATAGAACCCATTCCCAAAGGTCAATTACGACACCCTTGTCGTGTAACGCTTGCTCCGGACGCGTCTTCCGATGACAATCGGGGCGCCAGCCCGCCCCGGTTCTCGCATGACCTTCCGCGCGGTCTCCGTTGTTCTACTGATCGCATCGGCGACGACTGCACTCATCGGTCAGACGCCGCAGCCATCCGAACCGACCTTCCGTGTGCAGGTGGACGCAGTCGAGTTCGACGCCTTTGTCACAGACGCGCAGGGAAAGCCCATCACCGACCTGACGGTCGAGGACTTCGAGGTCTTCGAAGACGGCAAACCTCAAACCATTACGTCGTTCGCGCGGGTGAACATCCCTATCGAACGATCCGATCGGCCACTGGGAGCACCCACGCCGATCGAGCCCGATGTGCAGACCAACGACCGCGACGAGGGACGCGTCTACGCCATCGCGCTCGACGAGGTGGCCGGAGAGCAAGCGCTGCGGACGCGCCGGTTCCTTCATCGATTCTTCGAGCGCTACTTCGCCGCGAACGACATCGCCGCCGTCGTCTTCCTTGGGCGGACCAACACCGCCAACACGCAGGACTTCACCAGTAGCACGCGACTGCTCTTGCAGGCAGTCGATACGTTCACGGGCGGATTCCCTGACGGCCCCGCGATGACATCGACCGCCCTCGCACCGGCGGCCGCCCCGCCTCCTCTGTCTCCCGGGCCGCTTCAACCCAACCAGGAGGCAACCTTCGCGCTTCGACGATCGATGGCAAGTTTTCGGAGCATCGTTGAATTCCTGGCGGGAGTTCACGGGCGTCGAAAGGCGCTGCTCCTGTTCAGCGAGGGCTACCCGATTGACGTCTTCAGGGTGCTCGACTACCGCGGAGGCGTCCTCTCGATCCAGGACGAGGACCTGCACAAAGCCATCACCGCGGCCACGAAGAACAACGTCGCCATCTACCCTGTCGATCCGCGCGGGCTGACGGCTGATGGCGGCCTCGGCGAAAGCGAAACCGGCGTCTCGACGGATGCGACCGAGCGGCTGACGGCGTCGATCACCGGGATGGAGGCTCGGCAGAGCCTGCGTGCGCTGGCGCAAGCGACCGGCGGCTTTGCCGTGGTCAATACGAACAGCTTCGAGTCGGCGTGGGATCGGATCGTCCGCGAAAACAGCTCGTACTACGTGCTGGGCTTTTCGTCCACCAACGAGCGGCGGGACGGACGATATCGGCGTCTTCAAGTGCGCGTGAAGCGGCCGGGCGTCCAGGTGCGCGGGCGCGATGGCTACGTCGCGCCCCTTCGCAACGAACGACCGGCGCCGCCACAGCCGGTGCCAGCCAACATGAGCGCGGGCCTGGCGGCAGCCCTGCGAAGCCCTCTTGCCGTGAGCGGGTTGCCGCTGCGGGTTTTTGCCGCGCCGTACAAGGGAGAGGGGCGCGAGGCGACCGTCGCCATCTCCGTTGAAATCGATGCGTCGAAACTGAACCTCGAGGCGCAAGGCGAGACGTATGTCGGCGCCCTCGAAGTGAGCTTCTCCTCGATAGACACGCATAACAAGATCTTTCCAGGACAGACCTTCACATCGAAGCTTTCGCTCAAACCCGACACGTACGCGCGCGCAGTGCGCCAAGGCCTTCGGGTTCTGACTGGGACTCGCCTGGCGCCTGGCAGGTATCAACTCCGAGTCGCGGCCAGTAACCGATCCACTCGGTCCGGAAGCGTGGTCTACGACCTCACGGTGCCCGACTTCGGGAAGGATGCCTTGACCATGAGCGGCGTGTCGCTGGCATCTGCCGCGAGCGCTGAGGGTCTGACCATCGCAACTCAGAACCCTCTCGCCGACGCGCTGCCCGGCCCGATCACGTCGACCCGAGACTTCTCGCCGGGCGACACTCTCAATCTGTATACGGAGGTGTACGAGAGCGCGCGCACCGACACACCTCATACCGTCGACCTCGCGACAGAGTTGCGAGCCGAAGACGGTCGCGCGATCGTCCGGAGGACGGAAGAGCGCTCGTCAAAGGAGCTGCTTGGAAAGTCTGGCGGGTATGGCTTCGCGGCGACGTTGCCGCTGACCGATGTTCAAGCCGGCACTTACATCATCCACGTCGAAGCGCGTTCAAATGCGGGAGACAGGCCCACCGTGAGCCGGGACATCCTGATTCGCGTTCGCTGACACTTCCCAGGCGTAGCCAGTCTCGGTCGTGAGCCGCGGGTCATCAACCGGAAAGCCCATAGAGAAGTGATACAGGCTTTGCCATTCATGACCAGCCAGGCCCAGAAGTTCATGTACGGCATCGTCATAGAAGCACCCGATTCCGGTACCACGAGCCCCCGCAGCCTCGGCTTCGAGATACAGCACCTGCCCGATCGCGCCGCACTCCCAGAAGAGACGCCGGTAAAACCATTCACCGCGATCGCGCAGCGCTGACTCGACCCTGGCAATCATGCCCAGGCTGAAGCATCCGTCGCTGGCGATCGCCTGATCGCACGAGATGCGATTGGCAGCCCACGTCACATCGGTCGGGAGCAGCAGGAACAATCGGTCACCAGTCTGTTCCCACAGGAACTCCGGCCGCATCAGCGAGCGCCATTCGTCGATGACGGAGGCCTCACGCGAGTAGACATATACGCCTGGCGTGAGCCCTTCGACGCGATGCACAAACAGCGCGAGGTGCACGTGAGGTGGCCAATCGAACGCGTCAAATGGCGGCAACGATGGGTGGAGCTTCGCCAACATCGCCAAGAAACGCTCGCGCGGGAGCGCCGAGCGACCATCGAAAGCCAGCGCGCTTCGCCGTTGAAGAATCAGCCGGCGAGGGTACAGCGCTTCGACGCTGCGCGCCTCCGCTTGTCTCGCCGAAGCGCGCGCGTCGTCAGCGCGGGAAGAGGGAGGAGTGTACCGCGTCGCTTTCGTCACCTGTTCGATGACTGGCCACTCGTCGTGACCGCGGCTCAGGATGTTCGCGCGCCCGTGCCACGCAGCGCTGCGGGCCTCCGCAGCCAGTGCCGCGGCGTCTCCCGGCGTCCACGAAACGCCCGGGCCGACAAGCGCAAGGCACTCCGGATGCTCGGGTTCGGCCTCACCACGATCGTCATCTCTGTCCACGCCGACGAGGGTCGCCATCTGCTCGTCTGACCACTCCGGCAGGAGCCTGAGAGTCCACCCGAAGAGAGACGCCGAAAAGCGGAGTGCCGCGATCGCGTGACCAACGTCGTGCTGACAGTACCGGAAGGCGCGCTCTCCGTACTTCCAGGCCTCACGCCACTGAATCGAGGTCAGCGCAACGAGGAAGCCCTGGCGGCCTTGAAGAAACGCCGTCCATTTTTCATACGAAAGCACGGCGCGCTCTTCGAGTGCGTGTTCGCGTGGCGCGTAGTGAAAGATGCGCCCGTCGTGGACTAGATAAGCCTCAGTAGGATGGAGGTTCCCGCTTGATGGATTGACGCGAAGGGCCCAGCGCGTGCCGCCATACGCCTTCCAGGCGGACAGGCCCATCGCATAACGCAGGAACCAGCCAATCGCCTCACGGTGCAGCAGCGCGGCCACTTCGCGGTCAATTCCCCTATCGGAACCGGACTCAGACCCCTTCACATAGGAAAACGTGTGAAGAGGTCTCACCCCAGCCGATTGCTGGTCATGCGGGAGCGCGATTAGCGCGGCGCCGGCATACCGGCGGAATGGATCCGGCTGCGTCGCCCAATCCAGGTACCCGCGCGAGCGCGCGAATCGACCGAAATGGTGCTTGGTGGTCTCGTGGTATTCGAGTGAGACCAACGGCGCGTTGAGACCCTATTTCGACAGCGCGGCCAGACGCTTGTCGATTTCGACAATCGCCTGTGAAAGCTGCTGCTTGCGCGCCTGATGGGCCGTGCTCTCCATCTGCCGCTGCATCTCGGTTCGCGCCAGACGCAGTGACTCTATCTGTCGTACACGCTCCGGATCGATACCCTTGGCAGCCAGCTTGGCATTGCGCCGTTCTTGCTCGCGCTCTTCCATCCGCTCGGCGAGGCGGGATTCCGCATCGACCAGTCCTTCACCTGCATCACCCATACTCTCCGATTATCAACATACAAGTGCCCGCTGCACAATCCCTTGATAGTGGGACGTGGGTCATGGCACGGGGTGGTGGACGGTTGGGGTGACCGGGTAGCACCATCTACGACCCACCATCTACGATCCAGAACATGTCGCGGCGTCCGGTTCCCGACCTCTTTCACCCAGCCGTAGCTGAATGGTTCGCGAGCGCGTTTTCCTCGCCGACCACGCCACAACTGCTCGGCTGGCCGGCGATTGCGCGTGGCGAATCGACGCTGATGCTGGCGCCGACGGGAAGCGGAAAAACGCTCGCCGCGTTTCTCTGGTGCCTGAATCGCCTGATGTTTTCCCCCGCGCCGGCACCGGCATCGCGATGCCGCGTGCTCTATATCTCGCCGCTCAAAGCGCTTGCCGTCGACGTCGAGCGCAACCTTCGCGCGCCGCTCGAGGGCATCGCCCGCGTCGCCCGTGCACACAATCTAGCGATCACCTTGCCCGAGATCGCGATTCGCACGGGTGATACGCCGGCGCTCGACCGGGCGAGGTTCGGGCGCGAGGCGGCCGACATCCTCATCACCACGCCAGAATCGCTGTTTCTGCTGCTCACCTCGAACGCTCGAGCACGTCTCACCACGCTCGATACCGTCATCGTCGACGAGATTCACGCGCTCGTCCCCGGCAAGCGCGGGGCGCATCTGGCGCTGTCGCTCGAACGGCTCGAGGCACTGCGCGACAGCGAGCGCGAACCGTTACAACGGATCGGACTCTCGGCCACCCAGCGACCACTGGACGAAGTCGCGCGCTTTCTCGGTGGCGCGGCCGCAAGTCCCAGGCGTCGATCGCGTCCGCGAGAGAAGGCGCATCGCGCGACGCGCGTCTCCACGACCGTCGAAGCGGAGCTTCGGGACGAGCTCACGAGCACCGGCGCGGCAATTACGTATCGACCGGTGACAGTCGTCAACGCCGACGAGAAGAAACAGCTCTCGCTCCGCATCGAGGTTCCGGTCGAAGACATGGCGCGTCTGGCGTCATCGGCGCAGGCTCCGGACGGGCCGGTCCGCCCCTCAATCTGGACATCAGTGCATCCACGGCTGCTGGAGCTCATTCGCGCTCACCGGTCGACATTGATCTTCGTGAACAACCGCCGGCTGGCGGAGCGGCTGGCCAGCGCACTGAACGATCTGGCGGATGAACGGCTCGTGCGCTCGCATCACGGCTCGATGGCGCGTGACGCACGAAGCGAAGTCGAAGAGTTGTTGAAAGCAGGAGGTATTCGCGCGCTTGTCGCCACCTCGTCGCTCGAACTCGGCATCGACATGGGCGCGATCGATCTCGTCGTGCAGATCGAAGCGCCACCGTCGGTGGCGAGCGGGCTCCAACGGATCGGGCGCGCGGGACACCAGGCCGGAGCCATCAGCGAGGGGATCGTGTTCCCGAAGTTTCGCGGCGATCTGATCGCGTGTGCCGCCGTGACCCGCGCGATGCACGACGGTCACGTCGAATCGACGCGCTATCCCCGCAATCCACTCGACGTCCTCGCGCAGCAGATCGTCGCCATGGCGGCGATGGACCCTTGGAGCGTGGACGAGATGTTCTCCCGTGTACGACAGGCGGCTCCCTTCGTCGAGCTGAGCCGCCGCGCCTTCGAAGGCGTGCTCGACATGCTGTCCGGCCGATACCCTTCGGACGAGTTCGCGGAACTTCGCCCGCGGATCACATGGGATCGCGTGCAGGGCATCGTCACTGGACGATCGGGAGCGAAGCGGGTCGCCATCGCCAACGCCGGCACGATTCCCGATCGCGGGCTCTACGGGGTCTTCCTCGCAGGCGCGGATCGT
>JBKPSC010000335.1:0-6364 GCA_046734915.1 Acidobacteriota bacterium | reverse complement strand
GTCATAGAGCGTGCAGATGTGTGGATGGGTCAGCGCGGCGATGGCCTTGGCCTCGCGGTCGAAGCGCGCTTTCAGCTCGGGATCCGCTGAAGGAAGGATCTTGACGGCGACGGTGCGATCAAGTCGCGTGTCGCGCGCCTTGTAGACTTCACCAAAACCGCCTGCGCCGAGCGGCGAGAGGATGCTGTAGGGACCGAGGCGCGTGCCAGCGGGGAAGGGCATCAGTCGACGGCGATTGTAGCGACGGTGCCCACTGCCGCAAAGGGGAACCACTCAGGCTCACGCGTCGAGGCATTCCCTCCACAGTCTCCCAACGAGCTCGCCCGCCGACGGAATGTCGCGAATCGCGTCAACGCCCTGGCCGGCCCAGAGCGCCAGCTCCGTCAGCGCGCCGCGGTCATCAGGTGCTGGATTGTTGGTGCTATACCGGCGTTTCACGGCCCCGGTGACAGAGTTCGTCGCCAGGACGTCGCCCTCGCCGGGACGCTTACCTGGCGGTGGGCATCCCGCGGCTTCCCACATGTCGAGCGTCTGGTTGCGTAGCACGCGATGCGGCGCATTGGCCCAGGGATCCTGGAAGCAGACCGTCAGCACGGTGTCTGTGGCCCTGGCCCGAGTGATTGCAGACTTGTAGTCCTCGTGCGCGCCAGCTTCCTTCGTCGCCACGAAGCGCGTGCCGACCAGCACGCCGGACGCTCCGGCGAGAAGCGCACGACGGATGTGCGCCCCGTTGGCGATCCCGCCGCCGGCCAGCACCGGTACCGCCTTAGCGGCGTCGATCACTGCGGGCAAGGCCTCGTAGAGCGCGCTCGTGCCCTGCACGTGGCCGCCGGCTTCGATACCCTGGCAGATGAGATAGTCCGCGCCGAGATCCAGGGCGCGCCGAGCGCCGGCGGCGTTGCCGACCTGAATGCCCATCTTCGCGCCGGCTTTCCTGACGACGGCGACGGCTTCCGCTGTCGGAATTCCCCACGCGAATTGAATGATCGGCGCTCCGGCGTCGAGCGCGAGCGGCAGCGCGTCGTGATTCCGTGCCAGTAGGATGTTCACCGCGAAGGGACGGTCGGTCGCGGACTTGGCCTTCGTCACTCGCTGGCGAACGAGATCGGCCGTGGGAAACAATCCGGTCCCGACAGCCCCGAGGCCTCCGGCGTTCGAAACAGCAATCGCCAACTCGGGGACCGCGGTGATTCCCATCCCTGCGCTGAAGATTGGGTACTTCAACCCGAAGAGCGTCATCAGCGCACTGGCACGCGGCGTCGGAATCGTTGCTGCGCGTTGCGCCGCCGCTGTGAGGCGAGAGGCACCGAGGCCAGCCGTAACGGCAGCGACCTGCCCTAAGAACTCACGTCGGTCTGACGACATCGTGGACTCTCCAGTCTTCCGGCCGACTGAAAGTTGATCGACAAGGTTGAAGACTTACCGTCGCTGCTGATGCCGGACAAGAATACTGGTCGAAAAGGCAAAGTGCCACCACCATCGGAGGGTACACTTCCGAGATGCGATTCAATCGGTTGTTCTTCTGGCTGTTCTACCGCCTCGGGACGCCGCCCTGGGAGGGACACCCCCTCCCGCAGCGCCTGCGCGAGCTCGTCGAGGGTCCGTCCGCTCTACCACCGGGCAAAGCGCTCGACGCGGGATGCGGGACAGGCGATACGTCAATCTATCTCGCGCAACACGGTTGGGACGTAACGGCGTTTGACTTCGTACGTGTCGCGCTCGATCGAGCCCGCGCGAAGGCCGCGGCGGCCGGCGTCACGATTCGCGCGATGCAGGCGGATGTCACGCGCGTCACGGCGTCCGAGATCGGCGCTGGATTCCAGTTGATTGTCGACAACGGTCTGCTGCACGGATTGTCGGATGAAGCACGCGATGCCTATGTGCGACTGGTCGGCACGGTGGCCGTGCCTCAGGCGACCCTGCTGCTCACAGGCTTTGCCGAAAAGGAACGCCGTGGACCGCGCGGGATCGGCCGGCCGGAAATTGAGCGCCGTTTCGCTGCTGCTGGCTGGGACCTCCGTGGGCATTGGCAAGATCCGGCCATCTCGCGCCGACCCGATGATCCGGTCTACGTGTACGAGCTACAGCGTCGGTAGCCAACGTCTGCCGGCGACTACCAGACCAGACCGATCCGACTCTCCTACTGCGTGCAGGAGACACCTGCCGGCGCGCCGGTCGGCGCACCCATCCGTACGGCCGGCGACGCCAGCTTCTGAAACGACAGATGCTGCACGGCGGGCGGCTGGGTTGGCGCGAGCGTGAAGAACACGCCGACCGTGCCGTTCGCGCACGTCATGTTGAACTGGCCCCGCATCCAGTTCTCCGGCATCACTGGACCGGCGTCGGTGCACTCGCCGACCTCGCTCTTGAGCGCGCGGATCGCCGCCTGGCGTTCGGCGGACGGTGCGTCGAGGAAAAAGTTGACGGCCGCAATCTGCGTCGCCTCCGAATCATCCCAGCGCCTCCACAGATTCACGATGTGATCGCGCATCTCGGTCTGCAGCGTCGTGGGCGGCAGCTCGCGCTTGCGCAACCCCCCGGTCTTGAGCATCGCGTCCCACGCCTGGCTGATCGGTTCGGACGGACCCGAATACGTCAGCGTCGCCATCGCGAACATCCCCACGCCGTAATCGGGCAGCCACGCCATGTAGGACCCGAAACCCGGGAGTCCGCCGCCGTGAGCCACGATCTGCTCGAAGCGGCAGTCCGACGTGACGCGAAGCCCGAAGCCGTAGCCGGTTTCGGACGCCCGCAACGTGCCGTTGACGACTTGCGCCGTCAGGTTCGAGGGCGTCCACAGGTGCGCCATCTCGCGCACTGAGGAGCGGCGCACCGGCCCCGCGTCCTCATCGTCTCTCGCTGGCCACGCCGACAGCTGAAAGGCGACGTACTTCCCCAGATCGGTGGCCGTCGTCAGCAGGCCGCCCATCGACCCGAATACGCCGTGCGGCAGCGGCGGCTCCTCGGCGTACGTTCCGTCCGGCTTGAGGCGGTACCCGACGGCTCGGCGCGCGGCCGGGACGTCTGCGAACTGAAACGTGGACCCGTCCATGCGCAGTTTCGAGAGGATCTCGGTGTGCACGTACTGCTCGTACGGGACGCCGGCCGCCTTCGTCACGACGCGGCCCAGCAGGCCGAACGCGTAGTTGGAGTATTCGTAGCGCGTGCCGGGGGGCGTGGAGAACGGAATGCCCTTCGCGAGCCAGTCGTCCATCATGGCGTCGGTGGCGCTCAACTGCTGGTCGCCCCATGGATTGTCTTCGGGGAAGCCCGCGCTATGGCTCAGCAGGTGACGAACAGTCAGAGGCGGCGTGTCGCGCGTCGGCCGTTCCATCCGAGCGAATTCCGGGATCCATCGCGAGACGGGGTCCTCGAGCGACAGCTGGCCCTCGTCGCGCAGTTTCAGCACCGCCAGCGCGGTGAAACTCTTGGTCATTGACGCAATGCGGAACGCGGTGTCTGGCGTGATCGGTGCCTGCGAGGCGCGGTCGCGGACCCCGAACGATCCCACATGCGCCATCTTCCCGTCGATCACCACGCCCCACACCATCCCGGGGATCTTCTTATCCGTGGCATAGGCGCGGAAGAGGCGGTCGATCTCCGGCATCGCTGACTGCAGTTTCGCCACGCGGCCGGGGTCGGCAAACCGCGGCGGGGGATACACGTCGCTCGCCGCGAGCGTCGCAGTCGTGAGCAGAGCGAGGAGGGTCGTCTGTCGCATGGGCGCAAGTATGCGCCCGATCTGGAGTTCGAAGATCGTCCCGATGACCATCACGCCTACCGCTCGTCCCTTCCCGGCTGGCGATTGGGTTGCCGTTCTTCGGCGCGCGCACCTTTCAGAATATTCACGAGGGAGTAATTCGCCTCGTGGCAGGCAAACTCGAACATGCGGTCGCCCGATCGCTTCCAGGTCGTGACGGCCGTCCACGGTCGCGTCCAGGTACTCGGGTCGTCGACCGTCACCGCATACTCGATGAAACCTGCCGCCAATGGCGTCAACCTCTCGGTCAGATGCACATTTTCGCCGGACACAACGACGCCCCGCTTCTGTCGGAAGACGAGCTCCGTCGTGAAGTTGGTCGTATCGATGACCAGCGTCTGACCTTCCCATCGCCCGCGCGAATCGCCTGACCAGAAACGAACGGCAGGACTGAGATGCGGGCGTTGAGCCAAGGGGATGATTCGCGCCTCGTGGACCATTTCGCTGTGAATCATCACGTAGTCGGGGGTTTGAACAATCTGCTGAAAACTGTTGTTCCGAGCCGAAAGGAAGCCGACGCGAGCCGTGCCGGGCGTCAAGCAGCGTTCTAGAGGCGCCCTCGACTCGGGACCGTCGGCGGGCCGCAATTGAGCCGCCTCCGCGGCCGCTGCGGTCTTTCTCCGGCCTTCGTCGGTCAGAGCGGGCAGCAGTCCGTCCGGTGGATCGATAATCTGGGAGGTCCGATTCTCGAATACGAGCGCAACGTCCACCCAGAACTGGTTGTAGTCCCCGGTGCCGCGGAGCCGGTGTTCCTGCGGATTACGCAGCAGGGTCATGAACATTTCATCACCTATCGCGGTGTCGCCAGATCCGTCGAACAGTCGTGCCGCTCTTGCTTTGAGCGTGGCAAGCTCGTCATCGGTCAGGACCGCTCTGCCCTTGAAGTCCGGCGGGCGTTCGAATGGTGTAATCGTGTTGTCGACCCAGACCCCTTGAAGATCAGGCTGCCCGTCGGGCGTGCGCGACGCAGTCCAGGTCTTTGCGGTCGACGGCGCAGACGACTGCGAGGAACCCGCCCCGGATTGGGCCCCGGCGGCCAACCCCATCGCCGTGGACACGACGACTGCACAGCTGACCGACCGCAGATCCGCGCGCAGAATTAATCTCAGGTTCAGCATCTTCGACCTCAATGCCCTCCGCTCCTATTTCGTCAATAGCGCCGCCAGTGCATGCCAGGGCCCAGTCCCGCCTATCACCAGTCGCAACGGTACAGAAACCGCGATGATCAATCCGCCCCAGAGATACACCTGGTGTACACGCCGACGAGAGAGCAAGTCGTAGATCGCGGCTACTGCGACGAAAAACAACGACATAGCAAGAGTCGTGAATGGCCCCGGAGCCGGCGCGAGGGGAATGCGGCTCATGGCGGCGACGATGATGCTGACGTAGGCGAGGAGCATCAGCCGCTTATGCATCTCCTTATTGCGCCGCTTCGCAAGGGCAATCGCGACAAAGCCAGTGAACAACACCATATCGAAGATCGGGATGACCAAGAAGGCCAGAGGGTCTGCCCCTGGTAGTGACGTGCCTCGCGCCGTGGTCGCAATCGCGAGAGAGGTCCCGGCTGTCGCCATCGCCGCCGCGAGCATCGCACCCGCCACTCCGAGCCGACGGTGCGCCGTCATGCGGCGGCTAGCGACGAAAGCCGTCTGGATGATGAAAAGCAACACCCAGGCCGTGAAGAGCGCGCCGTGCACGTGCACGAGCGCGGTGAAGGGGTTTCCGTTAATCGTGGCGCTCGGGCCGCCCGTGAAGAATCGCAAATAGTATGTCCGTGCGAAGCCGGTGAAGACCGTGAGGCCCATCGCAACGGCCATTCCGCCATAGAACAGGCGGTCGTATTTGCCGGAGGCTGGGGTCGGCGATCGCGTAAGCACTGTCGACGTGGTCGCCATGCTTCTCCAGTCGGAGCCCGGCAACGGTTTATTGGGCGGCCGGTTGCACAGGCGCCGATGATTCAGTTCCCTGCCGCCCCGTATTCCACCTCGAGCTGCCGCGCTGCAACCGCGGCGCCGTCCCAGCAAACCTCCCCCGCGAACGTGCGCGCCCGGACCGCCACGGCCGGATCGAGTGCCTCCCGAAGCGCGCCAGCCAGGGACTCCTCCGTCATGGTGGAGTAAACGGTTGTCGCCCCAAGTCCAAGGTCCACGATTCGGCTGGCCCAGTAGAACTGGTCACCGAACATCGGTGTGATGACCTGAGGAACGCCAGCGCGGGCTGCAGCGGCAGTGGTGCCGGCGCCGCCGTGGTGGACGACTGCCGCAACCCGTGGGAAGAGAACGTCGTGGCTCACATCGCCCAGCGCCATGCAGTCGGGCGCGTCGTCGATGAGCTCGAGATCCGCCCAGCCTCTCGAGACGATGATCCTGCGGCCTACAGCACGGGCAGCGCCGATCAGCCGACGGCCGGCGTCGGGTGCGGCGGGCATGCTGCCAAAACCGACAAGGATGGGCGGCTGCCCAGTTTCGAGGAATGCTTCGAGGTCCGCAGGAAGGGGCGTGCGATCGGCGAGCACCCACGTGCCAGTTTGGAAGATCTTCCGCCCGGGGGTGGTGGGCACCGGGGCGAGCGCGGCATCGGCAGCGAGCCACGTGTGGTCCGTGA
>JBKPSC010000334.1:0-6305 GCA_046734915.1 Acidobacteriota bacterium | reverse complement strand
CGCGTGATGCGGTTGGTGCGGGAATCGATCCGGAACACGGCGTTCCCTTCACGCAGCACCAGGTAGACACGGCCGTCTGAATCGACATCCAGCGAGCGCGGTCCGTTCAGCGGCACCCCCTCGAGCGGTGCATCGTCTGGTGTCTGGCCGCGTTCACCCGTGCCGGCGAACGTGGTGATGATGCCGCTCTGAAGATCGATGCGACGCACGCGGCTGTTGCCGATGTCGCAGACGAGAAGGCGCCCTGTGCTATCGAATGCAATGCTGTGTGGTTGGCGGAACTGGGCCTTGACGGCCGGGCCTCCGTCGCCGCCGAAGCCGGCGACACCGGTGCCGGCGACAGTCGAGATGATCCTGGTGCCCGCGTCGATGCGGCGGACGACGTGGTTGTCACGCTCGACAATAAAGAGATGACCATCGCGATCGAATCGCAGCTCGTGCGGCGCGGCGAGCGTCGCTGCGGTCGCGGGTCCGCCGTCGCCGGAATAGCCCTTCTCACCCGTCCCGGCCAACGTCGTCACCGATCCGCTGCGCAGGTCCAGGCGCCGTATACGGCCGGTGTCGACCTCGCAGAAGTAGAGCGCGCCGTCAGGTCCCAGGACGACTCCATAGGGATTGGCGACAGGCGTTTTCAGCGCGTCTGAGGTGGTCGGCGAGTAACCCGGAACTCCGGTGCCGGCGATGGTCCGTACACGCGTCCCCTGCGCACCCAATCGACGAACAGCCAGCGCGGAGAGGCCGGCAGTAAAGAGGAACTGCCGACGAGTGGCCTTGGACATGCCAGGACTCTACTCCGATCGACAGGCGCTCAGTCCTGCTATCCTTCGCCACCGTATGCGTCAACTCACTGCCGCCGGCCTGGCGATCGTGTTTCTTCACGGCGCTCCGACCCATGTGGCTGGCCAGATGGGCGGCAGCCTCGGGCTGACAGTCAAGGAAACCGCTGGTATTCGCCGGACCGAATACCCTGTGGGCACGCGTGTCACGCTGCCGAAAGGGGCGTTGGCAGACGAGACTCACGTTCGCCTCCAAAACGGCGACACCGAGGTCGCTGGCCAGTATCAGCCGGCAACCAGGTGGGACGACGGGTCGGTGCGCGAGCTCGACGTCGACTTCAACCTGAGCCTCGGCGCAGGTGAGTCACGGGCTATCCGTCTCGAATACGGACCGGACGTGACGTCAGCCGTGAAGCCGCGGGGCGGCCTCGCGGTAACCGAAAGCGACAACAGGGTCCAGGTCGGGAATATCGCGTTCGGCAAGACCGGGTGGCCGTTGCTCGCATCGGTCGCGTATCGCGGTGAAGTCATCGCGTCCGGCCCGAACGGCCTGACGCTCACCGACGCCGGCGGCGCGCGGCACGAGCTCGGCTCGGCACACGACGTCGCCATGGAGGTCGTGAAGCGCGGACCGCTGCTGGTCGTCGTCCGCTACACGGCCCGCGTGCCGGTGGACGGCGCCGACGTGCCCGTCACCCTCACGTGCGAGATGCCGAACAGCAAGAGCTGGGTGCGCATTCTTGCCTCCGTGGACGATCCTGGTCGGCGAGTTCGCGGGCTGCTGCTCGAGACTCCCTTAGCGCTCGCAGCTTTCCCCTGGACCTGGGACTTCGGGACCGATACCGGTACCTACGGCGCGTTTCGCGCGGCAACGGACACGGCGCTTCTGACGCAGTCGATCGGCGCATCGGGCAATTCGTGGCGGGTCGAGACGGGTGCCGCGCCGGCGCGCGCTGTCTACGAGCAATCGATGCGGAATCGCGCTGCGACGGCGAGCGGCTGGGGACATGTGCTCGACGCGCGGAATGCCGTCGCTTTCGCCATGGAACGGTTCGGCGCCGCCGCTGGCACGTACTCATTGGGCGTGGACGGCCAGGGGCATCTCGCGCTCGGCTTCGTCCGTGCACAGCCGGCCAGCAGGCACGAGCTGTCGATCGCGCTGCATTTCGTGGGCACGCCCGTGCCAATCGGCGCCGCAACGAGTCCGGCGGCGATGATGCGTCCGCTCGTCGTCGAAACGGTTCGTTCGGGCGCTCGCTAGGGCGCTCCAGGCGGCGGCACTCGCCTCTTGGTGGCCTGTTCGAACGCGTAGGCGAGCTCGATGAGCCGCGGCTCGCTGCATGCCATGCCGGTGAAGCTGACGCCGAAGGGTTGCGGCTTGGCGTCGAAGCCCTCCGGGAAGGCCACTGTGGGCCGATTCGGGATGAGCGACGCGGGGACGATGACCGTTGGATATCCTGGCCGGGCGGCGATGGCGGCGCCTGTGCTGCCGGGAAACAAGATGGCGTCCAGACGCTCGACCTTCATGACCTCATCGAGACCGTGGGTAGCCGTGAGCCGGAGATCGCGGGCGCGGTCGGCTTCGTACCGGATGCGATCCTGATCGAGATCGACTTCGTCAGAGATGTCGAGCGCGGCCTGGCCGTACTTGATGGCGCCGGCGCTGCGATGGGCCTCGTTCCACTGACGCAGCTCGCTCAGTGTCTTGACGGGCGCGCCCGGGCCCAGCGTGGCGAGCCATCGATTGAAGTCTCGCTTCATCCCGTATTTGAGGACGACCGAGCACCGCGCGTCGGACCCGCGCTTGTCGTCGGCGCCCGAACACGAGGCCCACGCGAGAAAGTTGTTCTGGCGATCGGTCGCCACGATGCTCGGGATGTCGGCTGGATCGACGATGACTGCGCCTTGAGCTTTGAGAACGGCGATCACCTCGGCCATCGCTGCGCTCTGCCCGGGGTCGAGGCCGCCGCGAGGCAGATCGCCCGACGGAAGCTGGTCGTAGTAGAAGGCGCGCGGAATGCCAATGCGCGCGCCGCGCAGGCCATCGGTCCGCAGCGAGCGCGTGTAGTCGCGGCCGGGCGGCGGCGTGCAGCGGCTGGTCGCAGGGTCGTTCGGATCTGGTGATGCTCCTTCGAGGACGCCGAGCAGAACACCCGCATCGGTCACCGTCCGTGCCATCGGTCCGGCCGTGTCCTGATCGGCGGTTATCGGAATCACGCCGTACCGGCTGATCCGGCCCAGAGTCGGCTTGATGCCGACCAGCATCGTCTGATTCGAGGGGCTGAGAATCGAGCCCGAAGTCTCCGTGCCGACGTTCGCTGCCCACAGGCTCGCGGCCGTGCCGATGCCGGAACTGGAGCCGCCGGTCGCCATCGCCGGACGGCCGTCAAACGTCGCCGGCCGCGGATCGCGCCGCGGATCGTACGGGTTCAGACCGTAGCCGCCGATGGCGTTGTAGTTCGCCGGCATCGGCGTCGGGGCGCCGGCCACCCAATTGGCCAGCTCGGTCATCATCGTCTTGGCGATGATGATCGCGCCGGCGTTGCGTAGGCGCTTCGTGAGCGTCGCTTCGTAGGGCGGGACGAACCCCGCGAACGCGAGCGCGCCACCGGTCGTCGGCATGTCCGTCGTATGGATGTTATCCTTGAGCCCGATGGGGATGCCGTGCAGCGGACCGCGAATCCGGCCGGCGCGACGCTCGCGGTCCCGTTCATCGGCTTCCTCGAGCGCGCGGCGGTTGACGGACAGCGTCGCGTGGAGGGCATCTTCGTAGAAGGCCATCCGCGTGAGGTACTGCGTGACGATCTCCCGTGACGTCACGCGGCGCTGCTCGAGCGCGCTGCGCAACTCGACGATCGTCGCGTTGACCACCGAGAACGACCCGTTCGCTCGAGGCGCCGTGCGGACTGGATTCCCAACGTTGGACTGCCGCGCCAGCCCGGAGAGAGGTGCGGCGCTCCACGCCGCCGGCAAGACCACCAGCAGTGCGGCCCAGAGGCGCGAACGTGCCTGCATCTGACTACCCTCCGTGCTTTGCCAGCTCCAGCTTGGCGACCGCTGCCCGGTGCACTTCGTCCGGTCCATCGGCCAGCCGAATCGTGCGTGCGTGGACCCAGGCGCGCGCGAGAAACACATCGTCGGTCACCCCGGCCGCGCCGAAGGCCTGAATCCCGCGATCGATGACCCGTTGCGCCATGCGCGGCGCGACGATCTTGATCATCGCGATCTCGGCCCGCGCCGCTTTGTTGCCGACCGTGTCCATCAGGTGCGCGGCGTGCAGGGTCAGCAGCCGCGCCTGATCGATCTCCAGACGGGACTCGGCGATGTCGGCGCGAATCGTGCCCTGCTGCGCCAGCGGCCGCCCGAAGGCGACCCGGTTGAGTACGCGCTGACACATGGCCTCGAGCGCGCGCTCGGCGAGACCGACGAGACGCATGCAGTGGTGGATGCGCCCCGGTCCCAGACGGCCCTGCGCGATTTCGAATCCGCGGCCCTCGCCGAGCAGAAGGTTAGTCGCCGGAACCCGGGCGCCGTCGAACACGATTTCGGCGTGACCGTGCGGCGCATCGTCGTAGCCGAAGACCGGCAGCATTCGAACGATCGTCACGCCTGGCGCGTCCAGCGGCACCAGAATCATCGACTGCTGGAGATGTCTCGGCGCGGACGGATCGCTGCGGCCCATCACGATCGCGACCCGGCAGCGCGGGTCGCCGGCGCCCGAGATGAACCACTTGCGCCCGGTGATTACGTACTCGTCGCCGTCCCGGTCGATCCGGCACGCGATGTTGGTCGCGTCCGACGAGGCGACGGCCGGTTCCGTCATGGCGAAGCACGATCGCATTTCGCCGGCGAGCAGCGGATGGAGCCAGCGCGCCTTCTGTTCAGGCGTCCCGTAGCGCACGAGCACTTCCATGTTGCCCGTATCAGGCGCGGAACAGTTGAACACTTCAGGCGCAAAGGCGGGCGACCGGCCCATGATCTCGCAAAGCGGCGCATATTCGAGATTCGTCAGGCCAGCGCCGTAATCGCTCTGCGGCAGAAACAGGTTCCACAGACCGTCTGCGCGGGCCCTGGCCTTCAACGTCTCGACAATCCGCGTCGGCTGCCAGCGATCGCCGTCGGCGATCTCGCGCTCGAACGTGGCTTCGTTGGGGTAGATGTGCGCGGCCATGAAGGCCGTCACGCGTTCGGCCAACTGCGCGGCGCGGGGCGTCATCCGCCGCATGATAGTCTAGCCGGCCGTGGCGGACGAGACGCGGCCGGTCCGTGAGAGCGAAGGACTCGATTGGCCGGCGGTTGTCGCGTACCTGCGGCAGGCGCTTCCACAGCAGGCCGCCTTCACCAGCCGTCACGATCGGCGACAGCTCGATGAGGCGCCCGTCATCAGTCAGTTCCCCGGCGGCCACTCAAACCTCACGTACCTGCTTCGGTTCGGCGGCCTGGAGCTGGTGTTGCGGCGGCCGCCGCTTGGACCGGTCCCGCCGCGTGCGCACGACATGGCCCGCGAAGCGCACTGGCTGGACGCACTGCATCCAGTCTTCCCGCTATCTCCTGCGCCGCTGCTCCTCTGCGAGGATCTTGCAGTCGCTGGTGCCGTCTTCTACGTGATGGAACGCCGCAGCGGGCTCGTCATCCGCCACGAAGAACCGCCGGCGGTCGCGGGGCATGAGGAGGTCCGTCGCGGCATCAGCGAAGCGCTCATCGACACTTTGGCAGCGCTTCACGCCGTCGACGCCACCGCCGGGGTCTTGAGCAGACTCGGCAAGCCGTCCGGCTTCGTAGCGCGCCAGGTAGAGGGATGGATCGAGCGATGGCACAAGTCGGCGACTGCCGTCGTCAGCGAGATGGACTCGCTCGCGGAGTGGCTGCGTCACCGCTTGCCCGAAGAGCCAACGAGGCCGGCGGTGGTCCACGGCGACTACAAGCTGGACAATGTCGTCCTGGCCTCGAGCGATCCCCGACGAGTCGTCGCCGTGCTTGATTGGGAGATGGCCGCGTTGGGCGACCCGCTCGTGGACGTCGGCATCTTCCTCGCGTACTGGGTCCCCGTGGAAAGTCCTGGCGAAGCGGATGCCCTCAGCACGGTGACCGATCGTCCCGGGTGGCTGCGCCGCGAGGAGGTGATCGCGCGGTACGAAGCCGTCTCTGGACGCGATCTGCGCGGCATCCGGTTCTACGAGACCTTCGCCCTCTTCAAGCTGGCTGTCGTCATTCAGCAGATCTACGTCCGATATGTTCGCGGCCAGACCGACGACGCACGGTTCGCGGCATTGGGGTCCCGGGTCGAGCGGCTGGCACGGCGGGCGAGCGCACTGGCGTCTCTGGGATGAGCCTCCAGTCGCGGCCGCGGGAGTAGAATGAATGCATGAACCTGAAGCAGGCCGCTCTCCCGATCGTGCTGGCGACCGCGCTCCTCAGCGCGCAGTTGCCTGGCGCCCCGAGGCACGTGCACGCCGCTCAGCAGGATTTGCCCCCGCTTTCATATGTGTGTCCGATGCCGGCTGATGCGGAAGTACTCGAGACCAAGCC
>JBKPSC010000333.1:0-7058 GCA_046734915.1 Acidobacteriota bacterium | reverse complement strand
GCCATCGTCGTGATCTGCGCCCGTGCCGGGGACGCGAGCGCGACGCCGCCGAGCGCACCCACGAGCAGCTCGCGTCGCGAGAACCTGGGCGTGGCCGTGGCCTTCATGATGCCCTCCTGAACTGTTTCGAGCGCTCGCCATCAGCAACTAGCGAAATGCGCTCGTACCGCTCGGTGCGACATGCGGATGGCCAAAGAGTCTACGCTAGAATTGCGGCCGCCGACGCACGACGACAAGAGGGCAGATTCACGCCTGGCGACAATCATCGTCATGCAATACGACGCAGATTCTCCGGCCGAATATCTGAGCATGCTGGCAGACGATTGGCGCAAGACGAAGTTGCTGGAAGTGCGAGCGTTCTTGAAGAAGCATGCTCCGAATCTCAAAGAAACCATCCAATACAAGATGTTGAGCTACGCGGACGATGCAGGCGAGTTCGTGAAGAAAGCCATGGCGATGCGTCAACGCGGCGAGGACTTCGGCTGTTGACCGCCGCCGCGAGCCCCGCGTGGGTGACGCGGACCGACGGGTGAAAGGATTGGATGCCGAACTTCCTGTCGCAGCTCACGAGAAGCGAGCGGGCGCGGCTGTTTGAAGAGCTGAACTACATGAACCTCGAGGAGATTCACCGCTTCTGCTCGGCACGCGGGATCCCTTACAGGATCGTGGCCGAATACTCGAACGGGAAGGTGAAGGCCACAAAAGACACCGATCGAAAACCAATCGTGCTCGCCCGAGTCCGCGACTATCTCGAGACGGGCAAGGTCGGTCAGCCGACGCGCATTTCCGCGCAGATCGTCCGCGAGGAGAATCCGCCAGCACGGCTCGGACCTCGCGATCGCCTCTACTATCGTTGGTACGCGAAGGAGCACGAGGGTGTCATGCGATTGCTCCGCGTCCTGACCGCCCGTCGGTTCCGGGATGGCGCCGTTGCGCGCGTGCTCGCGATGGAGTTCTGGACGCGCGGAGAAGCGCCCACGTTCGACGAGTTCGCCCGATCATGGACCAGGGCCAAGGCTGAGGAGCACCGGCTGCTTTCGGCGGAATACGCCTACCTGACCGACCGCCGCCACCAGCGTGCCCACGGCGACTGGAAAGCCTTGCGCAGGGCTAAGGCGAAGTCCGCTCTGGAGACGCTTGCGAGAATCGCTCCCGTTCGACCGGCCGATCGCCGCTTGCTTCGGTGATGGCGCGGTGACTCGTCCACGGTACGAAGCGACCGTCGTTGCCGCACGTGGAAGGCAGCCTAACGTTCGAACGGAAGACGCTTGTTCGAACTGGGCAACCGCACCGGCCGTCAACTAGTGCGGGAAGTCAGAACCGAAAAGCGAAGCGTGGTGGACCAGAGCAGCGCCTGCGACTCCGCGGTGCTGGCGATCGGGCAGGCCAAGCGGTTCGGCGTGCGACATGCGGATCTCGACTCGGTTGGTGGATGTTGACGTGGATCTCCGGAGGGGCGCGCCGTCAAGGAATGTACAGCTGCGCGTAGGATCCATCGCCAAGCCGGGCAACGGCAACAACGCTGGAGGGCGTCACTTCCGCCGGCCGTGTTGGCCAAAGGTCCACTTCAAAACCGGATGCGCCGAGCGCAGGAGCGTTCAGTGCCCTGGCCACGTCTGGTCGGGTTCGACCCGTGGGAGCACAGCCAAGTACAACCTCGCCCTTCAGCACTGCCACAAGTTGGGCGGGCGCTTTCCCCTTCAGGTCGGCTGCCCAGCCGCGGACCATCGCTGATCCGGTCGGAGATTCACCGAACTCGTCGACCCACCCGCCGCCGAGACCGGGCCTGAGATGGGCCCGCACATCGGCAATGGTCGGACACTTGCCCGGATCGAGCTTCCGTAACACGACGTAGCCTCCTTCGGCTAAGAAGGCGTTATAGCGCAGCATCTCCCCGTTGGCCCGCTGGTACACCTGCTGACCACTGCCCAACGGAGAAGGATAGAGAATGTAGTCGGGCTCAAAAGCCTGAACCTGCTTCTTCCAATTCCACAGGTCCTGACCAGATGTGACAGGGGTCGCGAGCCCTACCACGTCGCGAATGGCAGCCTCCGGTAACCGATAGCCGATGATGCCGACCTCATGAGACAGCACAGTGAAGCTGCCGCCGCGTGAGGCTGCTCGAATTTGATCGGCAAGGCGGACGTACGCTTCATAACGACCGTCCACAAAAGCACTGGCATGTGATTGATCGACCGCCGCGAGGGCGGAGTTGCGGGCAGGCGGCAACAAGACGATCGCCACTAGAGTCGCGGCGACTGTTCCAGCCATCTGAACAAAAGGCCTGTCAGCGACCCTTGCTCCAGTGATCGCCGCAGTGATCAACGTCGCGACTCCCGCCAGCAACGCCAGCGCCAACGCAAAATCGATCACGTAGTAGTACCAGTGATAGTAGGCCACGCCGATGGCGGCATAGGCGATGAAGTGAACGATCGGCCAGGCAACGACGGGCCAGACTCTGCGAACCAGAATCGCCGCGCCAATCGTCGCAATTGTGGTGCGCACCACGTTGATTCCAAGCGGCTGGCCGATGTCGTAAATGAGCTTGAAATGCTGGGACCAGCCCTGAACGAACGTCGGCCAACCGGCATGCGCCTGCAGCATTTTCACGCTCGCCGTTGCCGGCGTGATAGTCCCGTATGTCAGATAGAACCAGAGGTGCCAAACCAGGACCATCGCGACTGACAGAGCGGCCGCCAGGGCATAGAACTGCACCGTCATGACCACACGCCGCCGGGAAATCGCCTCGACCAGCAAGACGATGGCGACAAGACTTCCAAAGATTGCGCCCTCTGGTCTCGCCAGGTAGAACAGCGCCATCCACAGAGGCGTCCAGCGATCGCGTCGATCAAAGCTGGCCACCAGACCGAGCCCGGCAAACAGCGCAAGTGATGTTTCCATCCCGACCAATGTGGGCATCGAAAGAGCGAAGAACACCGGCAGCGACGCCAGGGTCGCGAGCGCCGGGCACTTCGATCGCAAGAAGCCGTGCAGGATAGCGGAGGCCCCGACAAGAAGAGCGATGAACGTCGCCTTGCACAGCGCTGGCAGAGCGAACGCCGGCGCCAATTTAGCCAGCGCGGTTACGATCAGCAGCCAACCCGGGCTGGTGGTAATGCTGAACGCGTCGCCATCGTTGAAGACGGCATGACCGGTCGTCGCAAAATTTCGGGCCACGCGGAGATAGACGAACGCATCGTCCAGATGCAGACCAATATTGGCAAAATAGGCGGCGGCCGAAGCCAGAGTCAGCTCCCAGAAAACCGAGCTGGACTTCGTAAGGCTCGGACTCACCGACGTGCCGCGATGGCTGGGGTGTCGCTCGAACGCGGAATTCCCGCTCCCGCGCCAAACCCGGCGACCACTTCATGAGGACTCAGGCGTGCTCCGATAGTCAGTGCGATGCGATCGAGCGCGTCAACGCGCGGGCGCTAGCATAGCGCCTGTAGTGATCCGCTGTCAGCGCCTCACAAAAATGCTGCGAAGGTTAGGAATTGGTGAACCTCACCAGCGCCAGTTGGAACCGGTTGACGAGCTGGCTGCTCCATGTCGATAAGTTGCGACTCGGAGCTTGACTATACAAGAAAGCGCGAGACGATAGGTTCGATAAGGGCACCGTAGAAGTTCACATGAGGCCCGTTTTCGATCCCTGTCGCCCACCCTCTCTGTTCGACAAAGCGCTCCGCCGCGGAGAGCGGTTTCGAGGTCGAGTTGTTCAAGAAAGAGCTCTACCTCGGAAGGAGAAGACGTCATGAAGAAGGCATTCCTGATTGCAGTGTTGCTGTCGGTCCCTGGCGGTCTGCTGTTCGCGGACAAGGAGACCGATGAACGGCTGTCGAATGCGGCCAAGGCGTTCGACGAGATCATGTCTGCACCGGACAAGGGCATTCCAGGCAACGTTCTCAACAAGGCCGCGTGCGTGGTGGTCGTGCCTGGCATGAAGAAAGGCGGGTTCATCGTGGGTGGGTCGTTCGGACGTGGCGCCGTGAGCTGCCGCGGGAAGGACCAGACGGGTTGGGGCGCGCCGGCGATGGTCGAACTCGGCGGCGGCAGTGTCGGCTTTCAGATCGGTGCCGAGGCGACGGATGTCGTGATGCTGATCATGGATGCGAGCGGCATGGAGAGCCTGCTCAAGAGCAAGTTCACGCTGGGTGGCGAAGCCTCAGTGGCTGGTGGCCCGGTCGGCCGAGAGACCACCGCGGAAACCGACGCGGCAATGAAGGCCAAGATCTTGAGCTACTCCCGCAGCCGCGGTGCCTTTGCCGGCGTCTCGCTGAAGGGAGTGACGATGAACCAGGACGAAGGCGCCAACAAGGCGGTCTATGGGAAACAAGTCGGCTCGGACGAGATTCTTCGGGGCGGGGTGACGATGCCGGCAGGCGCAAAGCCGCTGATCCAGGTCCTCACGAAGTACTCGCCGAAGGGCATCTAATTTTCAGTGCGGGTACGATCAAGCACGACCAGCGAGACCGCCGCACACACACGCTCGGCGCCGCGCGGCCCTATGGCTGCTTGTCGTACACGAGCTTCGTTCGATCCTGTGGTGATCCGGGGGGGCCGTTGACGGCGTCGATCGTCAGCGTCCGGCCATCCTCGGACACCGTGCAATGATCAACGAAGACCTGCGTCCCTTTCTCCTTCACGTCACATCGAATGTTCGCGCACCGGTCAGCTTGAGGGCCATCGTGACTCCGGGTGGAACGTTGTCTGCCGGTCCGGCCACCGGCGCCTCGACGCCGTCTGTCGACATCACGACGACACCGTCCAGCGGCAGCATGCGTACCTGCACCTTGCCGCCGGGCGCCGCCGAAAAGGCCATCGTCATGTCGTTGTTCTGCATCGTTCTGCCCTGCCAGGTGCCGATCAGGCCATCGCCGGTGCCAACGCGGTTGAACGTCATCGTCTGTTCCGATCGCTTCGGTACCAGGAATTCCGTCTTCATCGTGAGCGTCCTGCCGTCGACCGACAGGGTATACGTATCGATGTTGTTGTCGACGTTGTTCATGCGGTACAGAGTGCTCCACGAGCGGGGGCCTGTTTCGCTCCACGTCGCGGTTGAGCTGAACGGCGAGGGATACGGCTTCCCGTCGAAGCGGAAGTCGTAGGCGATTCCCTGCATGATCATCGTGACTTCTCCAGAGGGCTTGCGAGAGAACGACAGCCTCGTCTCGCTCATATCGCTTTTCGCGCCGTTGATTTTCCAGGTGCCGAGAAACGCCAGCGAAGGCGCCTGGGCGAGGCCGACGGAAACACTCAGTGGCGCAAGCACGGCGGCGCCAATAGCAAGAACGCGAATGGGGCGGACCATCAGCATGTGCGGCTCCCTCCGAAGCGCGAATCCTTTGGCAGTCTAACGCACCGGCGCGACGGGGCCAGACTGCGCGGCTCATTCGCGTCGATGCCCTCGGCCCCCGCGCCACCCTCTCGCGCGGATCAGCTCGCCGCGTGCGACTTGGCGAGGCTGCCGGGGACGTAGTCGCCGGGCACTGTGCGCGCCGCGATGTTGAGCCGGTTCCAGCCGTTGATGGCCACGATCGCCAGGCTCAAATGTACCAACTCGTCCTCTGAGAATTGCTCCCGCACGCGCTCGTACACGTCGTCCGGGACACCGGTGTCCGCGACGAGCGTGAGCGCTTCGGTCCACTCCAGCGCGGCGCGCTCGCGCGCCGAGTAGTACGGCGTCTCGCGCCAGGCGTTGAGACCGTAGAGCCGCTGTTCGGTCTCGCCGGCCGCGCGGGCATCCTTGCTGTGCATATCCAGACAATAGGCGCAACCGTTGATCTGCGATGCCCGCATCCGGACGAGGTCGAGCAGTCGATGATCGAAGCCGGCCTGGCGAACCTGCCGTTCGAGGCCGAGCATGGCTTGACTGATGCCTGGGTTTACGTGCATGACGTCGATTCGGGCTTTCATGATGTCTTTCACCTCCACTGATGAAGACGAACCGACAACGGTCCGTGTGACACCCAGGAGCCGAGTGCCGGCCTTCCTGTCAAATGTTTGCACCGAAGGGTGTTGACGATGAAAACGAGGCCGTTAGAATGCCGAAGCCAACTGCTGTGGTTGTCGCGCAGGCTACGGATAGCAACTGACTGAGGAAGTGGCGCATGAGCAATCGACTATTGCTCGAGGAGACAGTCATGACCGACGCGTCCTCGGCCGCCCTTGAACTGTATCTGCGTCAGGAAAAGAAATCCGCGGACATCATCTCGACCTCCGCCCTCAGCGGCACTGCTCTCTGCGTGGCCGGTGGCGCGGTTTTAATCACCATCGCATTGTCCTTCGGACTCATGCCCCGGGCCTTTGGTGCGGATCCCATGCTGTGGCAAGTGACGGTCGTCCTCGGGATCGCGGGCCTTGCCCTGCTCTGGTGGGCCATTTGGCGGCGAGGGCTCCCGGTGCAGCTGGGAGCCCTCGAGGTCATCGCCGACCACAAGCCAGAGCCCGAACGCAGTACTGAGCTCTACGGCATCTACCTGGTGGGCGTCGGCTTCGCGCTGCTCGTTCAGGCGCTCGCTTGCTCCATGGTCTTTGCGGCCATTGCTTGGAGCATGGGCCATCTGCCTGCCGGCGAGCACATCCAAGTGCCCCCGGCTCTTCAGAATTCAGGAGCGGCATCGGGGCTCGCGAACCTCTTCGGAAGAGATGCCGACGACTCATTCGTCATCCTCGGGCTGCTCAACCTGTCAACGCTCGTGGCGACTCTCGGTGCGATGTTCTTCTTCGCCAATTCCCTATACATGAAGATGAAATTGCCGGAGCGCGAGACGTTCGATCGCCGTCTCTTCTGGGGCGGCCTGTGGTTCAGAATCGCTGAAGCCTTGCTCTTCAACCTCGTGTTCTTTCTGGTGCTCCGGTACTACGCACCGGATCGCTATCTGCTCCTACCGCTGGTGTCGCTCATGGTTGGAATGTTCTTGAAGGCAGGTGAGTCGCTCGTCTCAGGGGTGGCCACCAGAGTCTTCGCCTCGATTCAGGCGCTCGTGCCGAATGAGCTTTCATCGCAGAAGGTCATGAGAGTGTTCGCGTTCGAGCTGAGTGGGTTTGAGGAACACCTG
>JBKPSC010000332.1:0-6238 GCA_046734915.1 Acidobacteriota bacterium | reverse complement strand
CCGGGTTGAACTTGACGACAACGCTCCCCTTCTTCGCTTCGCCAGGAAACGTCTTGAGCTCTTCCGCGCTCGGGGCTCGCGCGTCGGTCACCCACACGTTGCCGTCCCGATCGACGTGGATGCCGTGCGGCCACACGAACATGCCGCCGCCAAAGCTTCGGACTTCCTTGCCGGATTCATCGAAGTGATGGACGGGGTTTCCTTTCGCACCGAGACAGCCCGGTGTGGTTCCGGCCGAGCACCGGTCGGTCGCCCAGACGGACCGGCCATCGCGATCGATCGCGACGCCGTTCGAGCCACCCCACGGCCTGGCTTCGAGATTCAGCTGCGCCCAATCGCGGATGACGCGATAGGGATTGGCGCCGCTGTTGACGGGCGGCACCTTGTCGGTCTGGGGCGTACCGCCCCGCTGCTGCGTGTCGACGCGAGTTTCGTGGAGCGCAATCGAGACGACAGTGATCGCCGATATCAACGAGAGTCGCGTGTAACCTGAGACAGACATCTCGCTGCTCCTTGCTTCAGGGATTGCGGCGCAACGCCGAACCCTTCTCCGATTCCGGCGGCATCGGCGGTGGATACGTGATGCCGAGCTGTTCGAGGTACGACTTGTACTTCGTCGGGTCGTAGTAGAACTTGCGCAGCTCCGGGCGGAAGCGGTCCATCGTGTCTTTGTTCAGCCAGATCGCCGGCTTGTCCTCCGGTCTGAGGAACGACTGGTACTTCCACTGCTTGCCCTGGACGTTGTCGAAATAATCCCGCGCCGCCGGCACGAGCTCCGGACGCAGCAGTAGATCGAGAATCGTCATCGCGTACACCTTTGCGCCCTGCGTGGCGCCTTTGTGTGCGACCGGCGTCGCCATAGCCACGGCACTCGACCAGTGATGACCGGTCGCGCCGGGGATGTTCGACGGAAAGCGCAGCGTCACGGTCGGCAGGCTCCACATGATGTCGCCGATGTCATCGGAGGCGCCGCCGGTTTCCTCGGCCTCCGGTATGGTTTCCCGTCCACGCAAGTTGGCCGACACCTCCGTCGTCAGACCTTTTTCCTCGGCACCCATTGCGCGCTGGAACGCGTGGGCGAACTGCTGATCCGCGTCGCTCCACTGCGGCATGCCGACCTCCACAATGTTGCGGTGCATGGCTTCGGCGATCGGTCGATTGCCGTGTTGCGGCCAGGCCGAGCCGAGCACGCGCGACTCCATCGTGGTCCCGGTCATCATCGCCGCGGCCTTGGCCATCGTGTCGCCGATGCCCCACAGCTCTTTGATGCGGTCGTAGTTGGTCTCGCGGAAGTAGTACCAGACCGAGGCTCGCGGCGGCACCACGTTCGGCTGATCGCCGCCGCCGGTGATGACGTAGTGCGAGCGTTGAGCCAGCCGCAGGTGCTCACGCCGGAAGTTCCAGCCGACATCCATCAACTCGACCGCGTCGAGCGCGCTCTTGCCCATCCAGGGAGCGGCCGCGGCGTGGGAGCTTTCGCCCCTGAACATGTACTCGACGGAGACCATGCCGCTGCCGCCGCCCGCGCCCCAGCTCACCCCGAGCTCGCTCCCGACATGCGCAAAGAGCGCCACATCGGCGGTCTTCAGAATCCCTTCCCGGATGAAATGAGCCTTGGAGCCGAGCGCCTCTTCCGCCACACCCGGCCACAGGATCAGCGTCCCCGGCAGCTTCTCGCGTTCCATGATCTTCTTCACGGCCAGCGCGGCGGTGATGATGAGCGCCTGGCCGGCGTTGTGGCCCTCGCCGTGCCCGGGCCCCCCTGGCACGAGCTCCTTCCTCGTCACGACACCCGGCGTCTGATTCGTCGTCGGCAGGCCGTCGATGTCGGTGCCGAGCGCGATCACCGGCCGGCCCGACCCCCAGATGCCGGTCCAGGACGTGGGAATCCCTGCCACCCCTCGCGGAACGTCGAAGCCTTCTTTCACCAGCGTGTCGGTCACGGTCCGCTGCGTCTCGGTTTCCTGAAAGCCGAGCTCGCTGAAGCTGAAGAGCAGATCGACCATCTGCTGCGTGAACTGGCGTCGGCTATCGATGTCGGCGACGACGTCCTTTTTCAGGGCATCGACGCGCGGATTCGGTGGGGCTGGCGGAACCGGCTGACCCGCTTGCCCGCCACCACGCTGGGCGTTCATCGTCATCGGCAGCGCGAAGATGGACACGAGCAGGACCGCCGCAGTCGGCACACGCATGGTTCGTCTCCTTCCGGAGGGAATCATAGGACGCTTTGAGGCGTCGCGCGCGCCGGCGGCTCGGTCCCATCGATGGAAGACGAGGTGGCCGCCGCCACCTGCGCAGCGGTCGAAAAATGGATGAACCCGTCGCGAAGTCCCCGTCTTCCTCGAGGGCTCCGGCTGAGTGATAATCCCCGTTCTCGCGGGCGCACGACGACGTTCCCGGCCGCGCCGCTCAGAAGGATTGATCTCATGCCGCTCACGCGCACATGTACGACCCTCGTGGCCTGGCTGCTTGTCCCCGCCGTGGCTGGCGCGCAGAGCGCCAATGCGGTAGCGGCCCCTGGCTCCCCGACGGCCGACAAGCTGCCGATCTACGAGGTCGATCCCACGTGGCCGCCGACGCTGCCGAACGACTGGATCCTCGGCGACATCCGAGGCCTGTTCGTCGACGACCGTGATCACCTCTGGGTGATCCACATGCCGTCGAGCCTCACGGATCAGGAGATCGGCGCCGCCGTGAAGCCGCCGATTGCCGATTGCTGCTTTCCCGCGCCACCGGTGCTCGAGCTCGATCCCGACGGCAAGGTCTTGCGCACGTGGGGCGGGCCCGGCGCGGGCTACACCTGGTACGATCAGGAGCACGGGATCTACATCGATCACAACGGATTCGTGTGGACCGGCACGAGCAACGGCTATCACGTGATGAAGTTCACCCAGGACGGCAAACACGTGCTGACGATCGGCACGCCCGGAGTGAACAAGGGCAGCAACGATCCCGATCACCTGGGCGGCCCCGCCAACTTCTACGTCGAACCGAAGACAAACGAGGTCTTCATCGCCGACGGCTACATCAACAAGCGCGTGGTCGTCTACGACGCCGCCACTGGCGCCTACAAGCGGCACTGGGGCGCCTACGGCAAAACGCCGGACGACACCGAAAAATATCAGTATCCGGTGCGCGTGAGCGAACCGCCGCAGCAGTACTCCACGCTACACGGCCTCGTCGGTTCGAAGGACGGTCTCATCTACGTGTCGGACCGCCGCGGCAACCGCATCCAGGTGTTCCGGCAGAACGGCGAGTACCTGATGGAGAAGTTCGTGCGACCAGAAACCGGCGGCTCGGGAAGCGGCTTCAGTCTGCAGTTCTCCCGCGATCCCGCGCAGAGCCTTCTGTACCTGATGGACGGGACGAACCAGCGCGTGTGGATACTGCGACGCAAGGATCTGGAGATCCTCGATCGCTTCGGCAAGCCGGGCCGCCAGGCTGGCGAGTTCATCCGCGCGCACATGATCGCCGTCGATTCAAAGAACCGCATGTACACGGGCGAAGCGGCGAACGGCCGACGCATGCAGCGCTGGATCCTGAAGGGCACGCGTCCTGCCGCAAGCGTGACACCGCCGAAGCCATAACCGCGAAGGGGAGCATGCATGAGCGCGACGCGAGGCAGCCAGCGACAGACGGTGCTGGTGACCGGTGCCTCGGCCGGGATCGACGTCAACCTCGCGGAATGTTTCGCAAGTGACGGCTATGACGTGATCGTGACCGCGCGCACCGAGTCGGCCTTACGCGAGGTCGCTGGCGACGCCGGCTCTTGCGCTGTGTCAAGCAATCCAATGAGACGAGCCGGCGGGCGATATCATTCGTCGAGACGTGTGACGCCGTGTACGCGATCGAGACCAGCAGGCTCACGAAGCACTATCGCAGCGGATCCTGGCTCCGCCGGTCGACTGCGCGGACCATTCGCGCGCTCGAGTCGCTCGATCTTCAGGTCGAGCGTGGCGAGACCTTCGCGTTCCTGGGGCCAAACGGCTCGGGCAAGAGCACGACGATCCGGTTGCTGCTCGGGCTGCTGCACGCGACGAGCGGCGGCGCCCGGGTGCTCGGCCTGGACATCGCCCGGGAGAGCGTATCGATCCGCAACCGCGTCGGCTATCTGCCAGGCGGCATCGCGCTCTACGACTCGCTGACCGGCAACCAGCTGCTCGACTACATGGCTCGCCTGAGCGGGCGCGCACCCGTTCGCCGCGCGGCGCTCTGCGATCGGCTCGAGCTGTCGCACGACACGCTTCACCGGCCCGTGCGCGACTACTCGCGCGGCATGCGGCAGAAGGTCGGCATCATCCAGGCGCTGCAGCACGATCCCGAGCTGGCGATTCTCGATGAGCCGAGCGAAGGCCTCGACCCGCTGATGCAGCGCGCGTTCTACGAGATCCTCGGCGAGCTCAAGCGCGACGGGCGGACGATTTTTTTCTCATCGCACGTCCTCTCGGAAGTCGAACGCGTCTGCGACCGTGTGGCAATCGTCCGTCAGGGCCGCCTGGCGGTGGTCGAGCGTCTGCCCGAGCTGCTGGCGCGGCGGCGACACCACGTCGAGATGCGCCTCGAAGGTCCACCGCCGGCGCTGCTCGGCGTCCCCGGCGTCTCGGCCGTGGCTCTCGCCGACGGCCGGCTGACGTGTTCGCTGGTAGGTGACGTGCGGCCGTTTCTGGCGGCGATCGTCGACGCGGCGATCGCGGATCTCACGATCGAGCCGGCTCGGCTCGAGGATGCCTTTCTCGAGTTCTACGATCGGGAGAGCCGATCGTGAACAGCGCGCTGTTCCGTCAGACCTGGTACTTCCAGCGCATCCGCCTGGCCGTCGTGTGCACCGGCCTCGCCGTGTGGGGCTTCGTGCCGCCACTCATCTACGCGAAGTTCGGCTCGCAGTTTCGCGTGATGCTTGAGAGTGGCTTCATCCCGGACCAATTCGCCCGCTTCGGCGGCGGCGACATCTTCAGCCTGTCGGGTGCGGTGGCGCTCAGCCTGATTCATCCGATTGCGATCATCTTGACGTCGGTGTTCGCCGTCGGCTTCTCGGCCACGGCCGTCGCCGGCGAGCGCCAGCGCGGCACGCTCGAAACGCTCCTCGCGCGTCCGATTTCAAGACGCGCGCTGTATCTCACGCTTGCCGTCGCCAATCTGGGCTTCATCGCTCTCGCCATCATGTCGCTCATCGCCGGCAGTCTTGCCGGCGCGACGTACACCGGCGTCCTGAACGAGGTCGATGCGACGCGCCTTCCGGTCCTCTGGCTGAACGCGTGGCTGCTCTTCTCGGCCTTCGCCGCGATCGGGCTGGCGGCATCGGTATCCTTCGATCGTCCGCCGCCCGCTGTCGGCGTGACGCTCGGGTTCATGGTGGTGATGTACTTCTTCGACGTTCTGGGATCCCTCTGGCCCGATGCGGAGCCGCTGCAGCCGTTCTCGCTGTTTCACTATTTGAAAGCCAAAGCGATCCTCACGGGAGCAGCTGCGCCGGCCGACTTCGGGCTGCTGGCGACCGTGATTCTGGCGGCTGCCGTCTGGGCGCTCATCGTCTTCCCGGCGCGTGACATCGCGGCGCCGAGTTGACACCGACATGGTCGGCACAGTCAGCGCTGAGACGGCCGCCACCGTTCGCGTAAGATCCCTGCACGCCCACCCGAGAACACTGTGACGAACCGGCTCTATTACGACGATGCGTATCTCACCAGCTTCGAAGCGGCTGTCCTTCGTGTCGCCTCACATGGCGACCGGCAGGCGGTCTGGCTCGATCGCAGCGCGTTCTACCCGACGACCGGGGGCCAGCCGTTCGACACCGGCACTCTCGCCGGCGCGCACGTGGTCGACGTGGTCGAAGACGACAACGGGGACGTGACGCACGTCGTCAACGGCGAGCTGCTGCAAGCCGGCCAGGTCGTGCGGGGCGCGGTGGACTGGACCCGGCGCTTCGACCACATGCAGCAGCACACCGGCCAGCACGTGCTCTCGGCGGCGCTCGTCCGGCTGTTCGGCGTCCCCACCGTCAGCTTTCATCTCGGCGCGGAAGCGTCGACGATCGACTTGCCGCGGGAATTGTCGGCCGCGGAGATCGATCGCGCCGAGGGCGAAGCCAACCGTGTGGTTTGGGAGGACCGGCCGGTGACGATCCGGTACGCGAGCTCCGCTGAGGCCGAGACGCTGCCGCTGCGCAAGCCCTCCGCGCGTGCCGGCACGCTTCGCCTCATCGACATCGAGGACGCAGACTTGTCAGCCTGTGGCGGCA
>JBKPSC010000331.1:0-13946 GCA_046734915.1 Acidobacteriota bacterium | reverse complement strand
GGGTCTCGTGGGCTCGGAGATGTGTATAAGAGACAGACCCTCGGCTATCCCAACACGATCCTGAGCGGACGGCTGGTGCGGTTCCAGGTCAAATACAACTTCTGACCATGCGGGTTCGAATCGCGTTGGTGTTTGTCCTGGCGCTCTGAAGAAGGCGATCGGTCTGATGCGAGTGGAGAAGTGAGGACCCTGCCGCGGCTTCAGGCGTGGCGGCTGAATCGGCCGACGCCGAGGAGCTTCGCCGCGGCCAGCGCCAGCGGCGCCGCGAAAAGGGAGATCAGTACGCCCATTTCAGTCTCCGATCGCAGCTGACCCGGCGGCAGCAGTGCGGCAGCCACGTACAGCCCGACGCTGAAGCCGAGCGCTGCGACGAGACCGACCACTGCCACGTCTCGCCAGTTGAGACGCTCGGGCAGGTGCAAGCCGATGGCGAGCGCTCCGGCGACCCCGATGATGATGCCGATCGGCTTGCCCAGGATGACAGCGATCGGGACGCCCCATGTGCCGGCTTCGAGCGAACGAAACGGCACGCCGACGTTGACCAGCCCGAAGAAGAGCAGCGCGACCTGCACCGGATATCTCCACCAGACCTCGAACTGGCTGAGCGCGTCGCGGTCGGTCGGCTTGGCGTCGACGAAAAATCCCGGGTCGCGCGGCGCGTGCGGGAGAAACGGCATGATCGGGACGAGCGCGAGCGCCGGCTGCAGGCCGCTCTGAAAGAGCGCATACCACGACAGGCCGCCCGCCAGGACGATGTACGGCCAGAAGCTGCGGACGCGTGCCCGCCTCAAGGCGTAGGCAATGCCGAGTGCCGCGGCCATCATCAATGTCCCACTCACGAGGTGCAGATCGCCTGAAGCCTGCGCCAGGGCCAGGGCCAGGAACCCGCCGGCGTCGGAAGCGATGGCCAGCAGCAACAGGAACGGAACGGCCGGGTGGCGCGGGAAGATGATTCGCGCGATGAAGTAACTCATCGCAATGTCGGTCACGAACGGTACGGGCCACGCCAGGCTCAGCACCGGCTCGTCGAGCAGATCGACGGCCTGCCGGTAGATCAGAGCCGGCACGACCGTCGCGCCGATGGCCGCAATCACCGGCAGCAACACCCGCCGCCAGGTATGGAGCATGCCGCCGGGCGCCGTCGCCTCGACGACCTCCTTCATCATCAGACCGAAGAAGAAGACCATGGCGATTTCGTTCACGATGAACGCGCTCGCGAGCGAGAAGCGGTAGTAGCTCTCCGCGTCAAGATTGACCCACACAAGCGCCACGATCGCGCCCAACGGCAGCAGGAGCAAATGTTCCAGCGCGAACAGTGTCAGACGCGGCACCTTCCCCCGGGCCGGCGCCGGTGTCGAGACGTCGTTACTCACTGGCCCCGCTCTGACGGCGGATCACGCCGGAGTCAACGACGCGGCCGGTGCGCGAGATCGCCTGAAACGTCAGATCCGCCCCGGCGATTTCCACGGCCATGAAGCTCTGGTCCTGGTCGAACGAGGCGGCCGTCTCGTTGGTCGGTCTCATGTTGCCGCGCCGCAGCTGTCCCGCCGCGCCGGACACGAAGTAGTAGATGCCCTTCTGCGGCTTGATCCGCTCGTAGACGTGGTCGTGGCCCGAGAACACGACGTTGACGCCGTGCCTGGTGAACAGGGGCTCGAGCTGGAGACGCAAGTCGACCGAGGATCCGTGACGGGCGGCGTTCGAGTACAGGGGATGGTGAAAATAGCAGATCTTCCATTCCTCGCGCGCGCTGCCGAGCGCGTTGTCCAGCCAGGCCAGCTGAGCGCGATCCATGAGCGTGCTGTCAAGCGCGAAGAGGCGCACGTTGCCGCGGACGTACGTGTAGTAGCGCTGGCCGTTCATGTTGTACGGCGCGTATGAAATCTGCTCGGGACGGTCGTGGTTGCCGCGCGAGGCCTGGAACTTCACACCGGCAGACAGCAACGCGGCGTAGGGCTGCTCGAACTTCCTCACGTAGTCGTTGGGCCTCTGCCCTCCGTACATGTTGTCCCCGAGCATGATGACGAGATCGAACGTGAAGGTCTCGCGCAGCCTGGTCATCTGCTGCGCGACCTCGTATTGCGCCCGCTCTCCCGTGCCGTTGTCGCCCATCGCCAGGAACTTCAACGATCCCGGGACGTTCGGCAGGTTCGTCTGCGCCTGAAGCGTCGCCGTGAGGACAGCGGCGGCAATCAGGGCGAGCCAGAGAGACCGCATCAGGCGCGGCCGGCCATCGCACATGCGAGTCACGGTTAATCGTTATAACGGGGAGAGGCGCTGAACACCAAGTCCTTTGCCGCGGCGCCCGAAGTGGTGCGGACCCAGTGTCGTGCTCTCGGAGCCCGGCTCATTCGGCGATGGCGCCCCCGATGATGTGGTCTATCATCTGCGCTGGCAACAGGCCGCAGTCAAAAAAGGAGCACGACATGCGTTCGCTCGTGACGGCTTTTCTCGCGCTGCTGCTCGTCCCGGTGACGGCCGGCGCGCAATCGACCCCGCCCGCACCGCCGGGACCGACCAAGAGCGCCGTCGACCTCACCAAGGCCGACATCGAGAAGGCAGTGAAGATTGGCATGGCCGCCCTCAAGCCGGGCGTCAGCGTCAGCGATCGCAACATCAGCATCGCCGACGCCGGCGCCTACAACGTGACCGTGGCGTTCGTCACCCGCCCGGCCACCAAGGTGCCGTCGGGCCGGGCGTTGATCCACGACAAGATCACCGAGATCTACTACGTCATCCGCGGGACGGGCACGCAGGTGACCGGCACACTCGTCGACGCCACGAAGGAGGCCGGCTCGACGACGATCGGTCCCGGCTGGAGCAGCACCAGTCCGATCAAAGCCGAGCGCACGACGAAGCTGGGACCCGGTGAGATGCAAATCCTTCCGCCTGGCGTCGGGCACGTCTGGACGGAGATTGCCGAGGGCGGCATCGACTACATGGTGATCCGGGTCGATCCGGAACACGTGCTCGGGCTGAGCAAGTAGGACGCGGCAGGCCTTCACACCAGGCCGGCGTCGTCTCGGACGGTGCCCATCGAGGCGATCATCACCGCGGCGATGGCGAGCCACTGTGTTGCCGTGAGCCGTTCGTTCAGGAACACGAGACCGGCGAGGGCGGCGATCGCCGGTTCCAGGCTCATCAGGGTCCCGAACGTTTTCGTCGCCAACTGGCGCAGCGCGATCATCTCGAGCGTATAGGGGAACGCACTCGACAGAACGGCCACGGCGAGACCCATCGGCAACACGGTCGGCGACAAGAGGCCGCGCCCGGTGAGCGCAAGGCCGAGCGGCACGGTGAAGGTCGCCGCGATCAGCATTCCCCAGGTCGACGCTGACGGCCCATGTGCGCGGCCGGCCTTCTGGCCAAAGATGATGTACAGCGCCCAGCAAACCCCCGCTGCCAGCGCGAACGCCACGCCGACGGGATCCACTGAGCGTTCCGTCCGTGCGATCGGCAGGAGGAACAGCAGTCCGAGCACGGCCAGGGCAATCCATAGAAAGTCGGTCCGTCGCCGCGACCCCGCCAGCGCGACGGCGAGCGGTCCTGTGAATTCGAGCGCCACGGCGATGCCCAGTGGAATGGTCCTGAGCGACATATAGAACACGAAGTTCATCGTTCCCAGCGCCAGGCCGTACATGAGGATGACACCGAGCGACGACCGCGACGGGAGCGATCGCCACGGCCGCTGAATGATGCAGACAATGAGCGCGGACAGGCCCAGGCGAAGCGCGGTCGTTCCGGGCGCGCCGATCGCCGGAATGAGTTGCTTTGCCACCGAGGCTCCGGCTTGAAACGAGGTCATGGCGACAACGAGGCTCACGACGGCGAGCGCCGTAGACGAAGTCACGACGGTCATGGTACTGGCGAATCCATTGAATGAGGGAATCAGGGAATGAGGAATGAGGGAATAAGCCGTGTTCGGCGGCTACGGCTCGTTCGGATAGTTGAAGAATAGCTGGTTGCCGTCGAGATCCTCGACCACGAGCAGCCGGTAACCCCAGTGGCCGTCCTTGACGGGAACGCCGCGGGCTTCGAACTCGGCGCGCAACGAATCGAGCGCCGCGACCGCGGCCTCGTGCGTCTCGGGTTCGACGTTCAGGGAAATGAACATCAGACTCTTGCCGACCTTCTCCGGCCACTGGTCTGAGAATATGAGGGCGCAGCTCCCGCGATCGACTTGAGCGACGCGCGGCCGACCATCCTCCTCGTACCGCCACGCGACCGTGAAGCCGAGCCGGTCCACATAGAACCGGAGCGAGGCCTCGACGCTCGAGACGTGAAGCACGGGGCGGGCGAACCAGTCGGTCAATGGCGTTGATGGATCAGTTACGATGGCCGCCGATGGCAGCGACACTCAGAAGCAACCACGGCAGCGGACGTCCGACGTGACCGGTGATCCGCTTCGCACGGTCAGGAACCTCACGCAAAACGCGTTTCTCGAGGGCTTCCTGACGCGCTATCGTACGCGAAAGATCGTTCCCTACATCAGACCGGGCAACGTGCTCGACTTCGGCTGCGGATCGCACTTCTATACGCTGAAAGCGCTGCAGGGCGTGTTCAAGAACGCCATCGGCCTGGATCAGCTGTTTCTCGGCCGACCGCCAGTCAAGCATGCCGAGGGCTTCTATTCGGTTGGGTCGCTCGACGACGTCGCCGGCTTCGACTTCAAGATCGATCAGGTCGTGGCGCTCGCGTGCTTCGAGCACTTCTACGAGAGCGAGCTCCGCAAGGTGCTCCTCCACATCCACGCCAGCACCGGTCCCGACGCGCAGGTCATCGGCACCGTGCCGACGCCACGGGCCAAGCCAGTGCTCGAGTTCATCAGCTACAAGCTGCATCTCATCGACGCGACGCAGATTGAGGATCACAAGCGGTACTACGATCTCCGCACGCTCGGCAATTTGGCCGGCAGCGCCGGCTGGCGGGTGGACGTATACAAGACGTTCCAGTACGGGATGAACAGCCTGTTCGTGTTCTCCAAGCATGACTTCTCGATCAGCGACATCGTCCAGCGGCACCCCGAATCGACGGTCGATGCAACCGTTTAGCACTGCCGAGGACGCTCGAGCGAGATCGTCCTCGTGGTGGCTGCTTGGCGTTGCCGTCTCGTACTTCGTGATCAACCTGGCATTGTTCGCCAGATCGGGCGTGCTGCCGGCGAACGACACCGTGCGCTACACACGCGGTGTCGAGCTGATCATGTCCGGCCGCCCGCTCGAAGAGCTGATGCCCTCGTACCTCGGCTACATCTACTTTCTCATCGGGCTGCGGCCGTTCAGCGCCAGCGGCGGATTCGTGATTGTCGTGCAGCTCCTCCTGAGCGCGGTGGCCCTCTGGTGCCTGTCGACGTTCGTCCGGGCGGCGTACGGGCGACTCGCCGCGGTCATCTTCCTCGTCCTCGTGCTGGTGAACCCGCAGATGTTTCTCTGGCAAAGATACATCCTTACCGAGAGCCTGTTCGTGTCGCTGTCCATGATGAGCGTACCGCTGCTGTTCTGGCGCGGATCGTCGAGTGCCGGCGCTCTGGCGGCCTCGGGCCTCCTGGCCGGGCTGCTGTTCTCGATTCGGCCGCACGGCGTGGCCTTCGTCGCGCTGTATGTCGCCTTCGTGGTCATCTGGTCTGGGCGCACGCCAGCCTTGAGGAGCGCCCTGGTGGTGGTGCCGTTCGTGATATTCCTTGGCTTGCTCCAGGTGACTGGCGCCAGCCTGGGCGGCTCCTACAACTTCACCAGGATTACCGAGCCCTATGTCGACGGGCAGATCATCTGGGGCTACGACCGCTTCGTCGTTCCGTTCGCTCCTGGCCTCGTGCGGCAGGGGAATCTCGCGACCATTGTCGCCTGCCTGCTCGACAGTCCCGTCACGTTCGCGAAGAACTTCGTCTACAAGGTGATGACGGAGATCTCGCAGATTCGGCCGTACTATTCGCTGGCGCACAATGCGATCAGCGCCGGCCTCACGGTGTTGGCCGCGGGCAGCGTCATCGTCAGCCTTGCAGGCCGCATGGACAGGAACCAGTGGGCGCTGCTGCTGCTGGTGGCGCTGCAGCTGGGCTTCGTCGGAGTCACGTTCGCTGACTGGGATTGCCGCTTCATTCTGTACTCGCATCCGTTCATCGCGATGCTGGGTGCCATCGGGTTCTCGAAGCGCTGGCGGAACACATAGGAGAGTCGGTCGTGGCGATGGAATTTCAGGTGCCTCCCATCATCAAGTTCGGCTGCGGACTGCTTCCGGAGGTCCCCGACGTCCTGAGACGTCTCGATTGCCGGAAGCCGCTGATCGTCACCGACCCGTTTCTGTTTCAGCAGGGGCTCCCTCGCAAGCTCACCGAACACTTCGAGCGGAGCGGCGTCCACGCCGCCGTTTTCTCGGACACCGTCGCCGATCCGACGAGCGACGTCGTGGCCGCGGGCCTCGAGGTTCTCCTCGCCGGCAGACACGACAGTCTCATCAGCCTCGGCGGCGGCAGTTCCATCGACACAGCCAAAGCCATCGGCATGCTGGCGGCCAATGGCGGCCACCCGCGCGATTACAAAGTGCCGAATCCGATTCCGCGATCCGGGCCGCCGCACGTGGCGATTCCGACCACCGCCGGAACGGGTTCGGAAGTGACGCGCGTGACCGTCATCATCGACTCCGCCCGCGGTGAGAAAATGCTCATCTCTGGCGCCCCGCTCCTGCCGTCGGCGGCCATCGTCGACTACGAGCTGTCGATGACCATGCCGGCGAGGCTGACGGCGGATACCGGCGTCGACTCGCTCACGCACGCCATCGAGGCGTACGTGAGCCGGAAGGCCAATCCGTTCTCCGACGCCTTCGCGTTGTCCGCGATGCGCACGATCTGGCACGAGCTGCCGACAGCGTTTGAAGAGCCGGGCAACCGCACGGCGCGCGAGGCGATGATGTTCGCCGCCACCTTCGGCGGCATCGCCTTTTCGAACGCGAGCGTCGCCCTGGTGCACGGCATGAGTCGTCCGATTGGCGTCTTCTTCCACGTGCCGCATGGACTGTCCAATGCGATGCTCCTGCCGGCGGTCACGGCGTTTTCCGTCGATGCGGCGGCGGAGCGTTACGCGGCGTGCGCCCGGACGATGGGACTGGCGGCGCCGGAACTTCCGACGAAGGAAGCGCTGACTCGCCTGGTCGATGGCCTGTACAGCCTGAACAGGAGGCTTCAAGTGCCCTCGCCCAAGGCATACGGAATCGGAGAAGCCAGCTACTTCGACGCGATCCCGACGATGGCCGAGCAGGCGCTGGCCTCGGGATCGCCGCAGAACAACCCGCGAGTGCCGACGGCTGATGAGATTGCCGGCCTTTACCGACAGATCTGGGCGTAAGATGCACCATCCCGTTGGGGGTGGTGCGATGGCGACTTCTGCAAGCGCAGCGGCCGATAGGGCCAAGGCGGTTTCGCCCGGGATCCAGACCGGTCGCGACGTGCTCGACTCACCGGAGTTTCACGAGCTCATCTCACGGCGCTGGCGGATATCGCTCGTTCTGACGGCGGCGCTCTTCGTCGTCTACTACGGCTTCATCCTGCTCGTCGCCACGAACAAGCCGCTGCTTTCCAGGCCGCTCGGTTCCGCGACGCTCGGCATCGTCGCCGGCGTCGCGGTGATTCTGCTGTCGTGGGGGCTCACCGCCGTCTACGTCGTGTGGGCCAACCGCCACTACGACCCGGCGGTGAAGCAGTTGCGCGCTCGCCTGCGCTAAGCCACCCCCCATGCAGAGCACACTCGGCACACCCACGCTGTCGGCGACCTTCTTCTTCCTGTTGATCGTCGGCCTGACCCTCGCGGTGACCTATTGGGCCGCGCGACGCACGAAATCGGCCAGCGAGTTCTTCGCCGCCGGGCGCAGCGTCGGCGCGTTTCAGAACGGCCTGGCTCTCGCCGGCGACTACATGAGCGCGGCGTCGTTTCTCGGCATCGCCGGCCTCGTGGCGTTGAGCGGCTACGACGGGATGATCTACGCGACCGGATGGCTCGTCGGGTGGCCGGCCCTGATGTTCCTCATCGCCGAGCCGCTGCGGAATCTCGGCAAGTTCACCTTCGCCGACGTGGTCGCGTTCCGACTGCGTCAGGCGCCGGTTCGCGTCGCCGCAGCCATCGGCGGCATCCTGACGCTGATTTTCTACACCATCGCGCAGATGGTGGGCGCTGGCAACCTCGTCACGCTGATGTTCGGCATTCCGTACAACGTGGCGGTGGTGGTCGTGGGCGCCGTCATGCTCGCTTATGTCCTCTTCGGCGGCATGATTGCGACGACCTGGGTGCAGATCATCAAAGCGATCCTGCTCCTCTTCGGCGTGACGCTCCTGACGGTGCTCGTGCTCGCGCAGTTCGCATTTTCACCGGGCGCGCTGTATCAGGCGGTCTCGGCACGCTATGGCGCGGCCGCGCTGCAGCCCGGCGGGCTGGTCACGGATCCGGTGGAGGCGGTGTCGCTCGGCCTCGCCCTGATGCTGGGGCTGCTCGGCCTACCGCACATTCTCATGCGGTTCTATACCGTTCCCGATTCGCGGGCGGCCCGCCTGTCGGTCGTCTACGCGACCGGGTTCATCGGCTACTTCTATCTCATCATTCCCATCGTTGGCTTCGGCGCCTCGGCGCTCGTCGGACGCGACGTCATCCTGGCGATGGACCGCGGCGGCAACATGGCGGCGCCGCTCGTCGCGGAGCTGCTCGGCGGCACGCCCTTCCTCGGCTTCATTGCGGCCGTGGCATTTGCGACCATCCTCGCGGTGGTGGCGGGGCTGACGCTGGCCGGCGCCAGTGCGCTCTCACACGACATCTTCCTGCACGTGATTCGCAAAGGCGGCGCGTCCGAGCACGAGCAGGTGCGCGTGGCGAAGATCGCCACCGTGATCTTCGGCGTCGTCACGGTGCTTCTCGGGGTCCTCTTCAAAGGCCAGAACGTCGCGTTCATGGTTGGATTGGCGTTCGCTGTCGCGGCGAGCGCCAACTTCCCGCCGCTGCTGCTGTCGATCGTGTGGAAGCGATTCAACACCGCGGGCGCGGTCGCATCGATTCTGACCGGTGCGACGCTGTCGGTGGGGCTCATCGCGCTCAGTCCGACAGTGCTGGTCGATCTTTTCGGCTTCAAGACCGCGATCTTCCCACTGCGCAATCCGGCGATCGTCTCGATGACGGCGGCGTTCGCGGCCGGAGCGTTGGCGTCGCTGCTGACGCACGAGCCTCGCGCGGAGGCGCTTTTCAGCGACGAGAAGCTGCGCGTCTATCTGGGCGTCGGCGCCGAATAACGCGACCGCTTCGCGCTACACGCCGAACTGGCGCAGGTGGTGGTCGGCGTGAAGATATCCCCAGCGCAGCCACGCCGACTCGGACATCGGTCCGAACGCAGGATGCATCTGTCCCTCGAGCCGGCTGCGCTGGTGAGTGGTCATGGCCTCGACGAGGGCCGCGAGCTCGGCAACATCGAGCGCGAATTCGGCAGGGCGGCTACCGGCGACGCTCTGATCGAGCTCCGGCGACGTGACGACACCGGCCGGCCAGCGGAACGGCCCGTACAACGCCAACCATCGCATGACCGGCTGCGGCAGCGGCGTGGCGGTCCGAGTGACGACGCGCCCATCCGTGACCATCCGGTAGCAGTCGCTCAGATGACAAACCATCTGGTGCACGGACATCCGGCCCCAGCGTCGCGGGCTCGACGGACTCAGAGTCCGCAGCCGTTCGAGGATCTCGGCCTTGTCGCGCTCGCGCGCCAACGTCTTCATCCCGCCCCGGACCTCAGGCGGTGACCACCGCGCCCAGCAGCCGCTCTCCACCGGCCAGGCGAAACGCGGCCAGCGCCCGCTGTCGTCCGGCCTCGGCTTCGGCCAGGAGTTGCTTGAATGCCGGAACGTTGCGGATGGCGTCGAACTGGCTCGCGCGCCTCATGGTCGGCGCGACGAAGTAGCCACCGGCGACGGCGCGCTGCATGAGGTCGATTCCGCGGTCGTAGTCGGCGACGTCGCAGTGCAGCCAGCCTTCCTGGAAGATGGCCTCCGGATCGTCCTGTATTCCCAACGTGTCGAAGAAGGACCTCGTCGAGATCATCGCCTCCGGGCTCCGATCGAGCCACGCCGTCAGATGCGACGTCCACGCCTGGAACGTCGCCATCTGCGTCACTTGCTTCATTTTGGCCAGTTCGCGCTGCGCGTCCTCGCGTCGTCCGCTGAGACCAAGACCGATGACCCGGATGCCTTGGTCGGCACCCAGGAGCGTGCCGACCTCGATCGCATTGAGGCGCCTGAACTCGACGGCGACGAGCAGCGTCTGCTCGAACGTGGTCTTGATGTTCGGATCGAGCCGGCGCGCCTCGGTATGTGCGGCGATCGCCTCGTCGAAGAGGCCGCAGTAACGGCAGGCATGGACGAGGCCGGCGAAGAGTTCCGGATCGTTGCCGCGGCGTGCCGCTTCTCCCAGAAGGCGGACGACGGCCTGTTCGGCGCGGCCGGTGTCGGCCTCGAGCTGCGCGTAGAACTTGTGCGCAATCGCCAGGCGCGAGTTGAGGGCGAGCGCGTGCCGGAACGCCTCTTCCGCGCGCCGGTCGCTGTCGGGCGACGTATCGATGTACTTGCCAATCACCCGTAGACAGCGGCCGAAATGCGCCCATGCCGGCGCGAAGGCCGGATCGAGGTCGATCGACCGCTGATAGAGATCGCGAGCTTCTTTGAGCTTGTCGTAGGTGCGCGCCAGCTCGTTCGCCCGGAGATAGAGCTCGTACGCCTGCGGATTGCGTGGTGCGTCGGGCGAGGGTGACAATCGCTCGCCAGCCAGCGGCAGCGCCAGTCCCTCGACTACGCGACGAGCGATGTCATCTTGAAGCCGGAACAGATCGCCCATCGTCGACTGCACTGTGTGCGACGTGAGCAGCGTGCCGCCAGGCGTTTCGACAAGCTGCGTGGACGCGCGCAGCTGATCCCCTGAGCGCAGCAGGGTGCCCATCACGACGCGGTCGACGTCCGCTTCGGCGGCGAGCGCTTTGATGTCCGGCGCGTCGCCGGCGAACCGCGCCGCGGTCGCGCTCGAGCGGACGATCAGCGAGCCGATGCCGGCGAGCGACGTGGTGATGGCATCGGGCAGGCTGAAGGCGAGGAAGTCGGTTTCCGGATCGGGCCGAAGCACGCGGAACGGGAGCACGACGACGCGGGTCAGTGGACGAGCGAGGGCCGCGGTATCGTGGCCGTCGACCCCACGAAGACTGTTCAGCTCGTCGGCCATTGCTTCAGCGGAAATCGGCCGCTCGGTGGGTCGCTTCGCCAGCGCTCGCCGGATCACCCGATCGACCGCGGCCACCGCTGGCGATCCCGTCAGGGCCGGCGGCTGCTCGTTCAGTGTGGCGTTCAGGACTTCCATCACCGTCTTGCCGCCGAACGCCGGGCGGCCGGCCAGCATCTCGAACAGGATGGCGCCGATGGCGAAGAGATCGGCGCGGGCATCGAGGGTGTCGCCGGTCACCTGTTCGGGCGCCATGTATCGCGGCGTCCCCATCACGATGCCGCTTCGCGTCAGCGCGGCGGCCGTGCCCAGCGAGGGCTCCAACTCCGGCCGCGCCAGGCCGAAGTCGAGCAGCTTGACGCCGTGTCTGGTGAGGAACACGTTGGACGGCTTCAGGTCGCGATGCACGATGCCGCGCGTGTGCAGTGCGGAAAGTGCCCCAAGCACCTCGACCGCGATCGGAATGGCCCGGTCGACGCTCATCGGGCCGTGCCCGAGCTGATCCGCCAGCGGCTCGCCCTCCAGGAGCTCCATCGCGATGAAGAGGTTGCCGCTGTCTTCTCCGACTTCGTAGATCTGGCAGACGTTCGGGTGGTTCACCGCCGCCGCCGCGCGCGCCTCGCGCCAGAAGCGCTTGCGCGCCGTGTCGTCGGCCGCGAGCGACAGCATCATTTTCAGCGCAACGGTGCGTTCCAGCCGTTCGTCGTAGGCCGCATACACGACGCCCATCCCGCCGGCGCCCAGCTTGCGCGCGATCGTGTAGTGCCCGACACGGGCAGGCAGTCGGTCCCGCGAGGCCTCGTCAGGCGATTTTCCGGCCGCCGGCGGCGTCGGTGGCTGCGTGCCGGTCAGCCGCCGGTACAAGGCGCCGAGCCACCCCTGGCTGCGGCCATCGATGGAGTCATCTGCCACCAACGTCGATCATACCTCCAGGTATATCGACGGCTGCTGACAAGCAACCGTTCCGCGTGAGCCCTGAGGTTCAGAAGCGCCTCGGCTAAGATGTCGGCGTGGCGGAGCCGGGCGCGACGGTCACCTTGGTCCACGGGACCTTCGCACGCGGCGCGGCCTGAACACAGCCGGACTCGGCGATGCGAACGGAGTGGCCGAACTCGCCGGCACGCCCGGTGTCGTTCACCGTCTTCGAGTGGAGCGGAGAGAACTCACATCAGGCCCGCCTGACCGCCGCGTCCGAGCTGGCCACCCACTTGCGCGCGATTGCCAACGCTCACAGCGGTGCCGCGCACTTCGTCGTCGCCCACAGCCACGGCGGGAATGTGGCGCTCGCGGCACTCGCCGAAGACAGCGCGCGACGCAGCGTCGACGCGATTGCCTGTCTCAACACGCCGTTCATTCAGTGCCGGGCGCGCAGCGTGCTGCCGGCCATCATCGCCCTCATCGTCTGCAATCCGTTTGTCTGGCTCATGCTGGCCGCGCCGGTCGTGCTCGACCGCTACCTGATTCCGCGCTATCCCGGTCAATTCATGAAGGCGGTGGTGATCGGTGCCGCTATAACCATGGTGGCGGCGATTCCCGCGGCGTTCGCCGGCGTTCGCGCCTGGCGATGGAGCGACGGCATCATCGAGGCGCTCGAACGGTATCAGCGGCGGCGCGCCGAGACGTTTCGTCCACCGGATCTGGGTAGTGTCCGAGTGTTCGCCGCGACCGTGAAGCGCGACGAGGCGTACCGTTATCTGTCGATACTCGACTGGCTCACCGGCATCAGCGCATCGGGGATGCTTGTTTCGCGCGCGCTTTTCTTCGCCGGTGTGGCGTCGTATTTCATTGCCGGATCGGGAGGGTTCCTGACCGACTTCAACTGGTTCCCAGCGCTCACTCGCGGCGCGTTGATGTTGAGCCGGCTGTCGCTGTACCTCGTCTCTGCCGGATTCATCGTTTTTCTGTTGTCGGTGGTCGTGATGACCATCGCCGGTATTTCGCTGCGCGGACACCGCTTCGCCTACGGTGAGGCGCTGGGTGACAGCCTGCTCGTCAACATTCGTGTGACAGCCCATCCACCAGGTGGTTCGGCCCTCGATGTACGGGTGTTCGAAGCCGAGGGCGAGGGCATGCAGCACAGCGCGTTGCATGGATCTCCGGCGCTCGTGCACGCGCTGGCCGCTTGGTTCGATACTGTCCCGCGACGGAGCTCCGCGACGATCACCGCGGAAGCGCAAGTGCTCCCACGATGAATCATCCGTCCGAGCGGCGTCAACGCAGGGCCAGACGCAGCGTGAGACCGATCGTACGTGAGTCGCCGGGCTGGCCGACGTAAAGACCCGAGTTTCCCGGCACCGCCGAGAGCAGCTCGAAATAGTCCTTGTCCAGCAGATTGCGCGCCCACAGGAAGACCGACCAGCCGTCGGCGCGCCGGAACCCCACGCGCCCGTTCAGCAGCGAATAGCCGTCCACGACCAGGTATCGCGAGGCGCTTGCGCTCGACGAGAACGACGATCGATAGCTGCCGTCGATCCCGGCAAAGACGTGGCCGCTCTGATTGAACACGTTCGCGGTGTGAACGTACTCGCCGCCGAGTGAGATGGCCCATTTGGAGATGCCCGGCAGAAGCGAGCCTGAGATGTCCTTCACCTGCGGTCCGCCGGTATCTTCGAGTGGCGGCGGCGCGTCGGGGAATGAAATGTACCGCCCATCGGTGTACGCGGCGGCGCCATAGAACGACAGGCGTTCGCTGGCCCGTGCCGTGCCGTCGAACTCGAC
>JBKPSC010000330.1:0-23235 GCA_046734915.1 Acidobacteriota bacterium | reverse complement strand
TCTGCCAGCCGGTCGTTGATCGACAGAAAGCGCACGCGCGTGCCGTCCGCGAAAGCGGCGAGCTTCTCGTTGATTCGCGCGATCGTCGGCAGGACGGCCATATTGTCGTTCCTGGGGAAGATGGCCGTCAGGATGATCGTCGCCTCCGGCGCCTTGCGCCGGCAGATGTCGACGATCGCCTTGATCCCGCGCGTGATTTCCACAACTGTCCGATCGTCGCGCGGTCGGGGGCCGACGTTGTTCGTCCCCGCCAGCAGGACGATCACCTTTGGATGGACACCGTCCAACTCGCCGTGCTCGAGCCGCCACAGGATGTGCTCGGTCCGGTCGGCGCCCCAGCCGAAGTTGGCCGCGATCCATCCGAAGAAGTTCGCGTTCCAGTTCGCGAGGAGCTCCGGGTAGTCGAGCGGGCCCAGCGCCGTACGATCGAGTCACCTTCGAAGTACACGTCGATGCGGCCCTGCCTGGCTTTGGCCAGCAGTTGCTCGTGCGCCGTCATCGAGGTCTGATCGGTTCGCGGCGCAGCACGATCAGCGGGCCCTTCGAGTTGAGGCGCGGCCGCGGCGGCGGCCCCGGTGACAAGCACAGCCGCGATGGTTGCGAACTTCATCGCGGGCGGAATTATAGTCAGCCCGGAGCGCGAGGGCTTCAGCCGGGCGCTTTTGAGTTAGCATGGCGAGCAGGAGGCTGCCATGTCGTCACGACGGGAGTTCCTCTTGACGCTGGGCGCCGCTGCGCTCCCGCTCGTCCGCGCAGGTACGTCCCCATTCAAGCTGTCGGTGATCACCGACGAGATTTCACAGGATTTTGCGCACGCATGCGAAATCGCGTCGCGTGAATTCGGCCTCGGCTGGGTCGAGCTTCGCGCGATGCACGACAAGAACGTCATCAGCTGGAATGCGCAAGACATCGCCGAAGCGCAGTCGATCCTCAAAAAGTTTAACCTCCGCGTCTCGGAGATAGCGTCGCCGGTGTTCAAGACCGACTGGCCCGGCGCGCCCAAATCGCCGTACAGCCCCAAGCAGCCGGAATTCGGCGCGGACTTCACCTACGAGCAGCAGGACGAGCTGCTTGATCGCGCCTTCGCGCTGGCGAAGGCGTTCGACAGTCCGCCGATTCGCATCTTCGACTTCTGGCGGCTCGAGGAGCAGACCCCGCATCGCGCCGCGATTGACGATCGTGTGCGGCAGGCGGCCGTCAAAGCGGCGACGAAAGGCGTGACGCTGACGCTCGAAAACGAGTACGCCTGCAACACCGCAACGGGCGCCGAAGCCGGCCGCCTGCTCGCCGCCATCCCCGAAAGGTCGCTGATGCTCAACTGGGATCCCGGCAACGCGGCCATGCGGGGGGAAACGCCGTTTCCGAATGGCTATGCCGCGATCCCGAAGAACCGCATCGCCCACATGCATCTCAAGGATCTGACCAGCAACGGGGGCAAATCCGAGTGGGCGGCCATGGGGACGGGCTCGATTGATTTCGTCGGTCAGTTCCGCGCGCTGAAGCGCGACGGCTACACAGGTCCGCTCTCGCTGGAGACCCACTGGCGAGGCGGCGGAACGGCCGAGGAATCGACCCGCCGCAGCATGGCGGGCCTGAAGGTACTCCTGCAACGCGCCGAACAGACGTAGGCTGGATGATTACTCGGCAGGTTACGACCCGCTCGTCATTGCGGTCACGACGCGCAGCACGCCATCGGTCTTCGTAAAGATGTACAACTCGCCGGCGGCGTCGACGGCCAGGTGGGCGTCGGCGCGGCCGTTGCCCGAGACGAGCGCGATGCCGGGCAGGTGCTCGCTCTTCCCGCCACGGAAGTGATACGCCGCCTCGGCAATCGGAAACATCGTGTCGTACAAGCGGCTGCCCCCGGCCGGCGCGTCGTGCGGGTCGTTCCATCGCAGCTTGATCTCGTGCTTCACGGCCATCGTGTCGGGCTTGCCATCGTCGGCCGCCAGCATCTCGCCGTAATCCGCGTACCAGACATGACCGGTTGAGATGTCGGTGAACACGTATTTCCCAGCGAGCGCCGGCAGCCTGGTGCCCCGGTAGAGGAAGCCGCTGCCGATGGCGTCGCCGCCGCCCGGCACGTGGCCGTACTGAATCACGGGGTACATCGGTGTCACCGTGCCTTGCGTGACCGTGTCGGTCACCTGGACGGGGATGCGGTCGTCATCCGGGAGCTTCGCCGTACGATTGTTGGGCTGCAGCATCTCGTTGCCTTCACGCCGCGAGTAGCCGTAGTTGCCGCCCTCGTGAACGATGTTGACCGTCTCCCACGTGCCGAGTCCGATCGAGTTCGCGATCAGCCGGTTGTTGCCGGCGTTGGCTGGATCGATCGCAAAATGGAGCCGGGCGGGGTTGCGGAGTCCGTACGCCCAGATTTCCTTTCGCGCGCCCTCGATGTTCACAAACGGGTTGTCGTTCGGGATCCGGTAGCGCCCGTTGTCGCTGACGGAGCTCGTCGTGGTGTGCTCGGCGAGGTCCGGAACAATCCGGAGCACTTTGCCGACCAGCGTGTCCAGCCGCTGCGGGTTCATGCGGATGGCCTGCCTCGATTCGCCAGACCCGCCGTCGCCTGATCCGATGTACAGAACCCGCCACTCGCTGTCCCCGCGCCGCGCCGCAGGGTTGAACTGGAGGTCGGCCGGCGTGTGGATTCGCGTGTTCAGCTGCACGCGCAACAGCTCGCGTGCCGTGCCCTCGAATGTCGTATTCGACGGATTCCGATCCGTCCATTCCACGAGCACTCCCTCACGCTGGATCGCGCCGGGCGTTCCGGCCGGCGCCGTCGTCGTATAGCCCGACACGTCCAGCGCGGGAAACCGCGCGTTGTCGGGAACGGCCGATCCGGGCAGTGCGGGGTCTTCAATGTGGACCGTGTAGAACCTGCCGTTGGTCCTGTAATCGGGATCGAATTGCAGGCTGTTCAGGCCGTTGGCGTATCCAGCCTCGTACGCGAGCTTGCGGAACAGCCCGTGGTGGTCGTCGCGCCCGTTGAAATCGAGGTAGGTCGTCAGCTTCCGGCTCGCCTTGTCAACGATATAGAGAGGGCCGTTGAGGTCGTTGACGAAAAAGCGCGTGGCGCCGCCCGGCTCCTCGCGTAAGGAGTTGATCCGCGCGAGCATGCCGTCGGTCTGGCCCTTGCCGTCCACGCGTCCCGTGATGGGGAACTCGACGTAGTCGCGGAGCTCCAGGACGACGTCGCTCGGCGACGTCGCCACCAGGACAGACCCTGCGGCAAGGAAGCAGGCGAGGAGGCGGCCCACCCCGCGGATGATATGCGAAATCACGGTTGACACATAGTTTACTCTGCGATATACCATTTCGCCCAGTGAAACGCCTGAAGCCGGTCTCCATGAGCCGTTACACGGTCGATGCGGCCGCCAAGGCGCTCGATTTGCTGAGCGCGTTTTCCGTCCGCGAGCCCAAGCTGTCCCTGGCGGATCTGGCCACGCGCACCGGCATCCCGCGTCCCACGGCCTTCCGTCTGCTGACCACGCTCGAGCAGGCCGGTTTCCTCACGAAGGTGAGCGGAGAATATCAGCCCGGCATCAAGTGCTTCGTGCTCGGGAACATTGTGGCGGCCAGCCTCGACCTTCGCGAGAAAGCCCAGGCACATCTCGAGCGGCTGCGCGACGTGACCGGGGAGACCGTCCACCTGGCCGTCCTCGACCAGTGGCAGGTGCTGTATCTCGAGCGCCTGCAGTCGCCGCACCCGATCGGGTTCATGCGGTCCCGGATCGGGGCGATCGTTCCGGCCTACTGCACCAGCCTCGGCAAGACGCTGCTGGCGTTTCGGCAGTCCGGGGAGGTCGAGGCGTGGCTGCGGTCGCAGACGCTGAAAGCGATGACGCCGCAGACCATTACCGCCCCGCGCCGCCTCGTGAAGGAGCTGCGCGCCATTCGCGAGCGCGGCTACGCGCTCGACGAACAGGAACATGAGATGGGCGTGCGCTGCATTGCCGCGCCCGTCTCGAACCACGGCGGCGAGGTGGTCGCCGCCATCAGCATCGCGGGACCGGCCGACCGCATGCCGACCCCGCTCGTCGGCAGCGCGATGGCCGCGAACATCGTGGCCACCTCACGAGCGATCTCGATCGAACTCGGGGCACCTGTGGAATCTGGAGTCGGGTTGGACCGCGCCGCTCGGCCGGCGCATGGAGGGCGAAGATGAAGAGAGTCGCAATGAGTCTCGTCGTCGTCGCGAGTCTGCTTCTTCCGAGGCTGGCTGCCGCGCAGGCTGTCACTGGGACCATCCTCGGAACGGCCACAGACACGTCCGGCGCGGCGGTTCCCGGCGCGACCGTGACGTTGACGAACAGCGGCACGGGTCTGACGCGCGCGGTCGTGACGGATTCGAGCGGCGAGTTCACCGCGCCCTCGCTGCCGACCGGCAAGTACAAGCTCGTCGCAGAGCTGCCGGGCTTCAAGACGTTCACGATTCCCGAGATCGACTTGGGCGTCGATCAGCACCTGAAATTCCCGGTGCAGATGTCGGTCGGCGCGCTAGAGGAAAGCATCACCGTGACGGCGAGCGCGCCGCTCGTCCAGATCGCGACGTCCGAGCTGGGGACCACCGTCGGGGGCGAGCAGATCGAGACCCTCCCCCTGAACGGCCGCAACTTCGTCAACCTGACCCGGTCCGTGCCGGGCGTCGTCCGGGGAATTCCCGGAGCGAACATCGACGGCGCGGGCAGCCTGGCCTGGCGCGCGTCGGCGTCTTTCTCAGCCAACGGCCAGCGGCCGCGCGACAACAACTACATGCTCGACGGCGTCGACAACAACGAGACCTGGCTTCAGACGGTCGTGCTGTTTCCAAGCGTCGACGCGCTCGACGAGTTCAAGCTGCAGACGAGCACGTACTCGGCCGAGTTCGGGCGCTCGCTTGGCGGCGTGGTCAACCTGCAGATCAAGTCGGGCACGAACGCCATCCACGGCAGCGGGTTCGAGTTCCTGCGCAATGAAGCGTTCGACGCGAACAACTTCTTCAACAACCGGGCCGGGCGCCCGAAGCCGGACTTCAGCCAGCACCAGTTCGGCGGCACGATCGGCGGTCCGATCGTCAAGAACAAGACGTTCTACTTCTTCGACTACCAGGGGTACAAGGTCAACCAGGGCGCGACGTACCTCTCCACGGTGCCGTCGGCGAAGATGCGCAACGGCGACTTCTCGGAGCTCAATCGTGTCATCTACGATCCGATCACGCACCTGCCGTTCGAAGGCAACGTGATCCCGGTGAACCGGTTCGACCCGGCCGCCAAGAACATCCTCGAGCAGCTGATTCCCGCGCCGAACACTACGGGATCGATCAGCCAGACCGGCCAGCCGATCCAGAACTACCTGATTAACCCGACGATCACGCGGCTGGACAACCAGATCGACCTGAAGGTGGACCACACGCTGTCATCGAGCAACCATGTCTTCGCGCGATACAGCTATGAGAAGACGCACAGGAACCTGCCTGCGACGATGCCGCACGGTGACGCCGGCTTCACCTTCGGAGCGGGCGACGGCAACATCAAAGCGCAGGGCCTCGCGGTCAACGACAGCCACACGTTCGGCTCGAAGTGGTTGAACGAATTCCGGTTTGGCTGGAGCTCCATCAAGTTCTTCATGACGCCGATCGACTACGGCTCGAATATGGCCCAGAAGGTAGGCATCCCGGGCGTGAACCTCGGCGACACGACGTCCGCGATGAGCCAGATCGTCTTCACGACGACGACCAACGGTGGCAGCGGTGCGAGAAATCTCGGATCGAACGGCAACCAGCCGCTCATCACGAACCAGAACGATTTCCAGTTCATCGACAACATCACGCGGGTCGCCGGCAAGCACACGATGAAGGCCGGCGGATTGTTCACCCACCGGTCGCGCGAAATCCTGAACGCCGACACGATCGTCGGACGCTTCGATTTCAATCAGAACCAGACGTCGAATTGCGCTGGCATCACCAGTGGCTGCACGCTGCTGTCGAACACCGGGTTCGACGTGGCGAGCTTCCTCCTCGGCTACGCCAGCAATGCCAGCCGGACCTTCTTCGACCCGGGCACGTACACCGAGCTCCGGCCCGAATACGGCGCCTACTTCCAGGACGACATCCGGATGACTGCGCGCCTGACTGTCAACGCCGGCCTTCGCTGGGATGTGTTCGTGCCTTGGGTGGAGCAGGACAACAAGCAATCGAACTTTGATCCGACGACCGGCAAGTTCGTCGTCGCGTCCGACAATGCGGTTATCGCCGGCGTCGAGGTCGGCCGCTACCTGCAGACGTACTCGAAGACCGACTTCGGTCCACGCCTCGGCTTTGCCTACGATCTGACCGGCGACGGGCGGACTGTCATTCGCGGCGGGTATGGGTTGTTCTGGAACTTCACGCCTGGCGGGACGTCGTCCTCAAAAGCGCAGAACCAGCCATTCCTGCAGGCGCAGGCCAACACGACGAGCCTCGGCACGAACATCATCCTGTCGAACGGACTGCCGGCGCCGCCCGGCGTCCACCCCGAGCTGCCCCCGACGGGATCCACGCGTTCGGCGTTCGACATCAACTTCCGCGACGCGCACGCGCACAACTTCAACGCCAACGTCCAGCGTCAGTTCGGCGCGAACTACATGGTCGAGGTGGCCTACTCTGGTGCCCGGACGCGTGACGCCGCGCTCAAGACCGACGCCAACCAGGCGCCGCCGACCGTCGGCGTCAACGACCCGAACGTGAACCGGCCCTGGGCGAAGCAGGATCCTGGACTCCGGACCGTGGGCACGCTTTCGAGCAGCGGCTTCCTCGATTACAACGGACTGCTCATCAAGTTCCAGCGCCGTTCCGCCGACCACTTCTCGTTCCTGAACTCGTACACGTACGCGCACGCCACAGATCTGAACTCCGACAACGACGGCACCGTGACGCTGACCGACATCTTCCACCCCGAATACAACCGCGGCCCGAGCGACTACGACGTCACGCACACGTTCAGCTCCAACGTGATCTACGAGATCCCCTGGGCGGCGGACAAACTGTACGGCGGATGGCAGCTGAGCGGCATTTTCTATGCCCGCTCGGGTCTGCCGGTCACCATCACGCAACAGCAGCAGATGCTGTCCACGGGCCTCACGAACAATCGGCCGAATACGATGTGCGATCCCGTGGCCAGCAACCCGACGATCGACGCGTGGTTCAACGCGTCCTGCTTCCAGCAGACGACGGACACGACCGGTACGTTCGGCAACACGGGCCGCAACAGCGTCCGCGGACCGGGCGATTTCAACCTCGATATGTCGGTGATCAAGAACACCCTGTTCGGCAACGTCAATACCGAGTTCCGCATCGAAGCGTTCAACATCCTGAATCACCCTCAGTTTGCGAACCCGAACACGGTATACGGCAGTTCAGCATTCGGGACGATCTCGGCGATGCTCGCCAGCCCGTCGTGTGCCACCTGCGGCACGACCGAGCGGCAGATTCAGCTGGGGTTCAAGGTGAAGTTCTAGCGACGGGATTCATGGCGACCCGCCGTCAGTTCATCAAGGCCGTCGGCGCGTCGGCTGCCGCCATGCTGGCCGCCCGGAACACGGGGTGATCGACGGCGTGAAGTGCTCGCCAGACGGATCACTGGACGATAGCTGCCACCATTGAGGAGTACCACTCTCCGTGGTTGTGCACATAGCTGCCCCGCATCCAGACAATCGCCGTGCGGCGATCGTCCCACTTCGGGATAACGGGCCTGAGGTTGTCCACCGTGGAATTCCGCGTGAACGGCGTCCACGTCCACTTGCCGTTGGCGCCGCGCTCGCCACGGAACAACTCGCGATGTCTGGCGTGATCGGCGTTGCTGATGAGCGGGGCCCCGGTCACCGGATCGGCGTCGGTCGAGATGTACGCCACGTTCGGGTTCTTGGGATCCAGCGCTCCCAGCCCGGAGTAATCGTCCTCGCCGGGATAGAGGCGGGTGCCGGCGTAGGCGATTTCCTCGGTGTGCCAGACGGTGCCGTTCCACCGGGCGTAGTGATACCGCAGATCCATCCCGCCCTTGCCCGGCGGCAGGCCGCGGCCGTCGTTCTGGGTCGAGAACAGCACGTACGGGTGGTCGTCGCGATCGAGATCGATGTCCACCATCCATGCGACGTGGTCCGGATCGCCCGGGAAGACTTTCGTGAAATCCCACGTGGCAATCGTCGCGTCAGTGGACGTGCTCAGCCTGCCGACCACGCGGCCGTCGGAGTGGTGGAGGACGCCGTCCTTCAGGTAGCCGTGATACAGGCTGTTGTCGAAATTGCGCGGGTGATCTTCGGTCGCGACAAAATGCAGGGTGCCCTTGCCGTCGTACGCGAATTTCAGGTAGGGGCTGTAGCCGCCCTTGCCGTACAGCCACCGCCCGCCGTACGTCCACGTGCTGCCCTCGTCGTCCGAGTACATGTAGTTCGGATCGTGGTGGAAGGCGCGGATGAAGTTGAAGAGCCGGGCCCTCGGCATGCGAAACAGGTTCGCATACGTGGCGTTGTTGCCCGCGTAGTCAGCGTTGTCGCCGGGCGTTTCGACGACCGACGCCGGGCCCCAGGCGAGCGGGTTGCGAGGCTCGGAGAGACGGTAGTACATCCGGCGCTCGCGGGCGTGCATGCTGTAGACCGCGAGGTAGCGGCCGTCCTCGCGCACGTAGAACGCCGGCGGGTCGTGATCGTCCTGCTCGAGGTGCGGGTGCAGGACCACCGTGTCGACCCGGCCGGCCTCGATGTCGTACACCGACACTTCGACGTTGCCCCAGCGCGGGTCGCTGCTGTTCGCCTGATTGCTGCCGACGGCACGAACGGATCCGGTGATGACCTTGCCGTCGTGAACGATGACGCGCGGGTCCATGAACCACGACCACGCGCCGTTGTCGTTCAGCCGGACGATCGCCGTCGCGACGTAATTGTTCGCGTAGCGCTCTTCGACGACGACGGTGGTCGACCCCGCCCCCGCGATCAGCAGCGCCGCAGCGAGCCACACACGTCTCATCGCGCCACCCGAATCATCGCCCCAGAGCCGGGCGTTTCGTCACAGCTTCACGAGGTCGCCGATCCGAATCGGCTTCTTCTGATCGATGCTGTTGCGGATCGCGATGCCCGTCAGGCACGACATCGCGCCGGCCCGCGAATCCGGCAGGCGCATGTACTCGGGCAGATCGGTCTTTCTGAAGATCAGGTCCCGCAGGCGGTCGTCGCCACCGCCGTGGCCTTCGAGCAGTTTCGGAACCGGCACGAGCTTCCGCTGACCGAAGCTCCTCGTGAGGTAGATCTCGTGGCTCGCCGGCGCCGTCCAGGGCTGCCGCTCGTACGAGCGCACGTCGAGCCGCCCTTTCTCGCCGTTGAACGCGACCCGATAGCCCTCGTACGGCATGAACGCGTTCAGCGAATACGTCATCGTCGCGTCGTTGCTGTAGCGGACGATGGCCTGCATGTTGTCGAAGATGTCGATGTCCTCGCGGAAGACGCAGCCGTCGCGGTAGTAGTGATCGACGTCCTCGCACGCCGCGTACAGATCCATGCGGCGCTTGTCCTTCGTCATGTCGTAATAGAAGCGGCAGTCCTTCTTGTGCGCGCACTGACGGCAGTTGACGTCGCGGATCGCGCCGTTTCGGCCGTACACCTGCAGCGTGCCGCCGCCAGACACCTCGACCGGATCGGCGCCCAGCCACCAGTTCATCAGATCGAAATGATGAGTGGCCTTGTGCACGAGCAGCGAGCCGCTGCTGGCGCGCAGACGGTGCCAGCGGCGGAAGTAGTCGGCGCCGTGGATGACGTCGAGGTACCAGCTGAAGTCGATGGAGACGATCTTGCCGATCTCGTTCGACAGCAGCACTTCCTTGATCGTCTGGTGGGCCGGCGCGTAGCGGTAGTTGAACGTGACGGCGATCCGGCGATTGTTGCGCTTCTCGGCGTCGATGATCGCCTGGCACTTGGTCTCGTCGGTCGTCATCGGCTTCTCGGTCATGACGTCGACGCCGCGATCGAGACCCTTGATGATGTAGGCGTGATGAAATCCGTCGACCGTCGTGACCATCAACAGATCCGGTTTCGCGCGGTCGAGCATCTCGTCGATGCTCGTGAACGTCGGGCAGTCCACGCCGATGTAGGCCCGGGCGGCCGCGGCGCGCTTCGGGTTGATGTCGCAGAGCCCGACGAACTCGAGCAGTTCCGGGTATCGCTGTACGAGGTCGCGGCCCCACATGCCGCTGCCGCGGTCGCCGGTGCCGACGATGGCATATCGGCGCTTGACGGGGCGCTGGGCCCAGACCTGATCAGGGAAGAGGGATGCGGCGATGGCAGCGCCGCCGGCGGTCTTGACGAAGTCGCGGCGTGACGCCGCACCGGTTGGCGACATGATCGGCTCCTTCGCGGGCCGATCGTATCATTAACTCCCGCGCGTCGCTCGAGACGATCGCGCGACGGCAAGGGGCCGGCTCGATCATCGTCGACGCGGTTGCGCTGGATCGACTGCGCAGCTGAACGCGCGAGAGGAGTGTCTTGAAGTATCCCCGGGTCGCCTCGTTCAAAACCACCGACGCCTTTCGCGCGCATCTCGAACGGTCGGCCATTCCGCTCGGCTTCGACGACGACCTCGCGGCGCCGGCGAACTCGCCGCTGGCGCGTCCGATCGATGTGGACGGCGTGCGGGTCGGCAACCGGTTCTGCATTCTGCCGATGGAAGGCTGGGACGGATCCCGCGACGGAGAACCATCGGATTTGACTCGCCGGCGGTGGCGTCACTTCGGCATCAGTGGCGCCAAGCTGATTTGGGGCGGAGAAGCCGTCGCCGTCAGGCACGATGGCCGCGCGAATCCCCATCAGCTGCTGTCGTCGGATCGCACCGAGAGCGCTATTGCGTCGCTGCGCACCGAGCTGGTTGCGTCGCATCGCGAACGATTCGGCGCGAACGCGGACGCCGATCTGTGGATCGGCCTGCAGCTGACGCATTCCGGCCGTTACTCGCGCCCGGACGCCTACGATCGACCCGCGCCGCTCGCCGGCGCGAGCCATCCGCTGCTCGACCGGAGATTCCCGAACGGCGTGCGCGTGCTGTCGGACGATGAGCTCGACCGTCTGGTGGACGATTTCGTCGCCGCTGCGAGACGGGCGCACCGTGGGGGATACCAGTTCGTGGACGTCAAAGCGTGCCACGGCTATCTCGGTCACGAACTTCTCGGCGCGCGCGGCCGGGCAGGGAAGTACGGCGGCGCACTCGAGAACCGGATGCGTTTCATGCGTCAGGTCATCGAGGGCATCCGTGCCGAGGTGTCCGGACTGCAGATCGTCGTCCGACTGTCGGCCTTCGACACAGTGCCGTATCGTCAACGGCCGGACGGCGTGGGCGAGCCCGAGCTGACGGGGAAAGCGGCGGTTGAAGCCTTCAAGCAACAGGCTGGCTTCTGCATTCTCGATGACGATGAGGCCATGGACGCCGCGCTCGAGGATGCGCGCGGCGTGCTTCGCATGCTCGAACGGCTCGGGATCCGGTGCGTCTGCGTCAGCGGCGGCAGTCCGTACTACAACCCGCACGTCCAGCGTCCGGCGATGTTTCCGCCGCTCGACGGGTACGAGCCGCCCGAGGACCCGCTCTGCGGCGTCGCCCGGCAAATCGCCGCGACCGCGCGACTGAAGAAGTCGTTTCCGAACCTCGTCTTCGTCGGATCGGGCTACAGCTACCTGCAGGAACGCCTGCCGCATGTTGCGCAACACGCGGTCCGAGCCGGCCTGACGGACCTCGTCGGTCTAGGCCGCTTGGTCCTTTCGTACCCGGACCTGCCCGCCGATGTGCTAGCGGGCCAGCCGCTCCGCCGCGCCTCGATCTGCCGCACGTTCAGCGACTGCACCACGGGACCGCGGCTGGGCCTCGTCTCCGGATGCTATCCGCTCGACCGCTATTATTCGGACCGGCCGGAAGCCCTTCAGGTCAAGAATGTTCGCGCACACGACATCCAAGGAGCCTCCCGATGACACGCACGTTTGTCTTGTCGGTTGCCCTCGCTGCGGCCGCCATCGCGTCGGCGCAGGAGCCGAAGAAGAAAGGCGGGTACATCGTTCAGCACGACGCCGACGTCGCGAAGAACGAGCCCGGCCCGCATCAGGGGCCTGGACAGACCGTGGGATATGTCTTCTTCGAGAAGACGCCGAACCTCCATTTCTCGTTCAGGAAGCGCGTCCTGAAGCCAGGCGCCGGCATCGGGTACCACGAACAGGGTGAAGACGAGGTCTACTACGTCCTCAGCGGCCGCGGTGTGATGACGCTCGACGGCACGCCGACCGACGTCGGCCCCGGCGCCGCGATTCTGACGCGGACGGGAAGCTCCCACGGTCTGAAGCAGGTGGGTTCCGACGATCTCGTCGTCATCATCGCGTTCGAGACGAAATGATCGCGATCGGGGTCGAGCGTCGTCCGGAGGACCTGCAGCGGTCTATCAATCACCTGTTCGAGCGATCGGCGGAGAAGATCGACGCGATCGAGCGCACGTGGAATCCAACCGAGGGCGCGCCGGTCTTCACAGTTGACGGGCGCTACCGCACGCGTGGCTGGACGGAGTGGACGCAGGGCTTCCAATTTGGATCCGCAATTCTCCAGTACGACGCGGCCGGCGGCCGCGAGTTCCTCGAACTCGGGCGATCGCGCACGCTGGAGCGCATGGCACCGCACCTGACGCATATCGGCGTCCACGATCACGGCTTCAACAACGTCAGCACCTACGGCAATCTCTGGCGACTCTCGCGCGAGCGTCGATTCGACGCCCCGGATGCGGAGATCGCCTTGTATGAGCTGGCGCTGAAGGTGAGTGGCGCCGTCCAGGCCGCTCGATGGACCAAGCTCGCTGGCGGCGGCTTCATCCATTCCTTCAACGGGCCGCATTCGCTGTTCGTCGATACGATCCGCACGCTGCGCGCACTCGCCCTGTCGCACGTCCTGGGGCACACGCTTCTCGAGGAACAGGACGCGCGCGTGAGCCTGCGGGACCGCCTGCTGCAGCACGCGCGAGCCACGGCGGAATACTCTGTGTACTACGGGCGCGGGCGCGACGCGTACGACGTACGCGGCCGTGTCGCGCACGAAAGCCTGTTTAACGTGGTCAGTGGATCGTATCGCGGCCCAAACAGCCAGCAGGGCTATTCGTCCTACACGACGTGGACGCGCGGCCTGGCGTGGGCGATGCTCGGTTTCGCGGAGCAGCTCGAGTTCCTCGAGTCCATCGGATCCGCCGACGAAACGCTCGTCGAGGCTGCGGCGGCAACATGCGACTACTACATCGCCGCCGCATGTTCGGACGGGATTCCTTACTGGGATACCGGCGCGCCCGGGCTCGCGTCGCTCGGCGACTGGAACAGCCGTCCTGCCGATCCGTTCAACGACGTCGAACCTGTCGATAGTTCGGCGGCCGCGATCGCCGCGCAGGGACTGCTCCGGTTCGGTCGATTTCTGTCCGAGCGCGGCCAGTCCGGATCGCGCTACACGCAGGCGGGTCTGCTCGTGCTCGAGACGCTGTTCGATCCGTCCGGCCCCTACGTGAGCCAGTCGCCGCGCCACGAGGGATTGCTGCTGCACGCGATCTATCACCGCCCCAACGGGTGGGATTACGTACCCGCCGGCTCTCGCATTCCGCGAGGGGAGTCGTGCATGTGGGGCGACTACCACGCGCGTGAAGCCGCGCTCTACGTCATGCGGCTCTCCAGGGGCCCGTACCTCACCTTCTTCGGCCCCGAACGCGTCAAGGTTTCAGCGTGACGGACCAGCGTTCGGTCGCGATCGTCACCGGGGGCACACGCGGCATCGGGCTGGGCATTGCCCGCGCTCTCGCGCGCGATGGATGGGATCTGGCGCTGTGCGGGACCCGCAGCGGCGACGTCGTCAGCGACGTGATCGACGATCTACGGCACGCCGGCGCGCACGTGACGTACGCGCGGATGGACGTCTCACGCGTCGACGAACACGAAGGGTTCGTCCTGGCGGTGGAGCAGCGGTGGGGACGCATCAACGGGCTCGTCAACAATGCCGGTCGCGCGCCGAGGGTCCGCGCGGATCTGCTCCAGGCGACCGTCGACAGCTTCGACGAAACCCTCGCCACCAACCTGCGTGGACCGTATGCGCTGACGCAGCGGGTGGCGCAACGCCTCGTCGCGCAACGGGCCACTGACGCCGGCTCGACGGCGACGATCGTGTTCGTGACGTCCGTGTCGGCGACGCTGGCCTCAATCAACCGCGGCGAGTACTGCGTGAGTAAAGCCGGTCTCGCGATGGCGGCGCAGCTCTTCGCGCTCCGCCTTGCCCGGCACGGCATCGGCGTCTACGACGTCCGCCCGGGCATCATCGAGACGGACATGACGGCAGCAAACAAAGGCGTGTATGACAAACGAATCGCGAACGAGGGTCTCGTGCCCGAGCGCAGGTGGGGCACGCCCGACGATGTGGGGCGGGTGGTGGCGTCGCTGATGCGCGGCGACTTCCCGTATTCCACGGGCGCCGTGGTGACGGTAGACGGAGGGCTGTCGATTCCACGGCTATGACGACCAACCAAATAGCGCCAACCACCAACCACCAACCACCTCCAACCATGTCGCTGTTCGACGTGCAGGTCACGGCGACAGCATTCGCGGCGCTGTTTTCCGTGGTTGGCCTCGCCTTGTACGGGCTGCCGCTGTACTACGACTTCATGGTCCGCGAGTTCGGCTGGTCGAGGACGATGGTCACGTCGGGCAACGCGATCAGCAAACTCGTCGTGGGACCGCTCTTCGGGTTCGGCGCGGGCTGGATCGTGGATCGATTCGGCCCGCGGCGGCTGATGCTCGCGGGAATTCTGATGGCCGGCGCCGCTCTGGCAGGGCTGGGGGCGATGTCGGCAGTCTGGGCGTTCTACCTGTTCTACTTTTTCAACGCGCTCGGGTACGTGTGCGGGGGACCCCTGCCGAATCAAGTACTACTCTCGCGGTGGTTCGACAAATCCCGCGGCAAAGCGATGGGGATCGCGTATCTCGGCATCGGCGCCGGCGGCGCGCTCGTGCCGCTCCTTTCAAACTGGCTGACGGGCCGGTTCGGCTGGCGCCTCTCGCTGCAACTCGTGGGCGTGTTGATCGTGGTGATCGCCTTTCCGTTCGCCTGGTTCGTCCGCGACAACCCCGCTGCAACGACATCGACGGGCGTCGGGGAGCCGCCGCCTCGACCGGCCGCGCAGACGCCGCCACCCAGCGTCCGCGACGCGCTCACGTCGCCCGCGTTCTATCTGCTGGCGCTGGGCAGCACGTGCTCGATTGCCGCCGTTGGCGGCACCAACCAGCATCTGAAGCTGTTTCTCAGCCTCGATCGCGGGTACAGCCAGACAGACGCCGCGCAGATCATCTCGCTCGTACTGGCCATCAGCATCGTCGGCCGATTGCTCATGGGATGGCTCGCCGACCGTCTGGCGGTCAAGCACGTCATGCTGCTCATCTACACGCTTATCGCCGCCTCGGTTCCGCTGCTCCTCGCGGGCGGCTCGCGATCGACAATGATGGCGTTTGCGGTGCTGTTTGGCCTCGGACTGGGCGGCGAGTACATGATCATTCCGCTGATGGCCGGTCAGCTGTTCGGCGTACAGATCCTCGGCCGCGTGATGGGCATCGTGCTGACGACGGACGGCGTCGCGGAGGCGACGGCGCCGATGCTGATCGGATACCTGAGGGACCGGAGCGGATCCTACACGACCGGATTCATCACGCTCATCGGAACGGCGGTGGCGGGCGCGCTCGCGATTGCCCTGCTGCCGCGGAGGACGCGTCAAACCTCATGCGAATCGTCGACGGCAAAGTCATCGTCTGCAGCCCCGGCCGGAATTTCGTCACGCTGAAGCTCGTCACCGAGGACGGCGTGCACGGGCTCGGCGACGCCACGCTCAACGGGCGCGAGCTCGCGGTCGCGAGTTACCTGACCGACCACGTCGTGCCGCTGCTCATCGGCCGCGACGCGCGCCGGATCGAAGACACCTGGCAGTACTTGTACAAGGGCGCGTACTGGCGCCGCGGGCCGGTGACGATGTCGGCCATCGCGGCGGTTGACACCGCGCTGTGGGACATCCGCGGCAAGGCGCTCAATGTGCCGGTCTATCAGCTGCTGGGCGGCGCCTCACGCGAGGGGGTGATGGTGTACGGCCATGCGAACGGATCGACCGAGGACGAGACCGCCGCGGCCGTCGCGACGTATCTCGACATGGGCTACCGCGCGGTGCGCGCGCAGTGCGCCATCCCCGGTGTGCAGCACGCGTACGGCGTCGGCCGCGGCACGCTGTACTACGAGCCTGCGCAGAAGGGCCGTCCGCTCGAGAGCGTGTGGAGCACCGAGCGCTATCTGGATTTCGTCCCGCTGGTGTTTGCCAGGCTGCGCAAGGAATTTGGGTACGACGTTCACCTGCTGCACGACGTCCACCATCGGCTGACGCCCATCGAGGCCGCGCGCCTCGGCACGAGCCTCGAGCCGTACCGGTTGTTCTGGCTCGAGGATCCGGTGCCCGCCGAGAACCAGGCGGCTTTCCGCACCATCCGCCAGCACACCACCACGCCCATCGCCGTCGGCGAAGTGTTCAATACGATCCACGATTGCGCGCAGCTCATCGAGGAAGAGCTGATCGACTACATCCGCACGACGGTAGTCCACGCCGGCGGCATCAGCCACATGCGGAAGATCGCCGCGCTCGCGGAACTGCATCACGTCCGCACCGGGTCGCACGGCGCGACGGACCTGAGCCCGGTGGCGATGGCTGGCGCCCTGCACTTCGACTTGTGCGTCCACAACTTCGGCGTGCAGGAATACATGCGGCACACCGACGAGATCGACCGCGTGTTCCCCCACGCGTACACGTTCGCAGAGGGCGCGATGCATCCCGGCGAGGCGCCCGGCCTCGGCGTGGACATCGACGAAGCGCTGGCGGCCCGCTATCCGTACGATCCCGCGTATCTGCCGGTCAACCGACTGCTCGATGGGACGGTGCACTCATGGTGACGCGTCGAAATCTATTGAAGGGCGTGCTGACGGCGCCGCTCGTAGCGCTCGGCCGTCCCGTGCTGGCGGTGGCCGAGATCCAGTACGGCTACGCCGGCATCACGTGGGGGAACGACTACCGGAAAGCGATCGACGAGATTGCCGCAGTCGGCTACCGTGGCGTCCAGCTGCGCTCGAGCGACGGGCTGCTCGACGAGTTCCGGTCCAAACCCGCGGCGCTCAAGGAGCTGCTCGCGCAGAAGCACCTGGCGTTTCCGGTGTTCTCGAGCGGTAACCTGTCGATCGATCCCGCCCGCGAGAAGGAGATGATCGACCTGCACACCGGCCACGCGCGTTTCGTCCGCGACGCAGGCGGATTGTTTCTGCAGGTCATCGACGAACGCCCGAAGCGCGGCGTCGTCGCCGACGACTACAAGCGCGCCGGGATGCTGCTGACCGAGCTCGGCAAACGCGTGCGGGATATCGGCGTCACGCTCGCCTACCACCCGCACATGAACAGCACGGGAGAGAAGCCGCACGAGCTCGCGGCGGTGCTGCAGTCGGCGGACCGGCGCTACGTCCGCGTGCTTTTCGACACGGCGCACTACCAGCAAGGCGGCGGCGACCCGGCGCCCGCCATCCGGCAGTACCGCGACTGGATCGCGGTGCTGCATCTGAAGGACGTCCGCGCGGCCACCGAAGAGGCGTCCGGCTATCAGTTCGTGGAGCTCGGCCGCGGACGCGTGGACCTGAAGGCCGTGTTTGCCGCGCTGAACGAGATCAACTTCAAGGGCTGGGGCGTCGTTGAGCTCGACCGCGTGCCGGATCCGGGGCGGACAGCGAAGGAGAGCGCCGAGATCAACCGGCGGTACCTGGTCGACACGCTAGGGCAGACGCTGTGAATCTCGACTCTCGAGTCGAACGTCTCGCATCTCAGGATGATGAATTCCTGAGATCCGAGCGTTCGGATTCGAGGCTTCAGACCACCCGCTTCAGGTCAACGATTTTGGGATCTCGAATCCTCTCCGGTACGACTCGCGCGTCAACAGGCGGTCGGCGTCGGAATCGTTGACGAACGATTCTTTGAGGCCGTCGAACACGAGCGCGCGTCCGACACGATAGGAAATGTTCGCCAGGTGCGGCAGTGAGGAGGACAGATGTCCTTCCGTGATGTCGCAGGCGAGCATCTTCGCGTTGTCGGCGCGGATGGCGTCGACGAAGTTCTGGTAGTGCGGCAGCTCCATCGTGGTCAGCCCTGTCGTTTCGGCGCGTTCTTCAGGCGGTTGTTGCGCGCCGGGGCCGTTGTCGTTGTTCGGTCCGAGGTACGACTGCCAGGTCCTGCCACGCTCCTCGATCCAGAGCCACCCTTTCGTGCCGTAGAAGATGTTGCCGATCCGCACGCCCCCTTCGTCGTTCGTGAACCCGCCGCGGGTAGCGAACTCCATCACGGTTCCGTCCGCGTACTCGTACATCGTCGTCTGTTCGTTCGGTGTTTCCTGTGACGACTCCTCGCCGAAGTAGCCGCCGACCGAACGGATCTTGACGGGATGCTCCTCCTTCTGCAGGCCCCACCGCGCGATGTCGAACTGGTGCGGACCCTGATTGCCGGTATCGCCGTTGCCGTAGTCCCAATGCCAGTGCCAGTTGTAGTGGAAGCGATTTCGATTGAACGGCCGCTTCGGCGCCGGTCCCAGCCAGAGGTCGTAGTCGACCTTCGCGAGGTACCCTTCGTCGTAGGTCGGCTCGTACGTCGTCGCCGCGACGGTCAGCGCGTACTTTTCGCCGGGCGCCATCGGGCCGTCTGGGTACTTGCCGATCGCGGGCCGCGGCTTGAAGCAGAGGCCGCGCGCCATGTAGACCTTGCCGAGTCCACCCTGGTGGATGAACTTGATGGCGTCGAGGACGGCGGGCCGGCTGCGATTCATGGTGCCGACCTGTACGAGCCGGTCGTAGTGCGCCGCGGCCTCGATCATCTTCCGGCCTTCCCACACCGTGTGCGACGCGGGCTTCTCGACGTACACGTGTTTGCCCGCCTGCAGCGCCCAGATCGTCGCGAGCGCGTGCCAGTGGTTCGGCGCGGCGATGACGACCGCGTCGACGTCCTTGTCGTCGAGCGCACGTCGAAAATCCTGAACGAACTTCGGCTTGAACGTCGGCACGTCCGCGAGCCGCGGATCGTGGATGCGCTCGTCGGCCAGGTTCGCGTCGATGTCGCACAGATACTTGTGCTCGACGTTCTTCAGGCGCGCGAACCCGCGCTTGAGGGCGTTGCCCTGTCCGCGGATGCCGATGCTCGCGACGATGACGCGATCGTTGGCGCCGATCACGCGCTTGGCGGCCGCGGCGTGAACGACCGATTCCAGGCTGCCTGAGGAGCCGACGGCAACGCCCGCTGCCGCGATGCCGAGCCGCGTCGTGAATTCGCGCCGCGACATGCCGTCCGACTCGCGCTTGTCGGTGCTCACGGAATCCTCCTTGTCATGTGGGCTCTGCCCACACCCCCGCGCCTTCGCGCGAAGCGCTGCGGCGGGCCGCCCTAGCCTTGGCGGAGGCTGGCCGGCTCGGTCAGTTCCCACTCGCGTGCTGGCGCAGCAGCGCAATCGACTGCGGCGCCTCGGTGGCCAAATCCTTCGTCGACGCCTCGATGCTGATTCGCCCGCTGTATCCAATCCTGCCCAGACTGGCGAAGAACGGCTCGTACTCGAACTCGTTCCATGCGAGCGGAAACACCCGGCCGTTCGGGTTCGCAATGTGGACGTGCCGGACGTGCTCCCGCGCCCGCACGATGATATCCGGATTCTCGTGCTCGCTGGCCAGATGAAAGAAGTCCACCATCAGCTGGAATGCCGGATCGCCGACCGCCTCGACCAGCCGCAGCCCTTCCGCGGCCGAATTGACGATGTTGGTCTCCTCGCGCCGGAGCGGCTCCACGGCCACGGTGATACCTCGGTCGCGGGCGAAGGGGGCAATGCGGCGCCCGAAATCCACAAGCTGGTCGAACGCGGCATCGCGCCCGAAGCCGTCGGGCACCCGCCGGGCCCCACCGCTCCCGAACACGACGATGCGGACGCCCAGCCGGGCGACACGGTCCAACGCCTTGTTGACGTAGGTTCCCTGCGCCGCGGTGTCAATCTGGGGTCCGGTCACCTTGAGGGTCGCCGGCAGAAACAGGTTGCTCACCGGCGTCGAAAGACCCACCGAGCCGAGCGTCGCCACCGCGGCGGCGAAGTCGTCGTCGGACAGCGCGGCGACTTCCGTCGTCGCAAGTTCGACGTAGTCGAACCCGGCCGCTTTCGCCACCTCGACGTTCTTCAGCGAGGTGCAGTAGCCGATCTGAATCGTGTGACTCTGGTCGGACAGACGGCGCGCGACCGGGAACGCGACGGCCAGCAGCTTTGCGATTTCGCGCCGTGTGCACAGCATGCGCGCCACTTCAGATCCTGGCCGGCTCGAGTTTCGGCGAAAGGAGATGGACGATGCCGAGCGTCACCAGATACGTGACACCGGCGATGATGAACACCGGCAGGTAGCTTCCCGTCGTTTGCAGGAGGTAGCCTGTCACTTTGGCGATCAGCATGCCGCCGACCGCGCCGGCCATGCCCGCAAAACCGATGACGGAACCGACTGCCTGGCGCGGAAACATGTCAGACGCGAGCGTGTAGACGTTCGCCGACCATCCCTGGTGCGCGGCGGCCGCGATGCTGATGAGCGCGACCGCCGTCCACATGCTCTCGACGCGCGATGCCGCGACGATCGGCACGACGGCGCTCGCGCACACCAGCATCGCCGTCTTCCGCGCGCGATTGACTGTCCATCCGCGCGCGATGAGCCTCGACGAAAGCCATCCGCCGAACACGCTCCCGACGTCGGACACGAGGTAGATCACGATGATGGGCGGACCCAGCTCGAGCAGCGAGAGCCCGAACTTCCGGTTGAAGAAATCCGGCATCCAGAAGAGGTACACCCACCAGACGGGATCGGTCATGAACTTCGCCATCGCGACCGCCCACGTCTGCCGGTGCGGAAGCAGCGTGCTCCAGGCGATGCGCGCCACGGGATCAGGCGGGTCGCTCGCGATGTGTGCGCGCTCCGCGGCGGTCAGGCGTGGGTGCGTCTCTGGGCGGTCGTAGAACAGCCACCACAGGACCAGCCAGCCGAATCCGGTGAGTCCGGTCGCGAGAAAGGCCCAGCGCCATCCGAACCGGACCGTGATGACGGGTACCACAAGCGGCGTCACGATCGCGCCGATGTTCGTGCCGGCGTTGAACAGTCCCGTGGCGAACGCGCGCTCGGATCGCGGGAACCATTCGGCCACGGTCTTGATGGCCGCAGGGAAATTTCCCGACTCGCCGAGACCGAGCGCGAAGCGCGCGGCGATGAACCCGGCGGCCGACGCCGAGTAATGCAGCCCGACGGCGCCCAGAAGCACGGCGACCGCCGGACCGAACCACGTGGCGCCGGCGTGCGCGGCCGCGGCGATCGACCAGATCGTGAGCGCCAGCGCGAAGCCGACCTTGGTGCCGACGCGGTCCATCAGGCGACCCGCGATGATGAAGCCGATTGCGTACGCCAGCTGGAACGCGAACACGATGTCGGCGTAGTCGATCTCGCTCCATCCGAACTCGCCTTGCAGCGTCGGCTTCAGGATGCCGATGACCTGGCGGTCGACGTAGTTGATCGTCGCGGCCAGAAACAGCAGGCCGCAGATCGCCCACCGGAATCGGCCGACGCGCGTCGCGGTCTGCGTGTCCACGTCAGAACGTCGGATTGCGACGGCATGCGTCGTGGTCTGCGTGTCCATGTCAGAACGTCGGATTGCGGCGGTGAATGGCGAATTCACGGTGGCCGAGCCGTTCGGCGGCCGTTGGTTGTCCCGAACACGTGTCGATCATCGCGGCGAACAGCCGTCCGGCCGCGGCGTCCAGTGGTTCGCCGTCGACGATGACCCCGCTCACGTCCACGTCGATGTTGTCCGCCATCGTCTCCGCCGTGCGGGGATTGCCGGTGATCTTGATGACGGGAGCGATCGGGTTGCCGGTCGGCGTGCCCAGACCGGTCGTGAAGAGGACGACCTGGGCGCCGCCGCCGACCATTCCGGTGACCGATTCGACGTCGAGCCCCGGCGTGTCCATCACCGTCAGGCCCTTTTTCGTGATGGGCGCCGCGTACGCGACGACTTCTTCGAGCCGCGTCCGCTCGCCGGCCTTGTGCGTGGCGCCGAGCGATTTCTCCTCGATCGTCGTCAAGCCGCCGCGAATGTTGCCCGGCGACGGCTGCGTCCCGCGAATGTCGAGGCCGAGCGCCATTGCTTCGGCCTCCACGCGATTGACGACGCGAAGCAGGTGAGCGGCCGCATCTGGCGAAGAGGCGCGGGCGGCCAGCAGGTGTTCCGCCCCCATGATTTCGGCAATTTCGCCGAGCACGACGGCGCCCCCGGCGTCGACAAGCGCGTCCGCGAGCCGTCCTACGGCGGGGTTCGACGCCAGACCAGACGTGTAGTCCGACCCGCCGCATTTGACCGACACGACGAGCGACGAGGTGTCACACACGCTGCGTTCCGCGCCCGACAGCGACGCGGCCATCTCCCGAGCGATCGCCATCCCTTTCTCGGTTGCGCGGACGGTGCCGCCTTCGGTCTGAATCGCGAGGACCGCCGCCGGTTTCTGCTGTCGCCGGGCTTCGTCGGCGAGTCGCTGCGCGACGACCTGTTCGCAGCCGAGCGCGACGACGATGACCGCGCCGACGTTGGGATGACGGCAGTACGCGGCAAGCGTGTCGTGCGTGACGGTCATGTCGGGCCCGAGCTGACCGCAGCCGGCGAGATGGGGAAGGGCGGTGCCCACCGGCCCGATCGACGCCGCAATCCGCTCGGCGACGACCGCCGAGCAGATGACCGTCGGCACGACGAGCACGTGATTGCGGACGCCGACCTGCCCGTCAGGCCGCAGATACCCGCGGAACGTGCGGTCTCCATCCTTCGCGCGGCGAGCTGCGCCGGACACGTCGCGCGTCATCATCGGCCCTCGATCGGCTCGGCGGACACGGCGGGCATCGCGCCCCGGCTCGCCAGATCGCCGCGCCCGCGCAAGCTCATCACGTTGTGCGTGTGGACGTGCGCTCCACGCGGGATCGCGGCCGTGGCCGTGCCGATGGCGCTGCCGTACTTCACGACAGGCGCGCCGGACGCGATCGCCGCGAGCGCGACCTTGTGGCCCCGCGGAATGCGATCCACGACCTGTCTCTTATACACATCTCCGAGCCCACGAGACTCGTGCATT
>JBKPSC010000329.1:0-10976 GCA_046734915.1 Acidobacteriota bacterium | reverse complement strand
CTGCCGGAAGGCCGGCGACGACTGGATTGCCAGCGGGCGCACGTTTGGCGCCGACACCGTGTCGCCTGAAACGTTCCCTGGTTACCACGATTTCCCCTATCACACGGTGCAGGCGACGTATTCCTCGCCGCTCACGTCACGCATGCTCGTGGAAGGCGGTTATTCGCGGTTCGCCTACGCCTACGCACGATTCGGTATGGCGGCACCGGACGCGTTGATGGATCTCATTCCGGTGACCGAGCAGGCGGGAATCTATGGGCGCCCGTTGACGTCCTATCGCGGAGTGTTCGATCCGCTCGACTTCGGCTTCAATGACAATCACGCGTTGAATTCGGCCTGGCGCGCGGCGGTCTCATATGTGACCGGCGCACACAACATGAAGGTGGGATACATGGGGTCCTTCACCGACGTACGCAACGGCCGGGTCCCCAACCACACACAGCTCCGCTACACCTTCAACGCGGGCGCGCCGGCGACCGCATCGTGCACGACGCAGGATGGCAACCGGCTCTGTCCGGTGGGAGTCTCGTATTTTCTGGCGCCACGCTGGGATCAGCACGACTCGACGGAAACCGCCAGTCTGTTCGCGCAGGATCAGTGGACCATCAACCGCCTGACGCTGCAGGGGGGCATCCGTTACGACCGCGCGTGGAGCTGGGCTCCGGCGGAAGGGAACGGCACTACGCTGACCTCGCGTTTCAATCCGCAGCCGATCACCTTTGACAAGACCGTCAGCGTGCGCGGATACAACGACATCACGCCGCGGTTCGGCGTTGTCTACGATCTGTTCGGCAATGCCAAGACGGCGATCAAGGTGAACGGCGGCAAGTATCTCGAAGCGGCGACCTCCGACGTGATCTACAGCTCCAACAATCCTGCCGCCCGTATTGTCACGCGCATCGGCTCCGGACCGGCTGCCGCGGCGCGCAGCTGGGACGACGCGAACCGCAATTTCATCGTCGATTGCAATCTGCTGAATCCGCAGGCCCAGGACACACGAGCCACGGGTGGCGACCAGTGCTTGGCCGTCGGCGGCGTCGGTCTGAATTTCGGCAACGCCAACCCGAACACCACCACCATCAACCCGGAGATCCTGGGCGGCTGGGGCGTGCGTCCCTACGACTGGCAACTCGGCGTGTCCGTACAACATGAGCTCGTGCGACGCGTGTCAGTCGAAGCGGGCTACACCCGCCGCTGGTGGGGAAACTTCTTCGTGACCGACAACCTGCTGACCACGGCTGCCGATTACCAGACGTACTCTCTACCGATTCCACAACACGACAATCTGCCTGGTGGTGGCGGTTCGGCGAGCTTCGTGGCCATTACCCCTCAAGCGGCCGCGCGAGGCGCGCAGAGCTACATGACCAGCGAGAAGGACTACGGAAAGGCTCGCACGGCCTATTGGCACGGGGCCGACTTCACCGCGACGGCGCGTCTGGCCAGCGGTGTGACGGTACAAGGCGGCACCAGCACTGGCCGCGCTGTCCGCAATAACTGCGAGGTGACCAAAGCGCTTCCCGAGCTCCTCGGCACCGCGCGGGTCGATTCCTGTGATGTCACCGAAGCGTGGACGACATCGTTCCGTGGCCTCGCGTCGTACACGGTGCCCAAGATCGGCGTGCTCGTCAGCGCAAGCATGCGATCGATCCTCGCGACGCCTGGCGGTGGAGTGGCGACCAACGGGCTGTCATTAGCCGCGAATTACGTCGTGCCGAATGACACCGTCATCGTGCCGGCCCTCGGACGTCTTCCGGCCAACGCGCTGCCGACCGGCACGACAACGGTCAACCTGCTCAACCCCGGGCAGCTGTATGCGTTGGAGCGCGTCAATCTGGTCGACATGCGGTTCGCCAAGATCTTCCGCTTCGGCGGACGACGAACGGACGTCGGAGTCGACCTGTACAACCTGTTCAACTCCAACGTGATCACGAGCTATCAGCAGACGTATGAGTACCGCACGAATGGCGCCGCCTGGCTCACGCCGACGGCCATTGCCGCTCCGCGGCTCGCACGGCTGCATGTGACGCTGAACTTCTGAGACAGGGAATGGGCCGCCTGAAGGCGGCCCCTGCATCACAGATCGTAGGGTCCGCCTTTAGGCGGACCTTGTGCGAGGTACTGTCTCCAGCCCCCGAACTCTGTGATCTCTGTCGCTCCCGCGAGTCCGACCGGTTCGCAGACGAATCCTTTCACCCACGAGCCGTCCTGCAGCTGCACGCCGCCGATCGCGAGTGGCGGCGGGACGGCGGCGACGAAGCTGCCGAAGCGGTGCTCGGGCACCGACCAGATCTCCACTTCGATACCGGGGCCGCCGTATTCCTGATCGCGCAGCAGCGCGGGCTTCGGCGGGGACGATTCGCGCAGCGCGAACAGCCGATATTCGGGTGACGTGCGCGTGCCGCAGATCAGCCGCGCGCCGCGTTCGGTAAGTTGCCAGTTCAGCGGTTGCCCTGAGAGGTGGGCGCCGACGACTGCGACCGGGATGCAACCGGGAGCGTGCCGTGAAACAGAGCGATCGTCGTCGATGAATCGCTGCCCGAGCGAGGCAAGCGCCCGATCTGAAAACGCTGGTCCGATGAACGACACGCCTGACGGGAGGCCATCGGATCGGAAGCCTGCGGGGACCGCGATCGCCGCCAGATCCATCAGATTCACGAAATTCGTGTAGTACCCGAGAGTCGAGTTGAGGCGGACGGGGTCGCGCTCGATTTCCGCGCGCGTGTAGATCGTCGGGGTCGTCGGCAGCACGAGGACGTCCATCTTCGCCCACTGTTCCGCGGCCTGTTGCTTCAACGCCTCGAGACGGTACGTCGCGCGGAAGACGTCGGCGGCGGTATGTGTCGCGCCCGACAGGATGATGTCGCGGACGACCGGGTCCGCGTCCGGCGGGTTGCGCGTCAGAAAGTCTCCGACTGCCGCGTATCGTTCCGCGACCCATGGTCCGGCGTAGAGCAGTTGCGCCGCCTGGCGAAACGGCTCGAAGTCGATCGTGATCTCCACACCTCCGACCTGTGCGAGCCGCGCGACAGCCTGTTCGTACAGCCGCTGCGCCTCACGATCGCTGCAGAACTCGAGCTGATCACTGCGAGGGATCCCGAATCGAAACGTTCCCGTCAGCCATGGCGCCGCGCCGAGGCCTGCATCATGTGCGCGCGAATACGGGTCCATGGCATCGGGGCCTCGCGCCACATCCCAGACTTGCGCCGCATCGTCGGCGTCGGTGGCGAAGATTGAGACGCAGTCGATCGATCGACACGCAGGTACCACGCCGGAGGTGCTGAGCAGACCGCGCGTCGGCTTGAGTCCCACGAGGTTATTGAAGGCAGCTGGTACGCGGCCGGAGCCGGCGGTGTCGGTGCCCAGCGAGAAGGCGCAGAGACCTGTCGCGACGGCGATCGCCGAACCCGAGCTCGATCCGCCGGAGACGTAGCGCGTGTCGAAGGCGTTCCGGCAGGCGCCGTACGGCGACCGTGTGCCGACGAGCCCGGTCGCGAACTGATCCATGTTGGTCTTGCCAATCAGAATCGCGCCCGCGTCCAGCAGCCGCGTGACGACGCTGGCATGGCGTTCGGGCGTGAACGCGAACGACGGACACCCTGCTGTCGTCGGCATGCCGGCGACGTCGATGTTGTCCTTGACGGCGAATGGGATGCCGCCAAGCGGCAGGTTCACGTCGACGGCGCGCGCCCGCGCTATCGCCGATGCGCGATCGGCGACCGAGATCCACACCGGCGACAGACCACCTGCGTGAAGGCGATCGAAGATGTCTTCAATCACACAGTCAGGCGTGGTCTCACCGGAAAGGTATGCTTCCCGCAGCCCAGTTATCGTCATCATCGTACGTGTGACCGTCACGCTCGCACCGCTCGGAGCGTCGCCAGGTTCTGGCCCGCGCTCACGATCGCGCCTTTCGCGCAGTGCACGTCCTCGACGATCCCCTCGCTCGGTGCCACGATGGCGACCTCCATCTTCATCGCTTCGAGTACGAGGATCTTCTGCCCCGCTTCGACCCGTTGCCCCGGCGCGATGGCGACCTGCCACACGCTGGCGGTCATCGGCGATCGAACTGCCTCACACCCGTCTGGCATGTCTCCGTGGATCGTGGCCGGGCCAAGGTCCGGCGGCTCGACGAACTCGGGTTGACCCGCAGCGGCCCATCGCTCGCGCTCGGCGACGAATGCCGCCCGCTGATGCTCCTTGAACACACGCGTCTCGGCCTCGATCGAGCGAAGAAACGAGCGATAGCTGCCGAGATCAAAGGAGCTCGATTCGATGGCGACGTCGTACTTGCCGTGAGGAAACGCGTCGCGGATCTCCAGCAGCTCCTGCGCGCCGACCGGATGGAAGCGAATCTGATCGAAGAAACGCAGCAGCCACGGCGATCCCGGGACGAACGCGCTCGTCTGCCGATGCGTGTTCCACACCTGCAGCGTCCGGCCGACGAACTGGTAACCGCCCGGTCCCTCCATTCCGTAGACGCAGAGATAGGCGCCGCCGATGCCGACGGAGTTCTCCGCGGTCCACGTGCGCGCCGGGTTGTACTTCGTGGTCACGAGCCGGTGCCGCGGGTCGATCGGCGTCGCCACCGGCGCCCCCAGATACACGTCGCCGAGACCGAGCACCAGGTAACTGGCGCCGAACACGATCTCGCGCACATCGTCGACCGCGTCGAGGCCGTTGATCCGCCGGATGAATTCGATGTTGCTCGGACACCACGGCGCGTCCGCGCGAACCGATCGCGTGTATTTCTCGATCGCGAGCAGCGTCGCCGGGTCCTCCCATGAAAGCGGCACATGGACGATGCGCGTCGGGACGGTGAGGCGATCGAGATCCGGAAGCCCGGCTTCACACGCATCGAGGCACGACAACAGATCGTCGCGACCGAGCACGCGGCTGTCGTAGTGGATCTGCAGCGAGCGGATGCCCGGGGTGATATCCACGATGCCATTCAGCCGTTGCGCGCGAAGTGAGTGCTCCAGCGCGTGCACGCGGAAGCGGAGATCCAGATCGAGTTCATTGGCGCCGATCTCGACCAGCAGGTAGCGATCGCCCGATGCGCGAGCGACCACATCGTCGCGGGTCCGCAGCACCGCGGGCTCATGCGGCTGATCCTCGGCAGGTCGAGGGAGCGTGCCTTGCAATGTGGCGATGGCCTCGTCGAGTTGCCGTTCCATCCGCGCGGCATCGCGGTTGGAAATCCGCCGGAAGCGAACCGAATCGCCCGCGCGAAGCTGGCCGAGCTTCCACAGCTCTGCGTTCGCGATCACCGCCGGACACACGAATCCGCCGAGGCTCGGACCGTCAGGTCCCAGCAGGATCGGCATGTCGCCGGTGAAGTCCATGGCGCCGACGGCGTAGGCGTTGTCGTGCAGGTTGGAGGGATGCAGCCCCGCCTCGCCGCCGTCTTTCCGCGCCCACGTCGGCCGTGGCCCGATGAGACGGACTCCCGTGCGGTCCGAGTTGTAGTGGACCTTCCACGTGGCGGCGAACAGGGCCTCGATGTCGTCGTCGGTGAAGAAGTCCGGCGCCCCGTGCGGGCCGTAGGTGACCGCGATCTCCCACTCGTCGCGGTAGACAGGACGCAGATCCTGCGGCAACGCCGACGCGGTTGCCTCCGAAGCCTTGGCGGACGTGCACTTGTCCGCCGGAGCCTTGGCGAAGGCGGACCAGCGCAGCATGTCGCCGACATGCAGCACGCGTCCGGCATGTCCGCCGAATTTGCCGAGGATGAACGTCGAGCGACTTGCCAGGTATTCGGGCACGTCGATGCCGCCGCGCACGGCGATATATGCACGTGCGCCTGGTCCGGCGGTGGGGCCCAGACGCAGTTCGGAGCCCGCGCGAACCGTCACTGCGTGCCAGCCAGGAACCGGGTGGCCGTCGACTTTCGCGCCCATGTCGGCGCCGGTCACGGCGACGACCGCATCCGCGTGAAAGCGCAGGGTGGGACCGATGACCGTGCATTCGAGCCCTGCTCCCGACTCGGGATTGCCGACGAGTCGATTGGCTAGTCGAAAGGCGAGCGGATCCATCGGCCCTGACGGCGGTACGCCCACATGCCAGTAGCCGAGACGACCCGGGTAGTCCTGGACCGTCGTCTGTACTCCCGCGTCGATGACCTCGAAGGCGCGCGGCCGATAGTCGACGTGCGCGAGGAAGCTGGTGGGAAATCCGCCGTTCTCGAAGTCGGTGGTCGCGACGACCTGTCGCAGGTAATCGAGATTCGTTTCGAGTCCGGCGAACCGTGCGCGCCCGAGCGCTTCGGCTAGACGGTCCACGGCCTCATCGCGCGAGGGCGCCGAAACGATGATCTTCGCCAGCATCGGGTCGTAGAAGGGCGTGACCTCGGTGCCGTTCTCGACCCACGTCTCGCAGCGTACGTGGTCGGGCAGTCGCACGTCGGTCAGCAGCCCGGCGCTCGGTCGAAAGGCATGCGCGGGATCTTCGGCGTAGATGCGCGCCTGGATCGACGCGCCGCGAGACGTGGGGCGAAGCGTTTCGAGCGGCGGCAGATCACCTGATCCGAGACGGACCATCCACGCCACCAGGTCGATCCCGGTCACTTCTTCGGTGACCCCGTGCTCCACCTGCAGGCGTGTGTTGACCTCGAGGAAGAAGAACGCTTCCTTGTCCGCGTCATAGAGGAACTCGACCGTCCCGGCCGACCGATAATTCAACGCGCGCGCGAGGCGTTCCGCTGCGTCGAAGAGACGCTGACGGACTTCGGCGCAAAGCCCCGGTGCCGGCGTTTCTTCGATCACCTTCTGATTGCGACGCTGGGCGGAGCAGTCGCGCTCGCCAAGCGCGATCACGTCGCCGGCGCCGTCGCCGAAGATCTGCACCTCGATGTGCCTGGCGCGTGCGACGTACCGTTCAAGGTAGACACCGGCGCGTCCGAAGTTCGTGGCTCCCAGGCGCATGACGCCGTCGAACTGCTCGTCGAGCTCCCGCGCGGTGCCACACACCCGCATGCCGATGCCGCCGCCGCCCGCGGTGCTCTTCAGGATGATCGGATATCCGCAGCGCTCCGCTTCCGCGCGCGCATGCGTGCGATCGGTCAGCAGACCGCTGCCGGGCAGGAGAGGGACCGCTTCGCGCGCCGCGATCTCGCGGGCCGTGTGCTTCAACCCGAGCGCACGCATCTGTTCAGGCGTCGGCCCGAGAAAGACGAGGCCGGCGTTCTCGCACCGCTCCGCGAAGTCGGCGTTCTCGCTGACGAACCCGTAGCCGGGATGAACCGCGTTGGAACCCGTCGTTCGTGCTGCCTCGAGGATTGCTTCCTGGTTCAGATAACTTTCTGCCGCCGGTGGCGGTCCGATGCGGACGGCTTCGTCAGATTGCGCAACGTGCGGCGCGTGACGGTCGGCATCCGAGTAGACCGCCACCGGCGCGATGCCCATCCGGCGAAGGCTGCGAATGATCCGGCAGGCGATGACGCCGCGATTCGCGATGAGGACTTTGCCAATCGCCGACCTCACCGCGCGTCCCAGACGAGCACGCGAAGAGGAGTCGGGTTATAGGCGTTGCACGGATTGTTCAACTGCGGGCAGTTGCTGATCACGGCGAGCACGTCCATCTCGGCGCGCAACTCGACGTATTTGCCCGGACCGGACAGTCCGTCCTCGAACGTCAGCTTCCCAGCCGGCGTGACCGGTACGTTCATGAAGAAGTTGATGTTGTGTGTGATGTCGCGCTTCTCGAAGCCGCGGCCCCAGTCGAGCACCGCCTTCACGAAGCTTTGCCGGCAGGCGTGCATGTGCCGCTTCTCGAGCGCGTAGCGGACCATGTTGCTTTCCGTCGCGCACGCGCCGCCGAGCGTGTCGTGGCGCCCGCACGTATCCGCGACGATCGTCAGCAGCAGGTTTCCCTTCGACGACATCAACCGGGTGCCCGTGGTCAGATAGATGTTGGCCTGCGCCCGAATCGTGTCCTGCGCCGAATAGCGATCCTCGTAGTCGTGTGCGTTGTAGAACAGCGTGTCGGCGGCCTGGTTGCCCTCCACGTCGACGATCCGCAGATACTGACCCGAGAGAATTTCGTGCGCCCACGGTTCGCCAGCGGGAACGATGGCGTCGTAGATGGCGCGCGCCGGATCGAGATCGCTTTCCTGCAGTCGCGTCGCGGCGCTCGTGGTCACTGTCAGCGGTGCTCGGGTCATAGGGCATACCTCTCGGTCAGCTCGAATCCGCGCATGTTTTCAGCGCAGAAGACGCGACAGACGTCGTCGGTGGCGGGCGAGGACACGCGCCGAACCGTCAGGTGCACCGGTTTCGGCTCGTATTCGGGATTCGGGTCGAGCGGATGCGGACACGTGTTGAGGATGACCAGCACGTTCATCTCCGCGCGCAACTCCACGAACGCGCCGGCATGTGAATGGTGCGGCATGAACCACATGTCTCCGGCCTGGTCGACGACAACCCTGCTGAAGAAATTCAGGGGCGCCGCCATGTCACGTGCACTCAGTCCGTACTTCGCGAGCTCGATACGGAAGCTGTCGTAGGCGTTCCGATGGAATGCGTTGCGATGCTCCTGATATCGCTTCTCGCCGTGCCTCGCCGTCACGTCCAGTGCATTCGCGCACCCGCTCAACGGGTCGTGCCAGCCGAGCGAGTCCTCGGTGATCGAGCAGAGGACGCGGCCCATGTCCGAATAGAGCACGTTGCCGCGGCTGAGCCGCGCGATGTGCTGCGCCTTCAACGTGTCGGGCATGTTGTAGCGCTCCGACGGATTCTCCCAGTTGTAGAAGATCGCTCCGACGTTGGCGTCACCCTCGAGGTCGGTGATCCGAAGCGACGTCCCACGCTTCAAGACGTGCGACCAGGTCGCCGCAGGCTGAATCACGTCTTCGAAAAGAATGCTCATGTCCGTCCTCAGGGCTGCTTCGGATCGATCCGCCACACGTTCTGTTGCCGCAGATTCGACAGCCACACCGACCCGTGACCCACGCGCACAGCGTCTCCACCGGCACCGAACCACTGCTTCGTGACTTTGTTCGTGTTGGGATCGATCTGCGTGAGCGGGACCTCCATGATCGTCACCCACACGAATCCTTCACCGAACGCGATCTCGCCGCCGGGCCCGGGAATGCCGAGGTCGATCGTGGCGACGAGCTTTTTCGTCCGGGTGTCGACGCGCGAGACGCTGCCGTCACCCTGGTTCAACGTCCAGATTGCTCCCGCGCCAACGGCCGTGAATCGCGGGTGTGGTCCCACCTCGACGCGGTCGGTTATCAGGTTCGTCTTCGGGTCGACGCGAACGGCCACGCTCTTCTCCGTGCTCACGGCCCAGATCGCGCCATCGTCCGCGACGACGCACACGAACGAGCCTGGCGGAACCGCGACGTCGGCAACGATGCGATTGGTGTCGGGATCGATGCGCGAGAGCGCGCCGCGCGGGTCGGTCAGCATCCAGATGCTGTCTGCGGTCGCGGCGATCCCGCCTTCGCTGTTCGCCGGGCCAAAGGGCAGTGTCGCAGTGACCATGTTGGTCTTGACGTCGATTCGCGACAGCGTGTTGTCGCCGCAATTCGGGACCCAGATGCTGCCGAATGCCGCGGCCAGTCCCGAACACGGCTTCTTGCCGACCTCGATGACGGTGGCGACTTTGTTGGTCTTGGGATCGAGCCGGTGCACCGTGTTCGTTCGCGCGCTCGTCACCCACACAGCATCGGCGGTGACGACTTGCCAATCGGGAGTCCCTTCGACCGGAAACTCGGCGAGCGGCTTGATCGCGGCGATCTCGCGCTTGATTCCTGGCGCGCTCACGCCGGGACGTGCCGGTCGTGCCGGTCGCTCGGGTTCGGGTGCCGGCGTCTGCCGTTCCTGGCCGGCCAGACCGGAAACAGTAAGAACGATGATCGATGCGCAAACTCCTCGGGCGATTGTCATGCCCCCTCCTGTGCGACTTCGCTCAGCACGAAGTGACGGCTCTCCTGGGTCCTCCACGTGAGCTGACAGGCGGTATAGAAAGCCAGCGCGCTGAGGACCGGTGGGACCAGTGAGTCGAGTCCTGCCCATGCGGCAGGCGTCACGAAATGCGCGATGAGCCGCGCCGACGTCCCCACAACGACCGATGCGATCGCACCGGCGCTGTTTGCTTTCGGCCAGTACACCCCGGCGAACAGCGGGACGACGCAGCCGGCAAAGACGATGTCGAAGGCGATGATGAGCAGGACGCCCGGTTCCGGTCGAACGTACGCGACGAAGGCGGCTGCTGCCGCGGTCGGCAGCGCCATCAGCCGCGACAGGCGGAGCAGTTTGCGATCCTCGTCGGCCGTCATCTCCGCTGCTGTCTTCACGCCGCCGGCGCCAGGTCTTGCGCGCCACCGTGCGATCACGTTGCGGGCGAGCACCGTGGAGATGACCAGGATCGCGCCGTTCGCCGTGGACATGGACGCGCCGAGCACGCCGATGAACACCATCACGCCCATCCAGTACGGCATGCTACCGACCGCCATCGTCGGCAGCACCATGCGCGGGTCGGCGGCGTCCTTCACCGACCCGAGCCCAGCCAGTCCGATGACGGCGACAGCTGCACCGATGATGAGCGTCATCGTCGCGCTGTAGTAGCAGCCTCGTCTCGCGGTCCGTCCGTCCCTGGCCGCGAACACGCGCTCCATGAAGTCGAGCGCCATCGCGTTCCCGAAGACGAGCGCAATCATGCCGGCCCAGTTCACGAGCGCGCCGCTGCCGAGACTCACGAGAGAGGACAGGTCGACGGCGCCGGGCGGAACGGCCGCGATCATGTTGCTCCAGCCTCGCGTGACGATCAGCCAGACAGCGGCCGAAACGAAGCCGACGAGCGCGATGTAGATCTGCACGAAGTCCGTCCACACCGCGGAATACAGCCCGCCGGCGAGCGTGTAGCTGACGATCACGCACGTCGCGATGATGAGCGCCGGCAGATAACTGCCGCCGCTGACGACGTCGAGCACCCACGCCACCGCGCTCAGGTTGCCGGCGATGAGGACCGTGAAG
>JBKPSC010000328.1:0-17475 GCA_046734915.1 Acidobacteriota bacterium | reverse complement strand
GTACTACGGGGTGCGCGGCGGCGCCGGTCTCACTTTGACGGTGTACGGGGCGAAGCACGAGCTGCACTCGGGCAACTACGGTAACTGGGCGCCCGATCCTTCGATGCGTCTCGCCCGGCTCTTGGCCAGCATGAAGGACGACCGCGGCCGCGTCACCATCGAGAACTTCTATCGCGACGTGGTGCCGCTGACGCCGACCGAACTGCAGGCGATCGAGGAGATGCCCAACGTCGAAGTGTCGCTGAAGAAGGATTTCCTCGTTGCCCTGCCCGAGCGGGGCGAGGAGCGGATCGAGCGGAAGCTGAACGAGCCGACGCTCAGCATCCTGGCCATGGAATCCGGCGGCGGGCTCGACGCGCCGGCCCGATCGGCGATTCCGGCGGCGGCCTCCGCCCGCATCGAAATGCGCCTGGTGAACGGACTCGACCCCGCGAAGCAGAACAGCCTCGTTGTCGAGCACATTCGCCAACAGGGCTACTTCGTGGTCGAAGGCCGCGAGCCGAGCGATGTCGAGCGCCTGTCGCACTCGCTCATCGCCCGCGTCGATCTGCGCGCGGGCTCGACGGCGCCCCGCGTGTCGATGGACGAGCCGTTCGCGCGCGCCGTAGCCGACGCGCTGACACGCGATGGGTGGGAGATCGCGCGACAGCCGACACTCGGTGGCAGCATGCCGTTCGCGACGTTCAGCACCCGGATGCCGACCGTCGGGTTCTCGATGGTGAACCACGACAACAACCAGCACGGACCTGACGAGAATCTGCGCCTGCAGAATCTCTGGGAAGGCATCGAGATGATGGCCGCCATTCTGACGATGCCGCGACCTGCCCGACCCTGACGAGCGGTCTTCGGGGCATTCCAAGCGCGGCGCAAATCACGTGCGCCGAGGCAGAAAGTCGCCGTGAGTCGGTACTCACGCTGACCGGATTTTCGCGCGCCTGCACGCCCTGATCGCCTCCGAACGCCCGACAACCACCACCCCGCCCGCTGCTTAGCCCGCCACCGTTGTCTGGCTGCCGATCACAGGTACTTCGGTTGCTGCCTCGACCGCAGATTCGCGTCTCTGCGGAGCCGCTCGTTCCCCGGAACGCGCTCGAGGGCACTTATGAAACGGTTGCTGTTGTCGCTGGTGGTTGGCGGTGTCGCCGTGGCGGCGAGTTATGCGCTGGTCGGCGCCCTGAATCCAGCGGGTCCCGCGCAGACCTGGGTGACAGCGGGGGACATGACCGATGTGCGCACCGGCGCCGCGGGCACCTTGCTGCTCGACGGACGCGTGCTCATCACGGGCGGTGTGACCGGGAGTGGTGTCACGGCGTCTGCCGAGCGCTACAGTCCCGCCGCCTGGGGCTTCGTGGCCACGCCATCGATGGAGATGGCACGAGCCAGCCATTCCGCGACGCTGCTCGTCGATGGGCGCGTGCTGGTCACGGGGGGCACCGGCGTCGACGGACAGATCTCGGCCACGGCGGAACTCTTCGATCCCGCCACGAACGCCTGGACGCCAGCCGGCGCTCTGAATGTGCCTCGACGGGGGCACACGGCGACGCGCCTTGCCGATGGCCGCGTGCTGATCGCCGGCGGCGACATGGGCGCACAGCCGACCGCGGCTCTCGAGATCTTCGATCCCGCGACGTCGATCTTCACGGTCCTGGACCAGACGCTGTCGGCGCCGCGCATGCTCCACGCGTCAGCGCTGCTCGAGGACGGACGCGTGCTGATTGCCGGCGGGTTCGACGGACAGGATGCGCTGTCCTCGACCGACGTCTTCGATCCATCGACCGCCACGCTGTCGGCCGGTCCGGCGATGTCGGCCGCACGCGTCGGTCTGTCGGCAACGACGCTGCTCGATCGACGCGTGCTGCTCGTCGGCGGCGCATCGGCTGGCGGCGAACTCGCGAGCGCCGAGATCTTCGATCCCCGATCGAACGTCATCGCCTCGACGGACAACAGACTGTCGTTCGGCCGGCAGGGACATCTGGCTTTCCTGCTGCCACACAACAACCAGGTGCTCGTCGTCGGTGGAACGGCTGCCGGCGCCGCCGCGCCAGCCGCCGAACTCTACACGCCATGGGAGGGCGCCAACGGCCGCTTCTGCGCTACGGGTGGCGTGAATGGCAGCGGCATCTGTGAGTCCGGGTACGTCGCTCCGGGACCGCCGGTCGTGGCGCGTGAATGGGCGACCGGTGCGGCGTTGAGCTTTCCGGCCGGGAAGGCCTGGCGGTCAGGACCACACGACGGCGCTCTGCTGCTAACTGGCGGCGCGGGTGGCCGCAGCGGTGAGATCTACGGCTTTGCGACGATTCACACCGACAAGGACGATTACACGCCGGGCTCGACCGTCACCATCTTTGGCAGCGGATGGCAGCCTGGCGAGACCGTCGCGCTGGTGCTGCAAGAGGAACCGTTGCTGGATCAGCATCCCCTCGTGTCCGTGACGGCGGACGCCGACGGCAACATCGTCAGCACCGAGTTCTCGCCCGACGAACACGATCTGAACGTGCGGTTCTACCTCACGGCCTACGGCGTGGCCTCGCAGGCGCAGACGACCTTCACCGACGGCAAGCCGAACGACGTCACGGTGTCCACGCAGTTGCCCGTCGTTCCCATCGTTGCCGGCAACACGGCGACCTATGACCTCGTCGTCAAGTTCAACGGCACCTTCAACGCCAGCAACCCGAGCTGCACGGCTTCATTGAGTCTCAGCGGCACGTTGCCGGCGGGCACCGGCTTTTCGTTCAGTCCGTTATCGGTCACGAGCACCGGCGGCGACGTGCCGGCGACGCTCGTCATCACGACGACCGCCGACGTCACGCCGAGCGGCACCACGTCCTTTACCGTCACGGCGACCAGCGGATTAGGGTGCCAGATTGGTTCCGGCAGCGGCACCGGCAGCCTGTCCGTCGCCGGCCAGCCGACGGCCACGTCGATCAGTTCGCACCTGCCGGCTCCTTCAGTCACCGGTCAGCCGATTACGGTGGGCGTCTCGGTGAACGCGTTGTCGGGTGTGGTCGCACCAACTGGATCGGTCAACATCACCAGCTCTCTGGGTGGGAGCTGCAGCGCGGCCCTCTTGGGCGGCGGTGGGACAACGTCGACTGGCAGTTGCGCCCTGACTCCGACGCAGGCGGGCACCGGCACACTGACCGCGACCTACGGCGGGACCAGCTTTTTCCAGGCGAGTGCGGGCACTGCGGCGCGTACCGTCGATCCGGCCGCGACGACCACGACGATCACGAACACGTCGGCGCTCAGCACGGCCACCGTCGTGGGCCAGCCGTACGCCGTCAACTTCGCTGTCGCCCCCGTTGCACCCGGGAGTGGCACGCCCAGCGGCAACGTGACGGTCAGCGATGGATCCGCGACGTGCGTCGGGACCGTAACCTCGGGCACCTGCACGTTGACGTCGACCAGCGCGGGGACCAAGACGATCACCGCCGTGTATGCCGGCAATGCCAACTACAGCACGAGCACGTCGGCGGGGACGCCGCACACCGTCAACCCGGCTGCGACGACGACCACGATCAGCAATGCCGCCGCCCTGGCCACCGCGACGGTCGTTGGCCAGGCGTACGCCGTGAACTTCAGCGTGGCCGTCTCGGCCCCCGGGGCGGGAACACCCGCGGGCACGGTCACCGTGAGTGACGGCACGAGCAGTTGCTCGGCCACGCTGCCATCGACCTCCTGCTCGCTCGTCTCGACGACGGCCGGGGCGAAGAGCGTGACGGCTTCCTACATCGGCAATGAGGACTTCGCGGCGTCGACATCGGCTGGCGTTGGGCACATGGTGAACAGGGCCAGCACGGCGATCGCAATCACCGCCGATAGTCCGGATCCATCGATTCCTGGCGAAGCCGTGCTGGTCACGTTTGCTGTGACGGTCAATGCGCCAGGCGGTGGAACGCCGGGTGGAGCGGTCACGGTGACAGACGGCGTCGACAGCTGCGTCGCGACGGCCGCCGTCGGATTCTGCAGCGTGGCGCTCACAACGGGAGGCAGCCGACCCATCACCGCCATCCTGGCTGGCGACAGCAACTACAACGGCAGCACGTCGGCGGCTGTCCCGCACACGGTTCAGCAGCCGCCGGCGATCACGAGCGCCGACCAGACGACGTTCACGGTCGGTGCGGCGGGGTCGTTCAACGTGACCGCGACGGGGTCGCCGGCGCCGACCTTCACGCTGAGCGGGGCACTGCCCGCAGGCGTGACCTTCACCGCGGCTGGCGTTCTGAGCGGAACCCCCGCCGTGGGCACCGGCGGTACCTACGCCGTCACTATCACAGCCGCGAACGGCGTGCCTCCCGCGGCCACACAGAACTTCACGCTGACGGTTCACGAGGCGCCGGCGATTGCCAGCGCCGCCAGCACCACGTTCTTGATCGATACGGCCAGCACGTTCACCATGACCGCGTCGGGATTCCCGTTGCCGTCGCTGACTCAGTCCGGGTCGTTGCCAGCGGGCGTCAGCTTCCTCGACAACGGCAACGGTACCGCTACCCTCGCGGGGACGCCGGCGGCTACCGGCATCTTCGCGTTGACCATTACGGCTGCGAATGGCGTCGGCGTTTCGGCGACGCAGAGCTTCACGCTGACCGTCGGCCAGGCGCCGGCGATCACGAGTCCGGCCACGACGACGTTCGTCGTGAACTCGCCGGGTTCGTTTACGGCTGCCGCGACGGGATTCCCGGCACCGAGCTTCAGCCACACCGGTGCGCTCCCGTCGGGAGTGACGTTCACGTCCGCTGGCGTGTTGAGCGGCACGCCTGCGTTGGGCACCGTCGGCAGCTACCCGATCACGATCACCGCCAGCAACGGCATCGGCAGCGACGCCACACAGAGCTTCACGCTCGTCGTCGGCAAGCTGGTCCCGACGTTCTCGGGCCTCACCGCGAGCCAGTCGATCACCTACGGAACCGCGTCGATCGCTCTGTCGGGCGCCGTCGACGGCTACGCGACAATCGGCGGGTCGGTCACCATCACGATTGCCGGCACGACGGTTGGCCCGCTGGCGCTGGCGGATGGTTCGAACGTCTTCACGCTTGCCGCATTCGACACGCATGCCCTGCCAGTCGGCGGCTCGCCATACGTGATCACTTACGACTATTCAGGCGACGAGAACGCTCAACCCGTGACCGACGTGAGCACGTCGCTCACAGTGACGCGTAAGCCGGCGAGCGTGACCGCGAACAGCCGATCGAAGACGTACGGCGATTCGATCACCTTCGAGGGTACGGAGTTCACCTCCGACGGCTTCATCAACGGTGACGCCGTGGCGACGGTGACCCTGACCTCGGCCGGGGCGGCCGCCGGCGCCAGCGTCCTCGGTGGACCGTATCCGATCGTCGCGAGCGACGCAATCGGCAGCGGCCTGGGCAATTACACTATCCAGTACCACGACGGCTCGCTGGCCGTGTCGCCGCGTCCGGCCAGTGTCACGCCTGCTGCTGCGACAAAGATTTACGGTGAAGACGACCCGACGCTCACCGGGGCGTTGGATGGTTTCCTGACTGCCGACGGCGTGACGGCGACGTACACCCGCACGGGCGGGGAGACCGTGGCCGGAAGCCCCTACATCATCAGCGCTTCTCTGAGCTCGGCGTCAGCGCTCAGCAACTACGCCATCACCTACGGTCAGGCGAACTTCATGATTACGCGGCGTCCCGTGACGGTTGAGGCCGACCCTCAGACGAAGGTCTACGGTAATGATGATCCGCAGCTGACGTACCACATCGCCCATGGATCGCTGGCCTTCAACGACACGTTCACCGGCGCGCTCACGCGGCAGCCTGGCCAGGACGTAGGCAGCTACGCCATCCTGGCGGGGAATCTGTCGCTGAATCCGAACTACACTCTCGATTTCACCGGATCGACGCTGGTCATCACGGTTCGGCCCGTCACCGTCACCGCTGACCCCAAAACGAAGGTGTACGGGCCAGGCGATCCTGGCTTGACGTATCAGATCACCAGCGGCTCGCTGGCGTTCCACGATTCGTTCACCGGGACGCCCGTGCGCGACGCCGGTGAGAACGTCGGCGGGTATGCCATCAGGCAAGGCTCTGTCGCGCTCAGCCCGAACTACGTGATCACCTTCGTGAACGGTGTGCTGACGATCACACCGCGGCCGGTGACCGTGACCGCCGACGCCAAGACGAAGGTGCTCGCGGCCCTGGATCCGGCCTTCACTTATCAAGTTACCAGCGGATCGCTCGTCTTCACCGACGCGTTCACCGGCGCTCTCACACGAGTGGCCGGTGAAGCCGTGGGCGCCTATCCGATTCAGCAGGGCACGCTGACGCTCGGCGACAATTACACGCTGACGTTCGTGGGCGCGAACCTGTCGATCCTCTACGGCCTTGGCGCCTGCCTGGGCCAGTCCGGCCACACGATTCTTCAGCCGATCAATGCCGATGGGACCAGCGTGGTCAAGAAGAACTCGACGGTGCCGGCCAAGTTCCGCGTGTGCGACGCCAACGGGACTTCGATTGGGGCCGCTGGCACCGTGTCGGATTTCCGAATCGTTCAGGTCATCAACGGCACTGTGAACACGACGGCCAACGAGATTCCAGAGTCCACGACGCCGGACGCGGCATTCCGCTGGGATCCAGTCGACCGGCAGTGGATCTTCAACATCAACACGAAGGACCAATACCTGCAGGTCGGCAAGACGTATGGCTTCGCGATTTCGCTGAATGACGGGTCGCAGATCACATTCCGCTTCGGTTTGCGCTAGGCCCAGGGGTGCGATTCTCGACGATCGCACCTTGAGCCGCCCCAGGCGGCCCGATCGGCGAGCGCGGCGGCGGGCCAGAGCATCACCCGCAGCCACACGGTAATTTTGGATCGGCGCATGAATCCTCTTCTCGACGGCGGATGTCCAGACCGTTCCGCCACCGGGCTATATTAAGCTGCCATCGGTGGCAGTCTCCGTTCTCGCGTCAGCCTCCCGATTCGGTGCCTTCCGCTTGGCTGCGGGATGGCTCTGCCTCTCGCTTATCTCACTCTCTGGCAGTCCCGTCGTGGCGCAAGGCCCGAGCGCGAGCGAGTTCTTCGCTCGCGGCGTGACGTGGGCGCAATTCCTGGAGAAGGCCACGGCGCAGCGAGAACGGTGGCTCTCGGTCACAGCGAGTGCCGTCGTTCCTGCACCGGTGGTCGAGCGCTTCCGTCGTGCCGGCGCCGACCTGCGCATCCTCGCGGTCGCCGAAGACTGGTGTCCCGACTCGGTCAACACGCTGCCGTACGTCGCCCGCCTCGCGTCCGCCGTTCCGATCCCATTCCGCATCGTCGATCGAAACCAGGGCGCACCGGTCATGCGGAACCACCGCACGCCCGATGGCCGCACGGCCACGCCGACGATCGTGCTGCTGCGCGGCGACGCGGAAATCGGAGCGTTCGTCGAGCGCCCAGAGGTCGTGCAGCGCTGGTTTCTGTCGATGGCCGATTCGCCAGAGAACGCGAAGCGATTTGGCGACAGACAATCCTGGTACGACGCCGATCGCGGTCAGAGTCTCCTCGCCGAGCTGGCCGCGCTCGCCGAGCAGTCAGCCGGCGTCAAATAGCCGCCGTGGCGCGTTCCTTACATTTCGCGGTTCTCATCGTCGTGGTGTGTTGCGGGCGCGCGGTATCGGCGCAGGACGCCGTCGAACAGCCGACGGTGCCGCCGCCGAGCGCCAGCGTCTGGACGTTCGGGTTCGACGGCGTGCTGTTCGGCACCTTCAATCACCAGGGCGGGCTCAGAGGCGACACGGAGTTCGTGTCGCAGAACTGGGCAATGGTGACCGCCATGCGACCGGTGGGACGCGGCACCCTTTCCGCTGCCAGCATGGTTTCGGCCGAGCCGGCGACGGTTCGAGGCGCAGGCTACTCACAGATCCTGCAGTTCGGCGAGGCCTATCGCGGCCTTCAGATCACCGATCGCCAGCATCCACACGATCTGTGGATGCAGCTCTCTGCGACCTGGCACGTGCCCATCGGCCGTGGTGTAGGGCTGACGATCGCCGGCGGCCCGCGCGGCGAAGCTCCCCTCGGCCCCGCAGCATTCATGCATCGGCCGTCGAGCGCCGAGAATCCGACGGCGCCGCTCTCACATCACATCCTGGACTCCACGCACATCGCGACCGGCGTGCTGATGGCAGGGTTGGACAAAGGGCCCATCTCGATCGAAGGCGCGTGGTTCCGGGCGCGCGAGCCGGACGAGCGTCGATACAACCTCGAGATGGGGAAACTCGACTCCTGGTCGGCTCGAGTCTGGTTCAGGCCGACGCCTGAGTGGGCGATGCAGGTGTCACACGGGTTTCTGAACCAGCCCGAGAGCCTGGAGCCCGGAGACCAGCGCCGGACCAGCGGATCGGTGTCGTGGTTCAGGCAGCGCGAATCGGGGTTCACGGCATTCACGCTGGCTGCCGGACGGAACGCCCGCACGTTCAGCACCGTCCGGGTCTTCCTGGGCGAGGTGACACAGCAGATACGCCGGACGTCGATTTACGGTCGTTTCGAGGACTTGACCGTCGAGACCGAGGTGCTCCTGTTTCCTGAAATCGTTCACCGGCCGCACCCCGGTGAGCTCGTCGATCCAGTCCGCACGGTGACGGCCGGCATCGTTCGGGATATCGTCGCGGCTCGAGGATTCTCAGTGGGAGTTGGCGCCGACGTCTCGTTCTACGCGCTGCCCGAGGTCCTGCAATTCACGCACGGAAGCCGCCCGGTGTCGTACCGAATCTTCTTCCGCATCAGGCCTCCCGCCGTCGGCGGCCGCATGTGGAACATGACGATGGGGCAGCCGATGCCCCATGGTGGCATGACCGACCACGGTGCGATGGAGCATCAGCATCCGTAAACTGAAATCCAGGTTACTCGCGTCGGAGTGTGATCGTCACCGATTGCGGCAGTCCGCCGGCACACTCGCCGGTAAAACCGGTACTCGTCCACCGCAACTCGTTGGCGCCGACCGCACCTGAGAACTCTCCTATGCCGCCGCACCTGCCCGGTCCGTCTGCCGGCCGCTGGAACGAGATCGATCCAGAGAACGACGACACGGCGGCGTAACCGCTGATCGCGCCGACCCATTCGGCAGGCTCGGTTCGCCACGCGCCGTCGACGCACGTGCCGCCCTGGAACGCGAGAATCGTGATCCGCCGCGTGGCGAACCCGGTCGATTCGAGTGTGCCCGTCCAGGTGCCAGCCACGTTGGCCGGCTCGGACGGGGCGGGCGAGCCGGGCGCCGGTGTGGGCGTCGGCGCGGCCGGCGGCGCGGACGATTCGCCGGAACAGCTCACGGCGAAAACGGCGGCCAGCAGCCACGCACGGCCAGCGGTCAGCTGAGACCACATGCATCGGCATTATAGAGCTCCGCTGCGCTGCGTTGGCGCCTCCGCCGCGCTTAGAACGAGTAGTCCACGCTCAGTACGGGCGTCGGATGGCTCTTGACTCCGGCGTCGGTCATCGCCAGAAGCACGTGCCCCGAGACGATGAACTTGGATCCTGGATTGAACTTCGCCCCGACCGCGGCCAGCGTCGTGTTCAAGCGGGTATAGGGCTGGTACACCAGGGAGCTGACCGTTCTCGTTTCAGAGGGTAGCGACACCGTCCGCACCAGCTGCCACGTCGCCGGCTGCTCCTGGAAACGCCCCTCGTTGGCCAGGCTCCGGCCGAGCAGATCGCCGAGGATCGTCCAGCGTGGATGGACGACGTACTCGGCGCCGGCGGCGTAGCTGAACTCCGAGCCGAAGTAGAACAGCACGTCGTCGCTGTACTCCGAGTCGAACGTGTAGCCCAAGTTGACGTGCGGGAAGAGCTTCGGCGTCTTGCCGGTGATCGAAACGTAGATTTTGGTGCGGGTCCGGCCAGTGCCGAGCAGATTGGTCTCGTCACCGGTGGGCAGGCGCACGTCGATGCCGCCGGCCAAGGCCCCCCTGGCGTTGTCGAAGACGTTGTACTTGGCTCGAAGCGCGATGTCACCCAGCCCGCTCGCGCTGCCGCTCGCGGTCGCGACAGCGGCTGGCACCTGAGAACCGGGGATGCCGCTCGTGGGTCCGAAGCGCGAGAGCTCCGACGACACGGTCGACTCCACGGTGACGTGCTGGATCGGAACGGCCACCGAGACGTCCAACTTGGCGAGGGCGCCATAGGTCGCGAAGAGCGTCGCCGTGTCGGTCTTGACGCCCACGTAGAACGTCGACTCGATCAGGTCAGCGGTTCCGGCGCCATTTCTGTTCTCGATCGGCGTGTAGAACTTCAGGCTGCCGTCGCCAAGGTCGGTTCCTTCGATCTGGCTCGCGCTGCGGTGCAGAAACGTGAGGCCGATGTTCAGGCTCCCGCGTCCGCTCGTCAGCGGCCGCTCCGCGAACAGCGGCCCGAAGCTCGGGCTGCTGCGCACGGCGGCGCCGTTTTGTTCGTTGAACGAATACGCGAAACCGGCTAACGACGATCCGATGGGGAATGCCGCGGTGTCGTAGACCATTGCGGAGCTCAGCCGGCTGGCGAGGGTGAAGGGTTCCCAGTTGTCGGGCACCGCGAAGGCGCTCTGATTGCCGATGTTTCCGCCCAGTGCGGCGTGGCTCGCGCTATAGCTGTCGGCGACGACGTTGATCAGGTCGGTGCCTTGGCCACGCGCTTCGTACGACATGTAGAGCACCGCGACGGCCAGCGCGACGATTGGGCGCCATCTCGAGGTCATTGGAGTTCTCCTTTCTTGCCGACATCAGCGGCGGTCGGTGATGAGCCACCGTGCTGAGAGGCGCGTCAGATGGAGTCGTCCGTCTTTGGGAATCAACGTCGGCGGACCCCGATTTACACAGATGGGCTCTGGGCAGGGTGCAAGCGGACGGATGAGCGAGGTCACGCGCTAATATCCGGGCGATGCTCCGCTTTCTGATCCTCGTGGCGCTTGTCTTTGCGCTGGTGCTGATCGCGCGGCTCCTCCGGGGCGTGCCACCTCGCTGATGCGAGGGCGACGCACGCTCGGCACCGCGAGCGACTCTTTGTTCGGAATTAACAGCGCCCTCTGAACGACACAGCAGCGCAAAGGACGCCTCCGTGTCACACAGCTCGGCGGGTCGCCGACCCGATCCGATTTGTGCTCATCCGCAATCTGTCCCGTCCAACGACGATCGCGCTGAACTGACGAGGTGTTCAAAACGTGACGCGGCCGAAATGAAGTGGTCACGCGCCGTGGGCAAGATGCTGTCGTCAGGTCACTCTTGACTTGTTCCACTCGGCCGCCAGGTGTTAGATCGTTCGTTGCTTTGAGCAGCACTTGCTGCTGCAACGCAACGCCAGCCGTGGCCGCTCAGTCTGAGGCGACCAGCAACACGCCGATGACGCCATGGACAGTCCCGCGGGTTCGTCAGAGCCCTCCTGCGCACGATCAGTTTTCCTACCATCCGCATCACCAATCCACTCATGGAGTAGTCCGGCAGCGCACGGCAGACGCACCTGCGTGTGCGCGCTCGAAGACCTGTGCCTACTGTCGGCCGTAAGGCCACACGTCACAAAGAGAAGGGAGGCTCCATGTTCGTGAAATGACGAGCGGCGTGAAGGTTCAGAAATCGGAAAGGATTCAGCCTATGAAACCCACCGTACCCAATCTGATGTGGTTCGTGTCGAGACAGGGACAGCAGGGTCGAGTCCCGCGACGGTCTACCATGGCCCTCGCGGCAATCGTCATCGCTTTAGCGGGCCTCGGTGGCGCGGCACAACAAGCCCCGGCGCCACCGACGTCGGCGATGCCGAGTCATTCGACCACCATCGCGTTGACCTCTGACGAACAGCGTCTCGTCGTCGTCAACCGCGAAGCAAATAGTGTGTCCCTCATCAGAGTCAAAGACAACGCGGGGAATGACGTCGCTGAAAAGATTGCCGAAATCGGCGTTGGTGAGGAACCTCGCTGCGTGGCGGTGAGCCCGGACGACCGATTCGCCTATGTCACGAACGGGATCAGCGGCACGGTTTCGGTCGTCAATCTCAACGACACGCGCGTCGAGGCGACCATCGAAGTCGGCACCGAGCCGCGTGGCTGCGCGCTGACGCCGAACGGGAACCTCTTATATGTTGCCAACCACACCGAAGGGACGGTGTCCATCATCTTTACGCCCGCGCGGATAGCCGTCGGCAAAGTCGTCGTGGGACGCAATCCGACGGCGATTGCGATTACCAACAATGGTGACGGCGACGACGCAGACGAAACGGTATTCGTGACGCAGATCTTCGCCGAACTGAACCCGCACTTCCCCGATCCGTTCTCACTCGGCGGTGAAATGCGCGATCTGGGCAAGAGAGGCGTTGTGCACGCGTTTCCGGCGGGCAATGCCAATCCGCCGATCACCAAGATCACGTTGTCTCCTCTGGCTGACTCCGGCTTTACCGCCAACCGGGCGAACTTCTGCCTCGGCGCGCACCCGGCCCACCAGACCGCGCCGGTATTTTGCCCGGAACCAGATGATCCGGCCGACCCCAAAAACACCAATGCCAAGCAGGGGGTCTTTCCGAATCAACTCCTGTCGGCGTTGATTCGCGGCCACCGCCTCTATTTGCCAAATATCGGCGCAATGCCGGAGCCACCAGAGCGATTCGATGTGAACGTTCAGGCTCTCGTCAACACCGTCGACACCGGCGCGCTGAGTGAGATCGTGAGTGAGACCGTCAATCTGAACCAGCAGATCGACGTCGAAACGGCAGCGCCCCCGCCCAGCCTCGATCGGACGTTTGCCAACGACGTCGTCGCCATCGACGCCAATCTGGCGGGCGACACGTTCCTGATTGTGAGCCGCGGCGGCAATCAGGTGTTCCGCGCCACGCTCGATTCGAATGGTCAGCTCGACATCCTGAACGCAGCCCAAACCCGCGTGGATTGCCGCGTCCAGACGGGCAATCTGCCGAGCGGAGTGGTGATGCGCCAGGACGGGACGCGGGGCTACGCCAACAACGAAGCGAATTTCTCGGTGACATCCATGAACGTCGAGGATGGTTTGTGCCTGACGCTGCAGCTCGACATCGACTCCGCCGAGCCGCCCGCCCCTGGCAGCCTCGCGCACGCCATTTTGGTCGGCAAGCTGGCGTTCTTCACGGCGCTGGGCATTCCGGACAACGACATCTTCGGCACGCCGATCCGCAACTTCGTGCCGAGGAATTTCAAAGGCAAGATGTCAAAGGACGGCTGGAGCACCTGCGGATCGTGCCATCCGGACGGGCTCGCCGATGGCGTCACCTGGTCGTTCGGCACCGGACCGCGCCAGACGATTCCGCTGGACGGGATGTTCTCGAAGCAGAGCCTGGACGATCAGCGGCTGCTCAACTGGAGCGGCGTGCGCGGCAGCAACACCGACTTCAACGCCAACTCACGCGTGACCCAGGGGGGATGCGGCTTTGCCAGCGATTTACTCGCCCCCGGCCAGTGTTTCACTCTCGGGAACGCAACGCCTGCCAACCCCGCCATCTACGATCACGGCATCACACACGGCGCCAGCGACGCGCTCGATGCGCAGACTCTGTGGATCTTCGCCGCCGTGCGACCGCTGCATCAGCCGCAGGGCGATCCGGTGATGCTCGAAGCTGGCCGTTCCGTCTTCACGACCTATTGCGCCTCGTGCCACGGCGGTGCCAAGTGGACGAAGAGTGAAATCTTCCATCGCGACAATCCGGGCGCCGTGGCCCAGAACATGGCGCCGACCGACCCTGGCGTCACCAGGCTCCCGGTGACGATCAACATTCCCGGAATGCTGGCGAACGAGTTCAAATCGTTCACCTGCAACGGCGCCACGATCAATTACCTCGAAGATGTAGGCACCTTCGATGCCGACAATCCGCTGGAGCTCAGGGACAACGCCAACGGCAGCACGGCATTTGGCGTCAATGGACTCCAGCCCCCATCGTTGTTCAGCATCAATTACCACGCGCCCTACCTGCACCGCGGCCAGGCTCCGACTCTGACGGACGTCTTCCCCCTGCACGCACTGGCGGCGGGCACGATCCAGTCGACATTGAATCCGGCAGATCGGGCGAACCTGCTGGTGTTCCTGCGGTCCATCGATGGCACGACGGCCAGCGTGCGCTCAGAGGGGGACGACTTCAGGGATGCGCTCAGGCTTCAAGGGCCCTGCGCGGCGCCGCGAACGATGATGAGGACCATGCTGTCGGCGATCAGCACGCGGTAGCCAGTTCCTGGCGTTGCACGTTCGCAAGACTCGGAGGCAGGGTCGGCCGTCACAGGCTGACCCTGCTCGCACGCCTGCTACTCTCCGCGCAGCGCATCAGCCGGGTCGATGCGGACAGCGCGCCAGGCGGGTCCGGCGGTGGCCGCCATCGCGGTAGCCGCCAGCACGAGGACGACAAACGCAAACGTCATCGGATCGACAGGCTCGACGCCAAACAGCATCGTGCTCAGCAAGCGGCTGAGCATCGTGGACAACCCGAGTCCGAGGGCCGCGCCGATCGCAATCACCCGAAGCGCGGACAGAGCAACGAGACGAAGCACGTCGCTCGTGCTGGCGCCGAACGCGCGGCGCACGCCAAATTCGCGCCCGCGCTGCTGCACGGAGTAGACGAGGACTCCCGACAGACCAACCATGGCCAGCCCCAGGGCGAGGCCGGCGAACGTCATCACCAGCACGGCTCGGAACCGGTAACGCGCCGTTGCGGTTCGCGTCAGCTCATCGAGCGTCATGACGTTACGGACGCTGACCAGCTGTTCGCGATCGACTCGGCCGATGGCCGCGCGCACAGAGGGCGCGAGCGCCTCCGCTGCACCTGACTCCGGGCGCACGATGAGGTACATGTCGTCCAGAGTGCTCTGTGCGAACGGTACATACACCTGCACCAGATCCTCGATGGCGTCGAGTCGCTCCTTCACCTGACGGGCCACACCCACGATCTCGCGGACGGAGGGCGGTGCCTGAGCCGACGTCGCAGCACGAATGGCGATCCGCTGTCCGAGAGCCGACTTCCCGTTGAGATGCTGCCTGACGAACGCTTCATTGACGATACACACCGACACGCTGTCGCGATTGTCGCGGTCGGTGAATGCCCGGCCGGCGACGATCGGAAGATCGAGCGTGTCGAAATACGCTGGACTGATCACCTGGTAGTCGGCCGTCGAACGTAATGCCTCATCAAGCGGCGGGGCGCCGACGACCTCGAACCCGTAGCGCCCCGCAAACGAGGGGCCGAGCGGAAGCGTGCTGGCCCATGCCACGCTCCCGACACCGGGAACCGTCCGCAGTTCACGTTCGACCTGGTCAAAGAACTGCATCAACGATTGAGGCGTTGGATAGCGCGAGCCAAGTGGATCCACCATCATCGTGAGGGCACTTTCGACTCGATAGCCGCGATCGATGTTGTTCAGGGCCACCAGCGTCCGCAGCAGCAGTCCCGCGCCGAAGAGGAGCAGCACGGCGGTGGCCACTTCTCCGACCACCAGCCAGCGACCAAGCAAGCCGCCGCGTCCGGTCGCCGAGCGGCTGTCGCTCGCAAGCGCGTGCACAAGCGAGGGGCGGCTTGCCTGCCAGGCTGGGACAAGACCAAACAGCCCTCCCATCACGAGCGTCACGACCGCACAGAAGCCCACCACGCGCGCGTCGAACATGAGCGTGACGGTCGCGGGCAGCAGGCCGTCGGGAACGAGTGACGGCGCAACCAGCAGAATGGACGTGCCCACCGCGAGCCCGGCAAACCCGCCGAGCGTCGCGAGCACAAAGCTTTCGGTCAGTAGTTGGCGCACCATGCGCGGGCGGTCTGCCCCGAGCGCCGCCCGCACCGCCATTTCGCGCGCACGGACCGAGGCGCGCGCCAGCAAAAGGTTGGCGACGTTCGCACCGCAGATCAAGAGCACGAATCCGACCACCGCGACGAAGAGCAGCGATGTCAGGCGCAGGTCGCGGCCGATGAGCGTCGCGCGGAGCGGCTCAATTCCCACGCCTCGGGCGGCGTTCGTGGCTGGAGACTCAGTCGCGAGTCCCGCGGCCACGGCCGTCATGTCGGCCGCCGCGGCTTCGACGCTCGCGCCGACCTTCAGGCGCCCGATCGCGCGCAGAAGACCCGCGCGCGGGGGCAGTGACTGCAACGGCACCATCGCCCAGATCGTGCTGCGGCCGATCCACTGGAAGTCTCGGGGCGCGACGCCAACGACGGTGAACGGCACGCCGTCCAGCTTGATCTGCCGTCCAATGATGCCGGGGTCTCCGCCGAAACGAGTGCGCCAGAAGCTCTCGCTGAGGACGACGACCCGAGCCCACTTGGTTTCGTCATCGGCCAGAAACGTCCGGCCGGCAATGGCCCGAACGCCGAGGACGTCGAAGAAGCCGGCCGTGACCCACTGGCGCGAGACCGTTTCAGCCAGGCCATCTGCGCCGGTCATGACCATGCCGCCCACGTTCGGCATGAAGCCGGCCAATCGTTCGAGGGTGCGATTGCGTTCGGACCAGTCGAGCAGGTTCCTCGGCGCAACCGCCCCGCGAGCCGCACTCGGCAGCTGCTCCCACAGTGTGACGAGGCGGTCAGGTTCGTGGAATGGCAGCGGCCGCAGAATTGTCGCGTCGACGAGCGCGAAGATGGCGCTGTTGACGCCAATCCCGAGCGCGAGTGTGAGCACCGCGGCTGCGGCGAAGACCGGTTGTCTTCGCACCATGCGCAGGGCGTAGCGAAGGTCCTGCTGGAAGTCGCCGAGCCACGACCGCTTCGGCATACCGGGCGCAATCGGCGGCGTGGCTTGCGATTGCCGCAGCGGGCGCATGTAGTCGGAAAGCGCTTCGGGCTCGAGCAACTCGTCGATCGCAAGGTTCGTGGCGGCGGCGTCGCTCATGCCTCCGCCGCGCAGTTCCTCGTACCGCAAGTCGAGATGCTGAGCGATCTCTTCGACGATCTCGGCCTCGCGTCCCGGACTGAGACTGAGTGCCGCGAGACGCGGCCGGACCTGGGCGGCCCAGAACGCTGGGTCAGGCATGATCCACTCCGGTCAAGAGTCCGACGGCGGTGACGAATTTCTTCCACGTCTGCCGCTGCCTCGCGAGAACCCGTCGCCCTGCCGCCGTCAGGCTGTAGAATCGCCGGCGCCGCTCGCCGGCTTTCTCCACCCAGCGTCCTTGCAGCCACCCGCGCTCCTCGAGGCGATAGAGGAGCGGATAGAGCGACGCGATGTGGAACTTGAGCTGACCTTCCGAGCGCGCTTCGATCAACTTGCTGATTTCGTAGCCGTGCCGGGCCCGCATCTCGACGATCGAGAGGATGATCAGTTCGGCCGAGCCCTTCTTCAGCTCCCGATCGAGCATCCGGATGTCAATATCAGCCATAGCCATATATGTTATAGTCGCTGCCAATCGGAGCTCAAGCGTGTCCGATCAGTCGCGCGTGCGATTTGGGCTCAGTCGTGAAGTGCGATCGGCCGGCGAGGGAGAACGGGCGGAGTCAGCGCACCGGCTCAATCCGGAGCAGCGTGCCCTCGTCTTCCTCGGTCAACAGGTACAGCAGGCCATCGGGGCCCTGTTGGACATCGCG